>JAIPDD010000132.1 GCA_021737875.1 Sulfuritalea sp.
TTGTGCGGGCGTTGGGGCCCCACACACCCAAGCAACCGTATTGCGTGGTGGTGTCGGTGACAGTGACTTTGGCGCCCCGGTCTTGCGCCATCCGGCGCACCCAAGTCAGGTCGCGGTGGCCCGCGTCTGCCCCGTCGATTACGCGGTAATGGTCTTGGGCTAAACGCAAGACGGTGAGGTCGGCGCGTACACCGCCCTTGGAGTCTAGGAAGTGGGTGTAAATCCCTTTGCCAACCGGTGTGTCACCACCGACTTTGGCAACGCAGATGTATTCCAACAGGTCGGCAGCATCTGGGCCTACGACATCGAACTCAGCAAAGTGAGAGATGTTGATCATGCCCACGTCTTCCGACATTTTCAAATGCTCGGCGTTGGACACGCGCCAGAAATGGCGGTTGTCCCACTCGTTGGCGCGCACCGGAACTTTGTCGCCATAGACCTCGAACAAATGCTCGTTGCTGGCGTAGCCATGCGCCCGCTCCCAACCGCTGAGTTCCATAAAGTAAGCGCCCAAGGCCTTTTCGCGTTCGTAAAACGGGCTCTTAAAAATGCCACGTCCGGCGCTGTAGGGCTCGCGGGTGTGCACCGGTGGGTTGTAAATTTTGAAAGCGCCCTCGTAGCAGCGGTCGTGGATGTATTTTTCATCCTGTTGAAACGGGTAGTAACGTGCCACGTCAATGCGGCTGTGGTCTAAGTGCGTATGGCCATCGGTCATCCAATCGGCCAGCAGTTTTCCGACGCCCGGGCCGTCTTTGACCCACACCGCCTCGGCGTACCACAGGCCGCGCACTTTGGAGGATTCACCAATCGAAGGGTTTCCGTCCGTCGTTACTTGCAACAAACCATTGAAGGAATATTTATCGTCGTAGCCCAGCTCTGCCAAGATCGGCGTGAGCTCCATCGCCCGCTCCAGCGGCGCCATGATTTGCTCAAGCTCCAAGTCGCGCTGCGAAGGCGACAAGCGAGCTTGCTCTTTCTCCAACAAATCACGCGGGTGGCACATGCGCGGATTTTTTTCTTCGTAATAGCCCCACTCAATCTGACCGCCTTCAGGCGTTTTGGGGTCCCCAGTATCACGAAGGTACGCCGAGTTGCCTTGGTCACGCAGCAGCGGGTAGCCAATGTCTTTGCCCGTACCGGCAAATTCAAGGTAAGGTTTAAAAAACGTGAGTGGGTGGTCTACCGGCATGATGGGCAAATCTTCGCCCGCCATGCCTGCAATCAAGCGGCCCCATAAACCGGCGCTCACCACCACGTAATCTGCAGCGATATAGCCCTTGGTGGTTTCTACGCCTTGGATACGGCCGTTTTCAATGCGCAAGCCGGTACATGCTGTATTGGCAAAAGAAAGCAGTTTGCCTGAGGCCACCGCCGCGTCCACCAATTCGCCCGCCACCATTTGCGAGCGCGGTTTAACCAAACCTGCATCGGGGTCCCACAAGGCCCCTTGAATCATGTCTTCTTCTAACAACGGGAACTTGGCTTTGGCCTCTGCGGGAGTGATCATCTCCACCCGGTTGCCAAAGGCTTTGCCTGAGGCCACACGGCGCTTGAGCTCGACCATGCGTTCATCGTCACCGACCCGGGCCACTTCGATGCCACCGATGCGCTCATAGCGGCCCATCTTGTCGTAAAAGTCGATGCTGTACTTGGTCGTGAAAATCGTCATCTGGTCGTGCATCGTGTTGAAGCAAAAGTCAGACGCGTGGGCGGTAGACCCAACGTCGGTGGGAATCGCAGATTTATCGATACCGACAATGTTGTCCCAGCCGCGTTCGATCAAATGGTGCACCACGGAGGCGCCAACGATGCCGCCTTGGCCAATGATGACAACTTTGGCGCGTTCAGGAAATTTGGCCATTTGCGGGAGCTCCTAGGGGGTAATGGAAGTAGGTCATTTTTAGACCGAACAAAGTGTATTTGGGCCCTGTGCGGGCTAAGCTTCAATTGCGACTGTGGATTATAGAAATGCGTCAATGAGAAACGGCGAGTAGCCTCACGTCATTTCATCTTTCACAGATTAGCACTTTTGAAAAGGGTTGCCTTGTTGGCGAATCAATGTGAGCCCGCAAACGCCCGCATATGAAATGCAGCATGCGCAGGTTCATACACATAGTCCGTGCCCACGGGACAGGCCCGACGCGCCAAGCAGCCCGCTTGCATACAGTCTTGCCCTTGCGGGCTGTGCAGATGCGTTGCGCAGGCATCGAGCTGGTAGCCCTTGACGTCAAAGGCCTGAACCGGACAGGCTTGTAAACAAGGCTGGCCGGAACAGTTCATACACACATCTGCGCCAGCTGAAGCAACGCCAGAACTTGCCGTTAAAAAAGGCGCATCGCCCGGCGACACCGCGGGCAAGGCCAGCGCGAAACGGTAGGCGTGCCACAGCCCGTACGTGGGATGTAGGCGCAACATCAAGGGGCTGGTATCCAAGGTTTCAGCGCGGGCGGCCCATTGCTGAAAGGGCCAATAGGGCGGGCCTTCAAAAGGGAAAAGAGCTAAGCCGCCCCAACGCTCTGCCAGTTCTTCGGCGATCGCTCGGCTCCAGCGGTCTAAGGGGTCTGGCAAACCATCGGTGTAAAAAGGGGACGCAGAAAACGCAGGCCACTGGCTAGAACCCACGCCGCCGACCATCCACACCACGGCGGCGGTTTTGCCATTGGCAAGCACGGGCAAAGCATCGGCCGCTTGCGGCTCCCACGCGCCGCGCAAGTGCAAGCCATGGCTACTTAAAACATATGCGATCTGGGCGAGAGAAGGCGCGTTCATGGGGCGGGCAATTTACAGCGCCTTGGTGCGCGGTGGGCCGGAGGCGGTTGCGGTGACGACGGCTTCAAAAAAGACGTTGCCGTCAATGTCGTTGTTGACGCTGTTATCGCTTTGGCTAAAGACCACCTCGGCATGGGCAGCGCCCGCGTCCATTGCGCGGGTGTAGGCTTCTTTGCCTGCCAATTCTTTGGCGTGGTCTATCGCGCTGGCATAGTCTGGGAAATCAATTGGGCCGAGGGCTGTGAATATTTTGAATGTGCCGCGCACGGGTTGGGTCACGGTCAGGTGAACGCGCTGAGACACTTCGCCCAACACTGCGCCAATGGCGTTAGCGACTTCAGCAAACTGCGGCAAACGCAGTGTGACTCCCAGCCCTTTTGCCACGGCTGGGTAATAACTTGCCGCCGGTGCGCCTACGCCGACCAAGGGCATGGCGGGCGAAAACTGCAACTGAAAAACCGACTCGCTTGCGTTCTCGGAATCTGCTTCTTTGTTTTTTCCCAAGGCCATGGTGGTCAGCAAGGCCGCCACTTTTCCGGCGGTGGACTCGTTCATTTGCCCCGCGTCGTTCAAGCCCGCTTCAATGAGTTTCTGACAAATAGTGTCAACCACCTTGGCCACCACGTCTTTCGCGGGGCCGATTTCATCGCCCTGCTTCCACTTACCCAGCCCATACATATGGCGCATCTGACGCGCCCAAATACGGGCAGCAAACACCGCCGCAGGCGCACTCCAGTGGTTTGACATTCCTAAAACATGGGCGGCGTCACTGGGGGTAAAGCCACTGTAAATCGCCAAGCCTTTGCGCTCCAATCGGGCGACAGCGCGGGCCAAAGCGCGGTTTTCTATGTTGGCTCGCTCTAAATCCACCGGGCTTTTGGCAAGGCACTCCCACGCATACAACTCATCGTCATTGAGGCGACTGAGGTGGGCCGCGTCGCCCTGGAGGCGAACGGCAAAACGCATTTGGCTGGCGTGGGGCGTTTCGTTTTGTTGTCGCTCTAACACGGCCAACAAATGCGGATGCTCGTGAACAACCAGACTCAAGGGAACAACGCGACGCGGGCCGATGGTGAGGCCGTCACCACCATGCAGACGTACCTCGCTGTCACCGCCCAAGCCAATGGCATACACCTTGACGGCCTCGACCATCGGTCGCCAGTTTCCGACCATGGCACCATCAAAACTCAGCGCGGGTTTGCCACCACGTACCACCGCGATATCGGTCGTCGTGCCGCCCATGTCAGCAACAATCGCGTCTTGCAGACCGCTGAGTGCGCAAGCGCCCAACACGCTGGCCGCCGGCCCAGAGAGCACGGTACTGACCGGGCGCTGCATCGCACTGGCTACGTTCACCAAAGAACCGTCGCCTTTGACAATCATCAAAGGGGCATCTATCGCGCGATCAGCCAAGGTTTTTTGAACGGAATCGATCAGCGCTTTGACATGAAAAATCATTCGCGCGTTGAGCGCAACCGTGAGTGCGCGGCGCGGTGCGCCTAGGCTGGATGCCAACTCATGGCCGCACGTCACAGGCACATCACACAACTCTTTCACCCACGCCCGCACTTGCATTTCATGCGCAGGGTTGCGCACCCCAAACGTGGCAGAAATAGCAAAGGCAGAGACGCGGTTTTTGTGGCTCAGAATAGCGGCGCGTGTTGCAGCTTCATCCAGTGTTTGGGTCGGAAGCCCACCCGCATCGTGCCCGCCTGGTAAACAGACAATCGCGTCACTTCCAAGCAGGTCGATCAGCCCGCTGCTTTTAACTTGCAGCGCTTCATACCCGAGCAAAAAAACGCAAACGGGAGAGCCTTTGCCCTCAACGACCGAGTTGGTGGTCAAGGTGGTGGACAAAGAAACCAAAGTGACCCGCGTCAACAAGTCTTGGGGTAATTTATCTAAAGAAGCGGCAATGCCCTCGGACAGGTCAAAGCGTGTGGTGAGGCTTTTGGCAGAGGCAAGGACCTTGCGTTTTGCGTCCAACAAAACAACGTCCGTGAACGTTCCGCCCGTATCAATGCCTAAGGAATATGCCATAGGGAAAAACGCTAATGCGTTGGTTTATTCGGCACCGGCTCCACAGAGCCAGCGAAAGAGATAGTCCGCAAAACTGCGTCGGACAGTCAATTCAAAACGCGTACCGGCTTCAAGACACAAGACCGTCGCACCGGCTTTAGCGACATGGCTTTGCGCCACCGCGCCGACCGCAAAGACGCGAGGGTGAAAATCGAGCGGGCATCCGCGTGACAAAAAATCAGCCGCACCTTCGCCTTGAACGGTGAGCGTGGTGTAACCGCTGCCCACTTGCACCACAGAACAATGCAAGCCGTCTAAGGCGAGGCGCAAGGCGCTTTCTAAAGCATCGTCGTTGGGGTTTTGCACGTTAAGCGGCGCTTTGAGAATCCACTCATCGGGACCCAGCCACACCAACTGTCGGCCCCCGACCAAACTTGCGGTATTGGCCGCCACAGGCAAAGCGAGCCCTGTCACGCGCTTCACAGCATCCGCGAAACGCACATCTTGTGCGTCACCGCGCAAGCTGATGATTTCCATGAATGCCGACTCACCGAGGGCTACCCGTTTTCCATCGACAGACAGCACCCGGTCACCCAAGCGGCTGATGCCGTTGAGCGGGCTTTCCAAAACAACATTAGACATGGTGGCGTTTTCCTTCAGGGTCATAAAAGACCGGGCTGCAAATGGTTGCC
>JAIPDD010000133.1 GCA_021737875.1 Sulfuritalea sp.
TTGTGCGGGCGTTGGGGCCCCACACACCCAAGCAACCGTATTGCGTGGTGGTGTCGGTGACAGTGACTTTGGCGCCCCGGTCTTGCGCCATCCGGCGCACCCAAGTCAGGTCGCGGTGGCCCGCGTCTGCCCCGTCGATCACGCGGTAATGGTCTTGGGCTAAACGCAAGACGGTGAGGTCGGCGCGTACACCGCCCTTGGCGTCTAGGAAGTGGGTGTAAATCCCTTTGCCAACGGGCGTGTCCCCGCCTACTTTGGCAACGCAGATGTATTCCAACAGGTCGGCGGCGTCTGGGCCTACGACATCAAACTCCGCAAAGTGGGAGATGTTGATCATGCCCACGTCTTCCGACATTTTCAAATGCTCGGCGTTGGACACGCGCCAGAAATGGCGGTTGTCCCACTCATTAGCCCGCACCGGAACTTTGTCGCCATAGACCTCGAACAAATGCTCGTTGCTGGCGTAACCATGCGCCCGCTCCCAACCGCTGAGCTCCATAAAGTAAGCGCCCAAGGCTTTTTCACGTTCGTAAAACGGGCTCTTAAAAATGCCACGTCCAGCGCTGTAGGGCTCGCGGGTGTGCACCGGGGGGTTGTAAATTTTGAAAGCGCCCTCGTAGCAGCGATCGTGAATGTATTTCTCATCCTGCTGAAACGGATAGTAACGCGCCACATCAATGCGGCTGTGGTCCAGGTGGGTATGGCCATCGGTCATCCAGTCGGCCAGCAGTTTTCCTACGCCCGGGCCGTCTTTGACCCACACCGCCTCGGCGTACCACAGGCCGCGCACTTTGGAGGATTCACCAATCGAAGGGTTTCCGTCAGTCGTCACTTGCAACAGGCCATTGAAGGAGTATTTATCATCGTAGCCAAGCTCGGCCAAGATCGGCGTGAGCTCCATCGCCCGCTCCAGCGGCGCCATGATTTGCTCCAACTCCAAGTCGCGCTGCGAAGGCGACAAGCGCGCTTGCTCTTTCTCCAACAAATCGCGCGGGTGGCACATGCGCGGATTTTTTTCTTCGTAATAGCCCCATTCGATCTGACCGCCTTCAGGCGTTTTTGGATCCCCGGTATCGCGCAGATAGGCCGAGTTGCCTTGGTCACGCAGCAGCGGGTAGCCAATGTCTTTGCCGGTTCCTGCAAATTCAAGGTAAGGTTTGAAAAACGTGAGGGGGTGGTCCACCGGCATGATGGGCAAATCTTCACCCGCCATGCCTGCAATCAAGCGGCCCCATAAACCGGCGCTCACCACTACGTAATCTGCAGCGATATAGCCTTTGGTGGTTTCAACGCCCTGAATACGGCCGTTTTCAATGCGCAAGCCGGTGCACGCCGTATTGGCAAAAGAAAGCAGCTTGCCCGTGGCCACCGCCGCATCTACCAACTCGCCCGCCACCATTTGCGAGCGGGGTTTGACCAAGCCCGCATCAGGGTCCCACAGGGCCCCTTGAATCATGTCTTCTTCTAACAAAGGAAACTTGGCTTTCGCCTCTGCCGGAGTGATCATCTCCACTCGGTTGCCAAAAGCCTTGCCTGAGGCCACACGGCGCTTGAGCTCGACCATGCGCTCATCATCACCAACCCGCGCCACTTCGATGCCACCGATGCGCTCATACCGACCCATCTTGTCGTAAAAGTCGATGCTGTACTTGGTCGTGAAAATCGTCATCTGATCGTGCATCGTATTGAAGCAAAAATCAGACGCATGGGCGGTAGAACCAACGTCCGTAGGAATCGCGGATTTGTCGATCCCGACAATGTTGTCCCAGCCGCGTTCGATCAAATGGTGTACCACCGAGGCGCCGACGATGCCGCCTTGGCCTATGATGACAACTTTGGCGCGTTCAGGAAATTTGGCCATTTGCGGGAGCTCCTAGGGGTAATGGAAGTGGGTCTTTTTTTAGACCGAACAAAGTGTATTTGGGCCCTGTGCGGGCTAAGCTTCAATTGCGACTGTGGATTATAGAAATGCGTCAATGAGAAACGGCGAGTAGCCTCACGTCATTTCATCTTTCACAGATTAGCACTTTTGACAAGGATTACCTTGTTGGCGAATCAATGCGAACCCGCAAACGCCCGCATATGAAATGCAGCATGCGCAGGTTCATATGCATAGTCCGTACCCACTGGGCAGGCATGCCGCGCCAAGCAACCCGCTTGCATACAGTCTTGCCCCTGCGCGCTGTGCAAGTGGGCGGCGCAGGAATCGAGCTGGTAGCCCTTGGCGTCAAAAGCCTGAACCGGGCAGGCCTGTAAACAAGGCTGGCCGGAGCAGTTTTTACACACATCTGCGCCAGCTAAAGCAACGCCAGAACTTGAAGTTAAAAAAGGCGCATCACCCGGCGAAACTGCGGGCAAGGCCAGCGCGAAACGGTAGGCGTGCCACAGCCCATACTTAGGATGCAAGCGCAGCATCAAGGGGCTGGTATCCAAGGTTTCAGCGCGGGCGGCCCATTGCTGAAAGGGCCAATAGGGAGGGCCGTCAAAAGGAAAAAGCGCCAAGCCGCCCCAACGCTCTGCCAGTTCTTCGGCTATCGCTCGGCTCCAGCGGTCTAAGGGGTCTGGCAAACCGTCGGCGTAAAAAGGGGACGCGGAAAACGCAGGCCACTGGCTAGAACCCACGCCGCCGACCATCCACACCACGGCGGCGGTTTTTCCATTTGCCAGCACGGGCAAAGCATCAGTGGCCTGCGGCTCCCACGCTCCTCGCAAGTGCAAGCCATAGCCACCTAGAACATCCGCGATCAGGGCACGAGACGGCGCGTTCATGGGACTGGCAGTTTACAGCGCCTTGGTGCGCGGTGGGCCAAAGGCGGTTGCGGTGACGACGGCTTCAAAGAACACATTGCCGTCAATGTCGTTGTTGACGCTGTTATCATTTTGGCTAAAGACCACCTCGGCGTGGGCAGCGCCCGCGTCCATTGCGCGGGTATGGGCTTCTTTAGCCGCCAACGCTTTGGCATGGCCTATCGCGCTGGCATAGTCTGGGAAATCAACGGGCCCAAGGGCTGTGAATATTTTGAATGTTCCGCGCACCGGTTGGGTCACGGTCAGGTGCACGCGCTGAGACACTTCGCCTAACACTGCGCCAATGGCGTTGGCAACTTCAGCAAACGGCGGCAAACGCAGTGTGACTCCCAGCCCTTTTGCCACGGCAGGGTAATAACTTGCCGCCGGTGCGCCTACGCCGACCAAGGGCATGGTGGGCGAAAACTGCAACTGAAAAACCGACTCGCTTGCGTTCTCAGAATCTGGCTTGTTTTTTCCCAACGCCATGGTGGTCAGTAAAGCAGCCACTTTGCCGGCGGTGGACTCGTTCATTTGCCCTGCGTCGTTCAAGCCCGCTTCAATGAGTTTTTGGCAAATGGTGTCAACCACCTTGGCCACCACGTCTTGCGCAGGGCCGATTTCATCGCCCTGCTTCCACTTTCCCAGCCCATACATATGGCGCATCTGACGCGCCCAAATACGGGCGGCAAACACCGCGGCAGGCGCACTCCAGTGGTTTGACATTCCTAAAACATGGGCGGCATCGCTGGGGGTAAAGCCACTGTAAATCGCCAAGCCTTTGCGCTCTAAGCGGGCGATGGCGCGGGCCAAGGCGCGGTTTTCGATATTGGCACGCTCGAGATCCACTGGGCCTTTGGCAAGGCATTCCCAGGCATACAACTCATCGTCATTGAGGCGGCTGAGGTGGGCCGCGTCGCCTTGCAGGCGAACAGCAAAACGCATTTGGCTGGCATGGGGCGTTTCGCTTTGTTGTCGCTCTAACACGGCCAACAAATGCGGATGCTCGTGGACGACCAAACTCAAGGGAACAACGCGGCGCGGGCCGATGGTGAGCCCATCCCCTCCATGCAGTCGTACCTCGCTGTCACCGCCCAAGCCAATGGCATACACCTTGACGGCCTCGACCATCGGTCGCCAGTTTCCGACCATGGCACCATCAAAACTCAGCGCGGGCTTACCGCCACGCACCACCGCGATATCGGTCGTCGTTCCGCCCATGTCGGCAACAATCGCGTCTTGCAAACCGCTGAGTGCGCAAGCGCCCAACACGCTGGCCGCAGGACCCGAGAGCACGGTACTCACCGGGCGCTGCATCGCACTGGCTACGTTCACCAAAGAGCCGTCGCCTTTGACGATCATCAACGGCGCATCGATCGAGCGATCGGCCAATGTTTTTTGCACGGACTCAATCAGTGCTTTGACATGAAAAATCATCCGCGCGTTCAGCGCAACCGTGAGGGCGCGCCGGGGCGCGCCTAGGCTGGAGGCCAATTCATGGCCACACGTCACAGGCACATCACACAACTCTTTCACCCATGCCCGAACTTGCATTTCATGCGCAGGGTTGCGCACCCCAAACGTGGCTGAAATAGCAAAGGCAGAGACGCGGTCTTTGTGGTTCAGAATGGCGGCGCGTGTCGCTGCTTCATCGAGTGTTTGGGTCGGCAGTCCGCCCGCATCGTGCCCGCCTGGCAAGCAGACAATGGCCTCACTTCCAAGCAAGTCGATGAGCCCGCTGCTTTTAACTTGCAGCGCTTCATATCCGAGCAACAAAACGCAAACGGGCGAGCCTTTGCCCTCTACCACCGAGTTGGTGGTCAAGGTCGTAGACAAGGAAACTAAGGTGACCTGCGTCAACAAGTCTTGAGGTAATTTATCTAGAGAAGCGGCAATACCCTCAGAGAGGTCAAAGCGGGTAGTGAGGCTTTTGGCAGAGGCAAGGACCTTGCGTTTTGCATCCAACAAAACAACATCCGTGAACGTTCCGCCCGTGTCAATGCCTAAGGAATATGCCATAGGGAAACAACGCTAAAGCTTAGGTTTATTCGGCACCGGCTTCACACAGCCAGCGAAACAGGTAGTCTGCAAAACTGCGGCGCACCGTCAATTCAAAACGCGTACCGGCTTCAAGACACAAGATCGTCGCACCGGCTTTAGCGACATGGCTTTGCGCCACCGCGCCGACCGCAAAAACGCGAGGGTGAAAATCGAGCGGGCATCCGCGTGACAACAAATCGGCCGCGCCTTCGCCTTGAACGGTGAGCGTGATGTAACCGATGGCCACTTGCACCACAGAACAATGCAAGCCGTCTAAGGCGAGGCGCAAGGCGCTTTCTAAACCGTCGTCGTTGGGGTTTTGCACGTTAAGCGGCGCTTTGAGAATCCACTCATCGGGGCCCAGCCACACCAACTGTCGCCCCCCGCCCAAACTTGCGGTGTTGGCCGCCACAGGCAAAGCGAGTCCTGTTACGCGCTTCACAGCATCCGCAAAACGCACATTTTGTGCATCACCGCGCAAGGTGATGATTTCCATGAATACAGACTCGCCAAGGGCTACCCGTTTTCCATCGACAGACAGCACCCGGTCACCCAAGCGGCTGATGCCGTTGAGCGGGCTTTCCAAAACAACATTAGACATGGTGGCGTTTTCCTTCAGGGTCATAAAAGACCGGGCTGCAAATGGTTGCC
>JAIPDD010000020.1 GCA_021737875.1 Sulfuritalea sp.
AGGGGGTGGATTTGAATTCAGGATGGAACTGAACGCCCACAAACCAAGGGTGAATATTTTGCGGCAGTTCTACCATTTCGGTGAGTTGTTCGCGCTGCGTTAAGGCAGAAATAACCAAGCCAGCATTGCGCAGTTGATCGAGGTAGCGCACATTGGCTTCGTAGCGGTGGCGGTGGCGTTCGGTTACCACATCGCCGTAGATGCGGTGCGCCAGCGTGCCTTTGGCGACGTCAGAACTTTGGGCGCCCAAGCGCATGGTGCCGCCGAGGTCGGAGTTGGCATCGCGGGTCTTGATGGAGCCGTCAGCATCTTTCCACTCGGTGATGAGTGCGATCACTGGGTTGGGGTTGTCAGGCTCGAACTCGGTGCTGTTGGCGTCTTTCAGTCCGGCCACATGGCGGGCAAATTCGATGGTGGCCACTTGCATCCCTAAGCAAATTCCAAGGTAAGGAACTTTGCTTTCGCGGGCAAAACGGGCGGTGCTGATCTTGCCCTCGATACCGCGTTTGCCAAAGCCACCGGGAACCAAAATGGCATCGTACTTGGCGAGTTGGTTGACGCTGACGCTGTCAATCGTTTCAGAGTCCACGTGTTCGATTTTGACGCGAACATGGTTTTTCATGCCCGCGTGGCGCAGGGCTTCGTTGACGGATTTGTAGCTGTCGGAGAGGTCCACGTACTTGCCAACCATGGCAATCGTGACTTCGCCTTGCGGGTGTTCGGTCTCATACACCAAATCATCCCAGCGCTTGAGGTTCGCAGGTGGCGTATTCAAGCGCAATTTGTCACAAATCAGGCCGTCTAAACCTTGCTCATGGAGCATGCGTGGAACTTTGTAAATGGTGTCTACGTCCCACATGGAGATCACGCCCCATTCCGCTACATTAGAGAACAGAGATATTTTTTGGCGCTCTTCGTCGGGGATAGGGCGGTCCGCACGGCACAACAAAGCGTCGGCTTGGATGCCAATTTCGCGCAGCAACTTCGCCGTGTGTTGTGTGGGTTTGGTTTTGAGCTCGCCTGCGGCCGCAATCCAAGGGACATAACTTAAATGCACAAAGGCGGTGTTGTTTGACCCTAACTGCAGGCTCATTTGACGCACCGCTTCTAAAAACGGCAAGGATTCAATGTCGCCCACCGTGCCGCCAATTTCAACAATGGCAACATCGACTGCGTCAGGCTCGCCAAAGCGGGCGCCGCGTTTGACAAACTCTTGGATTTCATTGGTGACGTGGGGAATGACCTGTACGGTTTTACCCAAATAGTCCCCCCGGCGCTCTTTGTCGAGCACGCTTTTGTAAATTTGCCCGGTGGTAAAGTTGTTGGTCTTGCGCATGCGGGTTTCCACAAAGCGCTCGTAGTGACCCAAATCGAGATCGGTTTCTGCGCCGTCATCGGTGACAAAAACTTCGCCATGCTGAAGGGGCGACATGGTTCCCGGATCCACATTGAGATAGGGGTCTAGTTTGATCAGGGTGACAGTCAAACCCCGAGATTCCAGAATCGCGGCGAGAGAGGCGGAAGCGATTCCCTTGCCCAGGGAAGACACTACACCGCCGGTGACGAAGACAAATTTGGTCATGTCAGATTGCGAACCTTTGGAGTTCGGGAAGCTGGAAAAAGAGATTATAGGGGTCTGCTACATTGCGCTTTTCGCTTACATCGAGCGAATGTGCCGTTTTATCTAGGTGGTGATGGATGGATTTAGCCGGTAAACACATTGTTTTGGGACTCACGGGTGGCATCGCTTGTTACAAAGCGGCCGAGTTCTGTCGTGCCCTGATCAAAGAAGGCGCAACCGTGCAAGTCGTGATGACTGAGGCGGCAACGCAGTTCATCACCCCGGTCACCATGCAAGCTTTGAGTAACCGGGCGGTGTATGCGTCGCAATGGGATGCGCGTGAACCCAACAATATGGCGCACATCAACCTCAGCCGCGAAGCCGACGCGATCGTGATCGCACCATGCAGTGCGGATTTTGTTGCCAAACTGCTGCACGGCCGTGCGGATGATTTGCTGAGTTTGATGTGCTTGGCGCGGCCTTTGGAGTCCGTACCTTTGTTGGTGGCACCTGCCATGAACCGAGAAATGTGGGCCCATCCGGCAACCCAGCGCAATATGGCGCAGTTGCGCGCCGATGGCGCCACGGTTTTTGATGTGGGCTCAGGCGAGCAGGCCTGCGGTGAAACAGGCGATGGTCGGATGCTCGAGCCCGCCGAACTCTTACACGACGTGGTGGCTTTTTTTCAAGCCAAGGTCTTGGCCGGAAAACGGGTTTTGATTTCGGCGGGGCCGACGTTTGAGGCCTTGGACCCGGTCCGTGGCATCACCAATTTGTCTAGCGGAAAAATGGGCTTTGCTTTGGCCCGCGCCGCGCACGAGGCCGGCGCAGACGTGACGCTGGTGGCCGGGCCGGTGGGCTTGGCAAGCCCCCGTGGCGTGCATCGCATTGACGTTATCAGCGCCCAAGACATGTTTGACGCTTGCCAATCGCAAGTCAGCCACGCAGACATTTTTATCGCCTGCGCAGCCGTTGCCGACTGGCGCGTGGATACGCCCACGCAGCAAAAAATCAAAAAAGAAGCTTCAGGCGCCATGCCCTCATTTCAGTTTGTCGAAAACCCCGACATTTTGGCCAGCATCGCCCAGTCCGACCGTGCAAAAAGTGGAGCCTTGTATTGTGTGGGTTTTGCAGCGGAGAGTAACGACCTGCTGGCCCATGCGACAGCCAAGCGCCTGCGTAAAAATGTGCCTTTGCTTGTGGGGAATCTAGGCCCCGCGACTTTTGGCAAGGATGACAACGCGCTTGTGTTGGTCGATGCGCAAGGTTCCAAAGAAATTCCGCGGCAATCGAAACTGGCCTTGTCGCGCTTGCTTGTCGCCGAGATCGCAAACCGAATCACGCAACCCCGTTCTTTTTAGCCACCCACCCACCATGCAACTTGACGTCAAAATTTTAGATTCCCGCCTTGCGGATCAACTTCCTGCGTATGCAACCCCTGGCAGTGCGGGTCTGGATCTGCGGGCTTGTATCGACGAAGCGCTCACGCTGGCCCCCAACGCGTGGCAACTCATTCCCACGGGTATGGCGATCTATCTGAAAGACCCTGCCTTCGCGGCCCTCATCTTGCCGCGCTCGGGCCTAGGTCATAAGCACGGGATTGTGTTGGGCAATTTGGTGGGCTTGATTGACAGCGACTACCAAGGCCAATTGATGGTGAGCGCTTGGAACCGCAGTCCGGTGGCTTTCACCATGCAGCCGATGGAGCGCATTGCGCAGTTGGTTATCGTGCCGGTGGTGCAAGCGCAATTCAATATCGTCAATGAATTCAAGGCGTCTGAACGCGGAGAAGGCGGCTACGGTTCTACCGGTAAGGCCTGAATATCCTGAAAGGCCTTAGGGGCCTCTTTAATGCAAGGTCTCGTCGCCCGGTAGGGTGTTGTGCAGTGGTTCGATCTTAAAAAAACCGGTTCCCGTCGAACCGCGCTCTATTTCATCTTCCGTAGCTTCGCGCACGCCTTCTACCCTTAAGCTGATACGAATCGCAATGCCGGCAAGCGGGTGGTTGGCATCTAAAACCACATGCTCTGGGTAAATGTCGGTCACAGTGAACAAGGCATCTTTGGGTGCTGCCGGGTTGCAACCGGCAGGCAGTGCTGAGCCTTCCAGCGTTAATCCAACTTCAAGTTCGGCGGGAAAGAGTGCCCGTGGCTCAAGAAACAACAGTTGGTCGTTGAAGTCACCAAAGGCCTGCTCAGGTTCAATTTGAAGGTGCAAAGTAGCGCCCACCGCATGGCCTTGCAATGCCTCTTCAATGGCTGGAAGCAAATCTTTGCCTCCCATTAAAAATTCAACCGGCTCGTCAAGAACGTCTAATTCCTCACCCAAAGTATCTTTGAGCACCCAAGTTAACGCGACCACACAATTTTGAGAGATTTCCATCGCACAATTGTCGCAGTTTCTCAATTCCTCTTTTTAGATTGCTCGCGCTATGTACATTAATACCCCATTGCCGCTGTTAGGCGGTCTCACGCCCGCCCAGTTTATGAAGCGGCACTGGCAAAAAAAGCCCTTGGTGATCCGACAAGCCATTGCGGGTATGCGTCCTTTGCTTGACCGTGCGGAGTTGTTTGATTTGGCTGCGCTAGATGAGGTGGAATCACGCTTGGTGGTTCAGGCCCAGCCCCAAAGCGGCAAAGCTTGGCGTATGCGCCATGGCCCGTTTGCTCGCAAAGCCTTGCCGCCTTTGAAGCAGTCCGGTTGGACTTTGTTGGTTCAAGGCGTGGATTTGCACGATGCACGCATTCGTGCCCTGCGCGACCAATTTCGTTTTGTTCCGGATGCGCGGCTTGACGATGTGATGATCAGCTACGCCTCGGATGGCGGCGGCGTCGGCCCGCATTTCGACAGTTACGACGTTTTTTTATTGCAGGTGCACGGTACGCGCAAGTGGCGTATCGGTCGGCAAAAAGACTTGCGTTTGCAGCCCAATATGCCGTTGAAAATTTTGGCCCACTTTGAGCCAGAACTCGAGTTTGTTTTGGAGCCTGGTGACATGTTGTATTTGCCACCCCGCTATGCCCATGATGGAATCGCGCAAGGCGAGTGCATGACGTACTCGATTGGATTTCGCTCGCCCAGCGCAGACGAGTTGGCGCAGGAGATTTTGCAGCGCTTGGCAGAAGACACCCAAGGGGACGTTCCATCGCTTCTGTACCGCGACCCAGACCAAACGGCGCAGTTTCAAAGTGCAAAAATTCCGGCTGCGTTGGCAGCCTTTGCCAAGAGTGCATTGAAGCAATCTCTGCGTGATCCTTACGCTGTGCAGCGCGCCTTGGGTGCGTATTTGAGTGAGCCAAAAGCCACCGTGGTTTTTGAAGCGTCTGAGCCAATGGCTGGCGCATTGCAATCCGTTGCGCTAGACCGTTGCACCCGCATGCTGTTCGACGCCCGCCATATCTTTATCAACGGCGAAGCCTTTGAAGCATCGGGCGAGGACGCGAAATGGATGCGAATTCTTGCAAACAAACATACGCTTTCGGCGGTTCAGGTGGCGCGTTTAAGCCCAGGCGCTCTGAATTTATTGCAAGATTGGGTGGATTCGGGCTGGGTCCAGTCTCTGGGCTGAGGCGCTCAAAAAATAGAGACAATGCTTACGGATTGTGTACAAAAATCCCCATTTGGGTGCTTTTTTTACGATTTTCAGGGTTTACCCGTGTTCATAGCGCTTGCAAATTGTATAATTAGCGGCTCTGGCGAAAAGAGATCGAACGCTTTTTGTCGGGGTTTGGGTGGTTTACTGCCCAGGCAATTTCCGGAAATTGTTTCGTTAACTCACTTAATTATTTAAAATGAACAAATCTCTCGTTTTGGCAGCTGTTATCGCTGCTGCTGCTCTCGCTGCTTGTGGTAAAAAAGAAGAAGCTGCTCCTGCTGCTGCACCCGCTGCCGCTGCTCCTGCTGCACCAGCTGCTGCTCCTGCTGCATCTGAAGCCGCTAAGTAATTTTTATTACTGCAAAAAAAACCACCGCAAGGTGGTTTTTTTTCGCCTGTCATTTTCTATTTGATGTCGTCAGCAATGACTTTGACGATATTTTTGGCTGCATCTGACGTTTCAGCTGCGCCTGCTGCGTTCAACACACTCACGGTAGATTTGTCGGCTGAGCTGACCACCACAATCTGAAACTTTTCAGCCGGTGTGGATTTGGCACTTCCGCCAAAAATTTTCTTAAAAAAGCCAGGTTCGGATTTGTCGGCATCGGTAGGCACGTAGCGCACAAAGTACACGCCCTTGTTGCGGTCTCGGTCTTCCACAGTGAATCCTGTGCGGTCTAATGCCAGCCCCACGCGACGCCAAGCCCGCTCAAAACCTTCTTCTAAGAGAACCACGGGCTGGCCATTGAGCGTTGAGACCGTTGCAGTGGCTTTGGCTGCGACTGCGCTGGCTACTTTTGCCGTGGCTTCTTTGCTTGCACCGAGTTTTTGCATCAGGCGGCGCAAAAACTCCGCTTCGAGTTCGGGGTCTGCAGCGCGGGGTTGCCACACGGTTTGGTTTTGACTCTCCGACGTGTAAGTTTCAATCACACCGCGGTGGCTAATGAACACCTCGGTACTGCCGTTGGCATTGCGCTCAATCCGGGTGCGAAACTTGTCACGCTCCGCCGTTGAATACAAGGAGTCGAGGAGTTTTCCTAATGTGTTTCGTATGACATCCTGAGGAATTTTGGCCCGGTTTTCCGCCCAATCGGTTTCCATGATCCCGAGGTTTTTTTGGTCCATGGCCAATAAGAAACCGTTTTCTTGCCAAAAATCTTTGATCGGTTCCCACAAAGTCTCCGCGGGGCGGTTTATCACCAACCAGCGCTGATTGCCTGCGCGTTCGATGCGCACATCGCCCAAAGCCAAGGCTGCGACCGCTGACTTGGCGTTGGTTCCCTCACCGACTGTTGATTTTTGAGCGCCTGATGCAGAAACAGCGCCATCCACAACGGTGTAGCGGCTGTCGCGCGAGAGTTGCGTTAAATCGGGGGGGACCGCCAAAGAAGGGGCTTTGGCCGTGGACTTGTAGTCAATTTTTTCTCCATCTAAGACCGTGCATGCACCCAAAGACAGGGTGGCGCTTATGAGCGTCAGTTTAAAAAGAGTGTTCACAAAAATACTTTCTCAATAAAGTGATTAGACCAGGCCGGTGGATTGCAAAACACGCTCGAGCGCTGGGCGGTTGGCTGAAGTCAATGGGGTCAGAGGAAGCCGAATGGCTTCGCTACACAAACCCATGCGCGAGACGGCCCATTTCACAGGAATCGGGTTGGACTCAACAAACAAGGCTTTGTGCAAGGGGAGCAGTTTTAACTGAATTTCCATGGCTTTTTTCGTGTCGCCCGCAATCGCGGCCATGCACAGTTCATGCATCAAGCGTGGCGCGACGTTAGCGGTCACGCTCACATTGCCGTGGCCTCCACACAGCATGAGCGCTACGGCGGTGGGATCATCGCCCGAGTAAATGGAGAATCCTTTGGGGGCTTCTTTGATCAGCCATTGGGCCCGTTCGATATTGCCAGTGGCTTCTTTGATCCCAATGATGCCAGGCACTTGGGCTAGGCGTATCACCGTGTCATGGGCCAGGTCTGCAACCGAGCGGCCGGGTACGTTGTACAAAACGACTGGCAGGTCCACCGCTTCGGCAATCGCCTTGAAGTGCAGGTACTGGCCTTCTTGGGTGGGCTTGTTGTAGTAAGGGACGACCTGCAGTTGGCAGTTTGCGCCTACGGTTTTGGCGAAGTGCGCTAATTCAATCGCTTCTTTGGTGGAGTTGGCGCCGCACCCAGCCATGATCGGAACCCGGCCTGCGGCTTGGGTCACGGAGACGCGGATGATTTCGCAATGTTCTTCGACGCTGACGGTGGGCGACTCGCCGGTGGTTCCCACGACCCCGATACAGTCTGTGCCTTGGTCAATGTGCCAGTCGATGAGCTTGCGCAATGCGCCGTAGTCCACAGAGTCATCTGCCAGCATGGGCGTAACGAGGGCGACGATGCTTCCCCGAATAGGGTGGTGTGAAGATTTCATTGCTCGCAAATTTGGGATTAAAACGCTGATTTTACCTAGAGCGAATAGACCGTGGGGGCATCGCTTGCCGACTTTACTGTAGGTTTGCGAATGGCCGCAATGCGCTGGACGCAGCGCATGGGATCGGTAAGCGTGCCATTTTCATAGGCCACGACCGTAAAGTCTTTGCAAGTAGCCAAAAGTTCTTCGGGTTCCAGTAAAAAATCAGGCCGGCTGGGGCGGCCAAAAACAGCGTTGCCCGCGGCAAAAGTTTCGTAGATCAATACCCCGCCGGGCGCCACGCTTTGGGTAATCGCTGGCAACAAAGGCCGCCAAAGGTAATGGGTCACCACGACCGCGCCAAAGGTATGCGTGAACGGCCACGGCTGGGCTTCAATGTCTGCCTCAACCAAGTGGGCCGTGGGGCAGTTGCTTTTTGCGGTGTGGATGTCGCGGTCCACGCCTGTGACTGCATGTCCGCGGTTTAAAAACCAAGCCAGATGCCGCCCGGATCCACAAGCCACATCTAAAACAGTGGCCCCTGGGGCGACCAAATGGGTCCAGCGCCGCACCCAAGACGAGGGTTCGCCTAGTGTGTGCGCATGACCATCTCCCAAACTCATTGGGGTTTGACTTCGTCTTTGAGGGCGTTCATTGCCATACGTTCTACCACCGCAGGCCAAAGGAGTTTGATAAAGCGCCCGAGTTTTCCTTTGCGGGTCATCACCACTTCACGCTCGCGCTGGTGCATGCCGCGCAGAATCAACGCGGCGCATTCTTCGACCCCCATCGCATCGTCTTCCTTGAGCCCACTCGATCCAGCGGCAAGCCCTTGGGCATTGAGTCCGTGGGTGCGAATATTTGTCAAAACAACACCGGGGAAGGCTGTTGTGACGCTAACACCCGCGCTGCGCAACTCAGAGCGCAAGGCTTCAAAAAATCCGGTCATTGCAAATTTGGTCGCGCTGTAGGCCGTGCGCCCAGGAACGCCGATCAAGCCTGCCAGTGAAGAAACAGCCACGATGCTGCCGCGTGCGGCTTTGAGGTGGGGCAGGGCGGCGTGGGTGCACCACACGCTGCCCCATAAATTCACCCGCATGAGTTGCTCATACCAATTCAAGTCACTTGCCTTGACGTCAGAAAAAAGAGCCTGCGCAGACACACCGGCGTTATTGATAAGCCCATCGATGCGGCCCCAGTGCGTGACGATTTGATCAATCAGTTCCTGGCATTGGCTTTGAACGCTCACATCCGTTGCAACCACCAAGCAGGCAGCGCCCAAGCCGGTGCAGGTGTCGGCAACGGCTTGTAAATTGGGCAGGTTTCGCGCCGCAAGAACGAGCCCAATGCCTGCGCCATATTGCGACGCCAATTGGCGGGCCATTTCCGCGCCAATGCCATCGGAGGCGCCCGTGATGATGAAAACTTTTCGATTCGCAGTCAGGTGGTTTGGCATCAAGCGGTCTCTTTAAGTGCACATAGGTTTAAAAACACGACCACATTTGATTGGCCAGTTGAACTAAAAAGTCAGGTTCGCCATAGAGCGTAAAGATACCGGTGAGTACCGCCACCAGACTCAGAAAACGAACGCTCCCAGCCCATCGGTGGTTCGATAGCAATCCAAAACGTGAAGGCGCTTGCATAGAGGACTAGGCGCCTGCGGGCGCGGCTTGCGGCGCAGGGCGAAGAATGGCGGTTTCTTTGATGGGAAGATTGATCAAACCGGCAAAAATACCTAGCGCGATGGAGATGTACCAAACCACGTCATAACTTCCCGTGCGGTCATACAAAAATCCACCCAACCACACGCCCATGAAGGAGCCCACTTGGTGGCTAAAAAAGACGAAGCCGCTGAGCATGGACAAATGCGTGATCCCAAATATCTGAGCCACTGCGGCATTGGTTGCAGGCACGGTGGATAGCCATAGCAAGCCCATGCAGGCTGAAAAAATATACACACTCCAGGGCGTGAGTGGCGCCCCAATAAACAAGGCGATTACGACAGCGCGTGAAAAATAAATGAACGCCAAGATATGGCGTTTTTGTAGGCGTTGGCCCATCACACCAGAAATATAGGTGCCAAAGACATTGAACAAGCCAATGAGCGCCAAAGCGTAACTCGCCACTTGGGGCGACAAGCCGTGGTCTTTAAGGTAGCTTGGCATGTGCACGCCAATAAAAACCACCTGAAATCCACACACAAAATACCCGGCCATCAGCAGTTGAAAGCTGCGGTATTTAAAGGCCTCTCGGAGCGCTTGGCCGATGCTTTGGTGTCGGTTGGGCTCGGTGCTGGTTTTCCCAAAATCAGGTTCGCGCAGGCCCCAAGCGGCAGGAATGATGATCAATGCAGCCAAGCCCAAAACGACCAAGGCTTGCTGCCACCCCAGGTTACTTATCAGGGCGCCTTCCACAGGAACCATTAAAAACTGGCCAAAGGACCCCGCGGCGGCGGCCAAACCCATGGCCCATGACCGCCGCTCGGCAGGCACGTTGCGCCCAATTACGCCATACACCACGGCATAGGTCGTCCCGGCTTGGGCAATACCAATGAGCGCCCCCGCTGACAAGGAAAGCATCAGGGGCGTTTGGGCATAGGCCATGCCCATCAATCCAAGGCCGTAAAGCACTGCGCCTACCACCAGCACACGGTAAGCGCCAAAGCGATCGGCCACCATGCCAGCAAAAATCCCCGCAATTCCCCAGGCGATATTTTGAATCGCGATGGCAAACGCAAAGGATTCACGGCTCCAGCCATTCTCTTGGGTCATGGGCTGCATCCATAATCCAAAACCATGGCGAATACCCATAGAGAGCGTCAAAACCAAAGCGCTGCAGGTTAAAACCTGAGCCACCGATAGCGACTTGTTGGAGGTGGTAGAAGTTTGCATGGGCTTAATGTAGCCAATTTTGAGGACTGGCAAGTACGCAATGGCTTCATAGGGCTGTCTTTTCATACAGTTAAATTTTTCTCCACGGCTACAATTCCGCCTTATGTCAGTTAAACCCTCTTCCGCCCAAGCCGTCCTGCCCGAATACTCGGAAGGGTCTATCCGTGTGCTCAA
Source organism: Sulfuritalea sp. (assembly GCA_021737875.1). Lineage (GTDB taxonomy): Bacteria > Pseudomonadota > Gammaproteobacteria > Burkholderiales > Burkholderiaceae_C > Allorhodoferax. The sequence goes on from JAIPDD010000020.1 coordinate 10,616, forward strand.
AGGCCTCGAGCCTGTCAAACAGCGTCCGGGCATGTACACCCGAACCGACAACCCTTTGCACGTGATTCAAGAAGTCTTGGACAACGCCGCAGACGAAGCCTTGGCAGGGCACGGCAAGAAAATCAAAGTGGTCTTGCACACAGACGGATCAGTCACGCTGGAAGATGACGGCCGCGGCATTCCCTTTGGCATGCACCCCGAAGAAAAGGCGCCTGTGATTGAGCTGGTGTTTACACGCTTACACGCCGGCGGCAAGTTTGACAAAGGCAAGGGCGGGGCCTACAGCTTCTCAGGGGGCTTGCATGGGGTGGGGGTGAGCGTGACGAATGCGCTTGCCAAGCGTTTGGAAGTGACGTCCTACCGCGAAGGCGCGGTGGCCCATTTGGTGTTCCAAGGCGGCGATGTCACCCAGGCCTTGCAGATTCGCAAAACCGGCGAGGGCGACCGCAAATCAGGAACCACCGTGCGTGTTTGGCCCGATGGCAAGTATTTTGAGACCTCTGCGTTGCCTATGGCAGAGCTCGCCCATTTGCTCAGAAGCAAAGCCGTTTTGATGCCCGGCGTGACGGTGACACTCTATACAGAGAAGACCAAAGAAACCCAGACTTGGCTGTACAAGGGTGGCTTGAGCGACTACCTCATGCAGTCGCTCAGCGGTGAACCGGTCATCCCTTTGTTTGACGGCGAAGGGTTTGCCGATGCGCAAAGCGAGAACTTTGCCGATGGCGAGGGCGCGTCCTGGTGCGTGGCTTTTACCGAAGACGGCCAACCCGTGCGCGAAAGTTACGTCAATTTGATTCCGACCAGTGCCGGTGGCACCCACGAAAGTGGCCTGCGCGACGGTTTGTTTACGGCCGTCAAAGGGTTTATTGAGTTGCATTCTTTGCTGCCCAAAGGCGTCAAGCTGATGCCCGAAGACGTTTTTGCCCGCGCCAACTATGTGCTTTCAGCCAAGGTGCTCGATCCCCAGTTTCAAGGCCAGATCAAAGAGCGCTTGAACTCGCGCGATGCCGTTCGATTGGTGTCGAGTTTTGTTCGCCCCGCCTTGGAACTTTGGCTCAATGCGCACGTGGAGTATGGAAAAAAATTGGCCGAGTTGGCTATTAAAGCCGCACAAACCCGCCAACGGGCAGGCCAAAAAGTTGAAAAACGCAAGAGCTCGGGCGTGGCCGTTTTGCCCGGAAAACTCACCGATTGTGAGAGCAAAGATTTAGCCTACAACGAAGTCTTTTTGGTCGAGGGTGACTCTGCGGGCGGCAGCGCCAAGATGGGGCGCGACAAAGAAAACCAAGCCATTCTTCCTTTGCCCCGAAAAGTGTTGAATACCTGGGAAGTGGACCGCGACCGCTTGTTTGCCAACACAGAGATTCACGATATCTCTGTGGCCATCGGAGTCGACCCGCATGGCCCCAACGACACGCCCGATATGAGCGGCTTGCGCTATGGCAAGGTGTGCATCTTGAGTGATGCCGATGTGGATGGCTCGCACATTCAGGTTTTGTTGCTCACCCTGTTTTTTCGCCACTTTCCCAAACTCATTGAGTCGGGAAATGTGTACGTTGCCCGCCCCCCTTTGTTTCGCGTGGATGCCCCTGCGCGGGGTAAAAAACCCGCCTCCAAAGCCTATGCTTTAGACGAAGGCGAGTTGGGTGCTATCTTGGACAAGCTGCGCAAAGAGGGCGTGCGCGAAGGCGCTTGGAATATCAGCCGCTTCAAAGGCTTGGGCGAGATGAATGCAGAGCAACTGTGGGACACCACCTTGAACCCTGACACCCGCCGATTGTTGCCCGTGGCTCTGGGCGCCATTGATTTCGCGCAAACAGAAGCCTTGATCACCAAGCTCATGGGCAAAGGAGAAGCGGCAGCAAGGCGTGAGTTGATGGAGTTGCACGGCGACTCGGTGGACATTGACGTTTAAATTCAAATCTATCCCATGACCGACCAACCTATTCTTGATTTCGCCTCCAACGCCGAGGCTGATGACCAACTCAACTTAGCGACCTACGCGCAGCGTGCTTACCTCGAGTACGCCTTGAGTGTGGTCAAGGGACGTGCCTTGCCTGATGTGTGCGACGGGCAAAAACCCGTGCAGCGCCGCATTTTGTATTCCATGTCGCGCATGGGCTTAGGCTTTGGCGGGGCCAATGGCAACACCGGCGCCAAGCCGGTTAAAAGCGCCCGCGTGGTGGGCGATGTTTTGGGCCGTTTTCACCCCCATGGCGACCAAGCCGCGTATGACGCGCTGGTGCGCATGGCGCAAGACTTTTCGCAGCGCTACCCTTTGATTGACGGGCAGGGTAATTTTGGTTCGCGCGATGGCGATGGCGCAGCAGCCATGCGCTACACCGAAGCTCGCCTGGCAAAAATCACCAGCCTCTTGCTCGATGAGAACGACCAAGGCACGGTGGACTTCACCCCCAATTACGATGGCTCTACCGAAGAGCCCCGGCAGCTTCCCGCGCGTTTGCCTTTTGCCCTGCTCAATGGCGCCAGTGGCATTGCCGTGGGCTTGGCAACTGAAATTCCAAGCCACAACCTGCGCGAAATTGCAGATGCCTGCGTGGCCTTGATCAAAACACCGGCCCTGTCGGACGCCGATTTGTACGCGCTGGTTCCTGGCCCGGACTATCCCGGTGGTGGGCAAATCATTAGCAGCAGCGCCGATATTGCCGACGCCTACCGAACCGGGCGCGGCTCGCTCAAGGTACGCGCGCGTTGGAAAATTGAAGACATGGCGCGCGGCCAATGGCAGTTGGTGGTCACCGAATTGCCTCCGGGCGTGAGCTCGCAACGCGTCTTGGAAGAAATTGAAGAGCTCACCAACCCCAAAGTGAAGGCGGGTAAAAAAGCGCTGTCCCAAGACCAAACCCAGCTCAAGGCCAGCATCTTGGCGGTGCTCGATGTGGTGCGTGACGAGTCCAGCAAAGATGCGGCGGTGCGTTTGGTGTTTGAGCCCAAAACCAGCCGCACCCAACAAGCCGAATTGATCACGGCGTTGTTGGCGCACACCAGCCTCGAAACCTCCAGCCCGATCAACCTCACGATGGTGGGGCTTGACGGCCGGCCCACCCAAAAGTCTTTCCGGCAAATGCTGACCGAGTGGATCGCTTTTCGCCAAAGCACCATCGAAAAGCGCTCGCGCTTTCGCTTAGGCAAAGTGCTTGACCGCACGCATATTTTGGAAGGCCGCCAAACGGTTTTACTCAATATTGACGAAGTCATCGCCATCATCCGCCAATCGGACGAGCCCCGCGCAGCGCTGATGGAACGCTTCAAACTCTCCGAGCGCCAAGCCGACGACATCCTAGAAATCCGGCTGCGCCAACTCGCCCGCCTCGAAGCCATCAAAATCGAACAAGAGCTGGCCGAGTTGCGCGATGAGCAGAAAAAACTGGAAGAAATTCTTGGCAGCCCTGCAGCCTTGCGCCGCTTGATGGTCAAAGAAATTGAGGCTGATGCCAAAACCTTTGCCGACCCTAGGCGCACGTTGATTCAAGCCGAGAAAAAAGCCGTCGCAGAAGTCAAAATTGTGGATGAACCTGTCACCGTGGTGGTCAGCGACAAGGGCTGGGTTCGCGCCCGGACGGGCCATGGGCACGACGCCACGGGCTTTGCCTTTAAAGCCGGCGACACCTTGTATGGAACCTTTGAATGCCGAAGTGTCGATACCTTGTTGGCCTTTGGCTCCAACGGCCGGGTTTACTCAGTGGCTGTTTCTTTGCTCCCCGGCGGTCGTGGCGATGGGCAGCCCGTCACCACCCTGATTGAACTCGAGGCCGGTACCCAGCTGCTGTACTACTTTGCCGGACAGGCCAGCGCCAAGTTGCTGCTCAGTAGCAGCGCGGGCTATGGATTCATGGCGTCGGTAGACAACATGGTCTCACGCCAAAAAGCGGGCAAAGCTTTTGTGAGCTGCAATGCGGGTGAAGCGCTTTGCGCACCGTCTTTGGTTTCTGGTGCCAGTCTGCCAGCGGCAAGCTACACAGCTGCACCGGAGGTAGGCAGCACGGGTCGCGCTGATCTTGCCGCAGCTACCCACATCGCTTGCGCCTCCGCACTGGGGCGCATCCTCACGTTTGAGATTTCTGAACTCAAGACTATGGAAAAAGGTGGCCGCGGCTTGATGCTGATTGACCTGGAAGCCAAGGACACCTTGGCGGGTGCAGCGGCCTACACCCGCAGCGTACGCATTGAAGGCGTGGGCCGCGGTGGCAAAGCCCGCGACGAAACTTTAGAAATCCGCAGCCTGAACAACGCCCGTGCAGCGCGAGCCCGCAAAGGCAAAGCGGCTGACCTGGGCTTTAAGCCTTCCACCATTTCTCGTATGGAATAAGCCTATTTGGCATACTCTGGCATGCAAAAAAAAATCGTAATCGTCGGCGGTGGAATTGGTGGCTTGTCGACTGCTTTGGCGTGTGGCCATCGTGACCTGCCAGTGCAGTTGATTGAGCGAAACAAAGTTTTCGCAGAGGTTGGCGCGGGCATTCAAATCAGCCCCAATATTGTTCGCCTGTTAGAAGGCTGGGGTCTTAAAGAGGGGCTCCATACCTTGGCGTGTTTTCCCTCGCAGTTGGAAATTCGCAGTGCGCTCAACGCAGACCTTTTGGGTCGTTTGCCCTTGGGCGAGCGGGCGGTGAAACGCTATGGCGCACGTTATGCCACGATTGCCCGGGCGGATTTGCACGGCTTGTTGCTCAAGGCGGTGAATGCGCAGGGCTCTACCCAGCTGATAGTTGGTAACGCGGTCGAGTTTGTCAGCCAAGATGCCAGCGCAGTCACGGTCACCACCGCCGATGGACAAAACCGCCGCGCCAATGTGCTCATCGGTGCCGATGGGCTGTGGAGCCAGGTGCGTGACTTTGTTCGCTTAGACGCCCAGCCGCAATTTTCTGGTTACGTGGCCTACCGCGCGATGGTGGCCCAGGCCGATTTGCCTGAAACCTTGCGCAGCGATGCCATCACCGCTTGGCTCGGCCCTGATTTTCATGCGGTTCAGTACCCGGTTCACCACGGCGAGTTGCTCAATGTGGTGATCATCGTGAAGGCCACGGCGCCTGCGGAACTGGACCAATGGAATCAAACCGCCGAAATGCAGCAACTGCAAACCCACCTGGCAAATGCGGCTGCGCCCTTGCAAGAATTGGTTGGCTCCATTTCAAAGTGGAACCTATGGCCTTTGTGTGGTTTGCCTAAAGTGCGAAGTGCCCAAGAGTTGGCTTTCGGACGCATCGCTCTGTTGGGCGACGCAGCCCACCCCATGCTCCCCTTTCTTGCCCAAGGCGCAGGCATGGCGATTGAAGATGCTTTTGCCATGGCTGACGTTTTGCAACAGTCCACCCAGGACGATGCTGACGCCCTCGAGCGCTTTGCCCGGCGCCGCTGGAAACGCAACGCGCGGGTACAAGCTCGTGCGGTGCGCAACGGAGAAATCTTTCATGCCACCGGACTTAAGCGCTGGGGGCGTGATACCGCCATGAAGCTTTTTGGGGCACGCATGATCGATGTGCCATGGTTGTACCGGGGGCGTTAGAGGCGCGGTCTGCACCCTAGAATATTGGCTTTTACTTCTTTCACGACACTTTGTTATGCAAATAGCTTCTAAACACCTTGATGACATGGAGTGGAAAGGCTGGGGAGCCGACCAAGTTGCCAGCCGAGGAAAGGCGCAGTGGAAAGAAATTCTCGGCAGTGCTTCGGGGTGTCAAAACGATATGACGATGGGCGTGGTTCGCCTTAAAAAAGGTGATTCGCTAGAACCGCATTCCCACTCGCAACCGGAGACTTATTTCACTCTGTCAGGCCAGGGAACTGTCACCATTAACGGTGAGGTTTTTAACGTCGAACCGGGAAGAATGTTGTTTATTCCTGGCAATGCCCGGCACCAAATCAACAACGTGAATGAAGAAGACCTGCTGATTCTTTATGCGTTTGCGATCAGTGATTTCAGCAACGTGAAGTACCACTTTTGACATAGATCCCTTCAGTTGAATGACACCCAACAAAAGCCATCTATTAAATGTAGTTCTAAGCTTTGCGAGCCTTGTTTTGATCGCACCGGCGTTTGCTTGGAATCCGTTTGCCGAAAAAAAGTCGTTGAAAGAGGTTGAGCTTTCAGCTGCCGAGTGGCAGAAGGTTGACTTGGTGGCCGGTTGGGCGGCCGACTCCGACAGCAACCTGCTTATTGAGATGAAGAATAATCTGCCTGGCCCGCTGGCCTGTCACGCCGTGCTGGTCAACCTTCAAAGTGGTGGCCCTGTCCAAAAGGCCTTTAGCCCCTACCTTTACATTGCTCCTGCCGCGACTAAGCAAACGAGTGTGAACGGAGTCAAAAAAGGCCTGTTGAAAGATTACGCCTTAAATTGCAGTTGCTGGAAAAAAGAGGGAGTGAAAACTTGCGTAGACCCCGGCAAAAAATGAACTAGAGAACCGTGGGTGGCTCGAAGGGTGTGTAACCGGGGCAAGTGTTATTTCGTTGGCGGAAGCTGTGAGATTCGAACTCACGGAGGACTCACATCCTCGCCGGTTTTCAAGACCGGTGCCTTAAACCGCTCGGCCAAGCTTCCAATGCCGCTATTCTAACTGCGCCCAAGCGTTTTTTATGGGGCCAGCAGCAAGCCTTTTTTCTCCATAAATGCAACAAAATTTAAGAGATCCGCAATGGAGATGATGGGCGACAATTGCGCCATGACAGCCCAAACGAATAACCCTTTGCATGGCATAACACTCGAGGCGATCGTTGTCGCTTTGCAGGCCTACTACGGATGGGATGGTTTGGCACAGCGCATTGCCATTCGGTGTTTCACGCTGGACCCCAGCGTGGCTTCTAGTCTCAAGTTTTTACGTAAAACGCCCTGGGCTCGTGAAAAAGTGGAGAGCCTGTTCCTGTTCATGCTGCGAGAACAAAAGCGCCAAAGTCATTCAACGCCTCAAAATGAAGCCTCGAATTGAAAGAATAATCTATGCAAACGATTGAACTTGATGTCCAAGGGATGAGCTGTTCGAACTGCGTCAAACACGTGACCCAAGCCTTACAAGCGGTTTCGGGTGTGGATGCCGTGGCAGTGGACTTGGCGTCTGGCCATGTCAAGGTCACCACATCCGCTGCGGTTGCAAGCGAGGCTTTGATCGCGGCGCTTAAAGCGGCGGATTACGGGGCGCAGGAATCCCTCAAAACCTAAACGCCATTGGATCGCTTCATTTCGCAGCTTGGAGCAAATCATACAAACTGCGTGCAATCACCTTGGTCGCGCGGCGCAAGTCTTCAAGGTCAATGCGCTCATCGGCACGCTTGGCGTGCGACTCTAAGACAGTACGCGGGCCGGCGCCGTAAATGACGCCTGGAATACCCGCTTCACAAAACAGGCGAACGTCGGTGTACAAAGGCGTTCCTAACGCGGGTATCGGCTCACCAAAAACGGCTTGCCCGTGGTGTTGAATGGCGTCGACCAAAGGCTTGTTGCCTGCCAGCGGGCGCATCGCATTGGCCAATAGCAAGCGCTTCACGTCAATAGAAATCCCTTTTTTCTCAGACGCGGCTTGGGCCATGAGGGCGCGCAAGCCTGCTTCCACTTCTGCGGGATTTTCTTCAGGGATCATGCGACGGTCGAGTTTGAAGGTGACGCGTCCAGGCACCACGTTGGTGTTGGTTCCGCCTTCAATTTGACCCACGTTCAAGTAGGGGTGGTTAATTCCCTTGACGTCCGAGCTGATGTTTTGGTAGAGCGTATTTTGGGCGTACAAGGCATTCAATAGATGCACAGCGCCTTGCAGTGCGTCAACGCCTGAGTCTGGAATGGCGGCGTGTGCCATCTTGCCGTGAACAGTCACCTCCATTTGCAAGCAACCGTTGTGGGCAGTAATGACTTGGTAGCTAAACCCCGCGGCGATCATCAGGTCAGGGTGAATGATGCCGTGTTTGAGCAACCATGCCGGGCCGATTTCTCCGCCGAATTCTTCGTCATAAGTGAACAACAACTCCACGCTGCCGTGGGTGGGTTTGGCAATGGCCTCGAGCGCACGCAGAGCGAAGGTGTAGGTGGAGAAGTCGCATTTGCTAACAGCTGTCGCACGACCATACATTTTTCCATTTTCGATTTCGCCACCATACGGGTTGTGGGTCCATCCTTCACCCGGGGGAACGACGTCACCGTGGGCGTTCAGAAGCACGGTTGGGCCTGCGCCGAATTTTCTGCGCACCAGCAAATTGGTGACACTTTGCATTCCAACGGCATGAACTTCCGCCTCGGGGATGGCGTGTTTCTCAACCGACAAGCCCATGGCTTCTAGGAGCTCTGACGTGCGCTGTGCATGCGGCGCATTGTTCCCAGGTGGGGTATCGGTAGGCACCCGAACCAGTTCTTGGAGGAAGCGAACCTGTTCATCAAAGTGGGTGTCGATCCAGGTATCGAGATCGGTGTAAATAGTGTGGGTCATAAAAAAATTTTCAAAAGTAAATAAAGTGAATCAGGTCATTTCGAGACTGAGTTGGGAGAGCAGGTGCCCAAATGCGTCGATAGCGCATTGCATATCGTCACTGGTGGTGGATTCCAGCGGGTTGTGGCTGATGCCGCTGTTCTCGCCGCGCACAAACAACATGGCTTGCGGCATGATTTCATGCATCTTCATCGCATCATGCCCCGCGCCGCTGGTCATGCGGTGCACTGGAATGCCCAAGGCATCCACTGCGTTTTCCCAACGCTTTTGCCATGCCTTGTCACTGGGCGCTGCAGCGGCGCGCATGGTTTCTTCTAAGCGCAAGTGCACTCCCCGACGGGCACAAATAAGGTTCAGCTCTGCCAATACATCGCTGGCCAGCGCATCCCGCTGGGCATCACTGGGCGCGCGCATGTCCAACGAAAAATCGCAACGCCCTGGCACGACGTTGACCGAGCCACTGGGAACGTGGAGCTGCCCGATGGTGGCAACGGAGTCCCCATCGCGAAGCGCGCGCTGCTCCATGAACAATGCCAACTCGGCAACCGCGCAAGCAGCATCTTGGCGGCGGTTCATCGGCGTGGTTCCCGCATGGCTGGCGGTACCCAGCACACTGCCTGTGTAACGCACACTCGCATTGATCGAGGTCACAACGCCTAAAGGCAGGTGCAGCGCATTGAGCACCGGGCCTTGCTCAATATGTACTTCCACAAACCCGAGGTATTTTTTCGGGTCCCGGGCAAGGCTTGCAATCTGGCTAAGTTCATGTCCTGCGCTCGTGATCGCGTCTCGCATTGCTATGCCATTGGCATCCACTTGGTCTAGCCACTCAAACTTGAAGTCGCCAGTCACAGCCCCTGCAGATAAAAAAGTGGCTTTGTAGCGTTGTCCTTCTTCTTCCGCAAAAGCAATGACTTCAATACCAAAGGGCAAGCGTTTTCCTTCGCGGTGCAGCGCGTCGACACAGGCGATTGGCACAAAAATTCCCAAACGCCCGTCGTACTTCCCGCCATTTCGAACCGTGTCAAAGTGGCTGCCGGTGAGCAGGTAGGGCGCGTCGGGTTTTTGGCCGTGGTAGCGGCCTACGACGTTGCCTACGGCGTCGATGTGTACGTCATCAAAGCCGCAGCTTTGCATGCGCTGGCCAATGTCGTTGGCACACGCTTGGTGGGCTGGGGTGAGGTAGGTTACGGTGAGTTGGCCGTGTTCGGTAAAGCCGGGGTCGCTGTGCTTCGCTAAGGCTTCGTGCCAATCCCATACGGCGTGGCCCGTGGTGGGTTCCATATCGAACTTGTCGTTGAGACGGATCTCAACAATGCGGTGGATATTGCGCAGGCACTCTTGCAATTCAAAGTCAGGGTGTCCTTGCAAGCGCCGCTCAAACGCCGCAATGATTTCTTTTTTATGCAGGCCAACTCCGCGCGGGCCGCGCACCGCCAAGATAAAGGGCCAACCAAACTTTTGGTTGTAGTTGGAATTGAGTGTTTGAATTTTTTCAAACTCTTCGGCGGAGCAGTTCGTGAGACCTGCTTTGCTTTGCTCGTTGGTGGACTCTGCTGTTAAATTTTGACTCAGCATGGCTTTACCTGCGAGTTCCGGATGGGCACGCACCAGCGCGAGTTGTGCTTCGCGGCCTGCGCCATCCAAGACGGCGCACATGGCGGCTTTGAGTTGCGCTACCGAGCGAAACGGCCTTTGCGCCAAAGCTTGGTGGGCGATCCAATCGGAATGCTCATACAAACCGCTGAGTAATTCTTGTGCTTTTTCGAGCGAAGCATCGTTGAGCGCTTGCAACTTGGCAGGCATTGGCAAAGAAGCCAGCGCTGGGGTAAGTGGGGCGGAAGTGTTCATACGGGGTGTGTTGCTTTCCAATGCCGTGCCACATCCAAGCGGCGACAGACCCAGACTTTGTCGTGCTTGCCAATGTGGTCTAAAAACCGCTGCAAAGCGGTAATGCGTCCGGGCCGTCCGAGCAAGCGGCAGTGCATGCCAATGCTCATCATTTTGGGCGCATTCAATCCCTGGTGATCACCTTCTGCGTAAAGCGCGTCAAAGGTGTCTTTGAGGTATTGGAAAAACGGGTCCGCATGCGAATAGCCCTGCGGCAGCGCAAAGCGCATGTCGTTGCAGTCCAAGGTGTAGGGAACGATGAGTTGGGGCGCGGTGGTCCCATCGGTTTTCTTCACCTGCATCCAAAAGGGCAAATCATCGCCGTAGTAGTCGCTGTCGTACTCAAAACCCCCAAAGTCGGCGACCAAGCGGCGCGTATTGGGGCTGTCGCGCCCGGTGTACCAGCCCAAGGGGCGCTCGCCGGTGAGGGTTTGCATAATTTGCATGGCCTGCGCCATATGTTCGCGCTCAGTAGCCTCGTCGATATGCTGGTAATGGATCCACTTCAATCCATGGCAGGCGATGTCGTAGCCGAGTTCTTGGAATGCAGCGCAAAGCTCCGGATTTTTTTGCAAGGCCATGGCAACGCCAAACACGGTCAGCGGCAGTTTGCGTTTTTCAAATTCGCGAAGAATGCGCCAAACGCCGGCGCGCGAGCCGTATTCGTAAATCCCTTCCATGCTGATATGCCGATCCGCAAAGGCTGGGGGATTGAACATCTCAGACAAAAACTGCTCAGAGCCTGCATCTCCGTGCAAGACGCTATTTTCGCCACCTTCTTCATAATTGAGAACAAACTGAACGGCAACCCGGGCTTGCCCTGGCCACTGCGGGTGGGGCGCTTGGCTGCCATAGCCGATAAGGTCACGGGGATAGGCAGCGGTGGAGTCGTAATGTTTCATAGTCAGCGTGGGGATGAAGAAGGGGAAGACGCAGGGATTAAAGCGGCTTGAACATGGCACAGGTGTTCGTCAAGCAGGGTCAAAGCCAAAGCCTCGTCCCGCGCCTGGATGGCGTTCACGATGGCAATGTGTTCTTCTTGGGAATGGGCGGCTTCTTGGTCGCTTTGGTACATCATGGTGATGAGTGCGCAGCGCGAGTTCAGGTCACCGAGCATTTGCGCCAGCACAGTGTTGCCAATGAGCTTGGCCATTAGCACATGAAAATCCCCAAGCAGTTCGGTGCGGCTGGAGATATCTCCCTCGCCAATGGCCGCGCCTTCGAGTTTGATGTGGTCTTTGAGTGCTTTGATATGTTGGGGTTTCAGGTCGGCAATCAAAGAGCGAACCATCCCGGCTTCTAACATCCGGCGCACTGAAAAAACTTGGTGTGCCTCTTCCATCGAGGGTGCTGAAACAAAAGCCCCCCGTGCCGGTTCCATGCGCACCAAACGGTTTTGCGACAGACGAAACAGGGCTTGTCGAATGAGGGTACGCGATACGCCGAATTGGTCGGCGAGTTTTTGTTCTACTAATTTGGATCCGGGCAGCAGACGGTGTTCCACAATCGAGCGTGTCAGGGCGTCAACAATGAATCCGGTGGGCGTGGCGTTTTCCATGCGGATAATGATAGCCTTAAACCATCAAAAGTGTATACACTTCGATTTGAATTTTTAAGTATTCCTCCAAGGAGTTGCTATGGGACTCAGCACCCACGTTTTAGACACCATGCATGGCGCCCCGGCCTCTGGGATGCGCGTTGCGCTTTACAGCACGAACAGTGCAAGCCCCAACGCAGCGGCCACCTTGGTCAAGCAGTTTGTACTCAATAGCGACGGGCGCAACCCTGACGGCATGTTGTATGACCATGCGGCCTTAAAGGCAGGTACTTACCGTTTGGTTTTTGATGTGGCTGCGTATTTCAAAGCCCGAGGCCTTGCTTTGCCAGAACCGGCTTTCTTAAACCACGTGGGACTGGATTTTGGCGTTGCCGATGCAACACAGCACTACCACGTGCCTTTGTTGGTCAGCCCGTGGAGTTACTCGACCTACCGGGGTTCTTGAATTACAGCTGCCCTTCAGACAGGGTATCTAACTGAAAGCGGCCGCTCTTGTGCCAAAGCCACGTTTCGGTATAGGTGACCCGTCCCATCTTGATGGGGGCAGGGTAGGGGGCGGCCTCTTTGACCGCCTGCTCAATTTCCGCCATGACAGCTGGCACGTGGTCAGGTGCGCGCATCCAGCGCACTTCGGTGACTTCGCCCCGCGGCCCGATATCGACTTGCAATACGCCAACGGCTTGCAACAAAGGCGGCATTTTTCCTTGGTAGATTCGGTGGTTGAGTTTTTTATAGAGGTGCGAGGCAGCGTCGCGGCGGTATTCGCGCGGGCTGGGGGCTTGCGACACATAGCTAGGCGGTGCTTCTTTGGGAATCGCAACTTGGGGTGCGGGTACGATGGCAACCGGTGCTTTGGGTGCGTTGGCGCAGCCAAGGACAAACAAAGAAAAACCGGCGCATACCAAGGCACCAATACGCAGTGCGACGGGCTGAGGGACTAAGGTCATGTTGAATCTCCAACGGTTTTCGTTTTTTCCATCTTAAGAGAACTTTCATGCCAAGCCATGCGTCTCAATTTTTAAGCCAACTTGCGCACAGTAACGCGGTTTGGGTTCTTGTGCAAGCCGTCCGAGGGTCTGTCCCCCGGGGCGCAGGAACGTGGATGGCTGTTTTTCCAAATAGTTTGGTCGCCACCATTGGCGGGGGGCGGTTGGAACTCGATGCCATCAATCATGCCCGTGCCATGGCCGATGTGCCCGGCGGCATGGAAATTAGGCGTTTTTCTTTGGGGCCAAGTTTGGGCCAGTGTTGTGGCGGAGACGTGGAGTTGCGCTTTGAGTGTGTGGGTGCGGCAGACGCCTTGCGCCTGGCAGCGCGCTTAGAAGACAAAAAGTTTCCTGTGGCCTTGTTCGGCGGCGGCCATGTGGGAACCGCGCTGGTCCGTGTTGTATCGGCCTTGCCCATGGATGTCACGTGGATTGACAGCCGCGATGAGATCTTTCCGCCAGACGTGCCGTTGGGCATACGCTGTGAACACTCCAACCCGGTGCATGCAGCTGTTGCAGACCTGCTGCCCCAGTCTCGGATTCTCATCATGAGTTTCAGCCACGCAGAAGATTTGGACATTGTTGCTGCGTGTTTACTGCGCCAAAGAGCGCAAGCGGATCTGCCTTTTATTGGCTTGATCGGCAGCAAAACCAAATGGGCCACTTTTCGGCACCGCTTAGAAGCCAAGGGTTTTACGCCAGAGGAGCTGGCCCATGTCACCTGTCCGATAGGGATAGATGGCATCCATGACAAACGCCCCGAAGTCATTGCGGTAGCGGTTGCCGCCCAGTTGTTGCGCACGGGGACATAGTTTGGCGTTGAAGCCCCGCTAAGCTGTATACAATTTCTGACGAGGAGAAAAGCACACCATGGAAAGTTACTTATTAGACTGGGGCAACTTGCTATTGCGTTGGGTTCACGTGATTACTGCAATCGCTTGGGTCGGCTCGTCGTTTTACTTCGTGTTTTTAGACAGCAGCCTCACGCCGCCAACCGATCCGGAGCTGCAACGCCAAGGGGTCAGTGGTGAGCTCTGGGCAGTCCATGGCGGGGGGTTTTACCACCCTGTGAAGTTTGCGGTGCGCCCGCCAGAGTTGCCTGCCCATTTGCATTGGTTTTATTGGGAAAGTTACAGCACGTGGCTGACCGGTTTTTCGCTCTTCACGATCTCCTATCTCTGGAACGCAAGTACCTACCTCATCGACAAATCCGTGATGGACTGGGCGCCAGCTTCTGCAGTGGCCGTAGCCTTGGGGTTTTTGGTGGTTTTTTGGTTGGCCTATGACGCTATTTGCCGAATCTTTGGGGAGCGAAAGAATGGCGATGCCATCGTAGGGGGCTTGGTTGCGCTGATGGTGTGCGCGGCGACCTGGTTGGCGTGCCACTGGTTTGCAGGCCGCGCTGCATTTCTCATTGTGGGCGCCATGATGGCGACCAGCATGAGTGCCAATGTGTTTTTCTGGATCATCCCCGGTCAAAAAACTGTGGTGGCGAGTATCAAAGCTGGATTAGCAGTCGATCCCGTGCACGGCAAGCGCGGTAAGCAGCGCAGCGTTCACAACACCTACTTCACGCTGCCGGTGCTCTTTGCGATGTTGAGCAACCACTACAGCTTTACGTACAGCCATCCCAACAATTGGCTGGTTTTAATCCTCATGATGTTTGCAGGCGCAGCGATCCGCCAGTTTTTTGTATTGCGCCACGGCTTTAAGCTCGGGCGCAATCCCCATCCTTGGCGCTATGCGTTTTCAGGCGTCGCGGTCATTGTGTTGGCGATTCTCTGGATGGCTCCTGCAGACCAATCAACAAAACCAAAATTAAGCGTGACCGCAGTACCCCACTACGCAACGCTTCAACCCATCTTGTCGCAGCGCTGCTACCAATGCCATGGCGAGCAGGTGCAGATGAAAAACGTTCGCCTCGATTCACCCCCAAACCTCG
>JAIPDD010000143.1 GCA_021737875.1 Sulfuritalea sp.
TAAAACGCCAAGCGGATGCAGCCCAGCTAACATTGCAATCACTATTCCTGAGTAACCGTACCCCGGTGACATGTCCAAGGTCACGTAGCTGGTGCGCCCGGCCACTTCAATAGCCCCTGCCAGACCCGCCAAGCCGCCCGATAAAAGCGCTACCCATAACGTTGTTTTTGAGATTGAAACTCCAGCAAAAGCACTAGCGCGGGAACTGGCTCCCACGGCACGAATATCAAAACCTAAAACCGTAAAATTCATCAATACCCACAAGCCAATGGCAAGAAAAAATGCGCCGATTAAGCCGCTATGGACTCGCGTTTGTGGAATTAATTTAGATAATTCCAATTCACTGTTAAGCGCCACACTTTGCGGCCAACCCATTGCAGAAGGATCTTTCATCGGTCCATCAAGCATCATTGAGACAAATAAAAGTGCGATGAAGTTAAGCAGCAAAGTAGTTACTACTTCGTCCACTCCTAGATGTGACTTGAGTAGCGCAGGACCAAGCAACATTAGTGCGCCAGCCAAAGCCGCAGCGACAATCATGAGAACAAACAACACACTAGGCGCAATTGCAAAACCAGAACCTCCATGGAGACCTCCAACTGCAACAGCAGCTAAAGCCCCCGCATACAGCTGGCCCTCAGCACCAATATTGAACAAGCGTGCCTTGAATGCCACAGCGGCAGCCAGCCCGGTGAGCATCAGTGGTATGGCGCGAGTGAGCGTTTCACTTAGTGCAACAACAGAACCAAAGGCGCCTTGGAGGAGTAAAACATAGGTGTGTCCTACGGGTGCACCCGCCCAGAGCACTAATAAAGCGCTGATCGAAAGGGTGAAAATCAAGGCACTTAAGGGCGCCCAAACGAAGGCACCTCTAGACGGCTGGATGCGTTTTTCTATTCTCATGCCATTACAGCTGTAGCGCTGAAATGGGGTGTACTACCGCTGACCATGGATGATGCATCTGCCCCAGCCATGGCTAGACCGATAGCTTCACGGCTCCATTGTTTAGCTTCGCGTGCGGGAGTGATTTGGCCGGCATGCATCACCGCAATGCGGTCGCCCATGGTTAAAACTTCGTCGAGGTCATCTGATATCAGAAGTACTGCAGCGCCAGCGTCACGTGCAGCCAAGAGTTGGGCCTGAACATAGGCTACGGCCCCAATGTCAAGGCCCCAAGTTGGCTGGTGTGCAACGATCAACTCGGGGACTGGCGCATCTTTTCCTGTGAATGATTTAGGGTGCATAAGCGCACGTCCCAAAATCAGTTTCTGCATATTGCCCCCCGAAAGGGATCGTGAAGATACGTTTGGGCCACCACCACGCACATCAAATGCAGCAATCAATGCTTGGCAATAGGCTTTAGCTATACGCCGACGTACCCATCCCCACCGTGAAAAATCCGCGCTATGCATTCTTTCGGCGGCGGCGTTTTCCCAGACCGCAAGGTCGCCTATCAGCCCCACGCCGTGCCGATCTTCTGGAATGCGTGCCACCCCCAAAGCAACCAGTTTGGCTGGGTTGGCTGGCAAGGGATTGCCCTGGAAGATAACTTGCCCGGAGCTAATGCGCTTGGTCCCGCAAAGTAGCTCGGCTAATGCCAGTTGCCCATTACCTGAGATTCCAGCAATGGCAAAAATTTCACCCCGATGCAAAGTGAGTGAAACCCCTCTCAAGCGCTCTCTAGCAGGAGCAGTATGTACCAGACGCATTTCACAAACGGGAGAGCCTATTTTTTCGCTGGGATGTCGTTGAGGTGGCGCAATAGCGTGCCCAACCATCCATTGCGCCAGTTCCGCTTGCGAAGTTTTGGCTGTCGTTGACTCTGCCACGAGCTTGCCTGCGCGAAGGACTGCCACGCGGTCAGAAACGCGGATCACTTCATTGAGTTTATGGCTGATAAATATGATGGACAAACCCTGCGCTACCATTTGAGCTAGCACTGTAAAAAGGTCTTCACTCTCTGTTGGAGTGAGTACCGCCGTGGGTTCATCCATGATCAAAATACGTGCGCCACGAAACAGCGCCTTTAATATCTCAACTCGTTGTCTCTCGCCCACCGAAAGCGTGCCAACAAGAGCATGGGGATCAACAAAAAGCCCAAAGCGTTGTGAGATATCTAACAATTTTTTCAGGGCGGTCCGTTTGTGGAAAAAAGGCATCCACAGTGACTCGGATCCCAGGCGAACATTGTCTAGAACCGTCAAGTTATCGGCAAGCGTGAAATGTTGGTGAACCATCCCAATGCCCGCTGCAAGCGCAGCATTGGGATCGCTAGGCGGAAGTGGTTTTCCAAAGGCTTCAATTTTTCCTGAGTCTGCAGCATAGTGCCCAAACAAAATAGACACCAGTGTGGACTTGCCAGCACCGTTCTCACCCAGCAGCGCCAACACCTCGCCTCTTTGTAAATGCAAAGAAATGGAGTCGTTGGCCACCAAGCCGCCAAAGCGCTTGGTGATCTGCGTAAGCGTCAGAACGGTGTCTTGCATCCGTTTATTTAGCGGTCGATTTGGGCTGGTTGTCATCCACCTTTACGGTGAACTTACCCTCAAGAATAAGCTTTTCTTTTGCCTTCATTTTTGCCACAGTAGCTGCAGGAACCTTCTTTTCGAAAGTGCCCAGCGGCGCCAGGGACGATCCTTTGTATTTCATCATCGAATACTGCCCATAGTCTTCGGCAGTGAACTTACCTTCTTTAACGAGTTTGATTGCACGGTCAGCAGAAGGTTCAAAATGCCAAATGGCTGATGCAACCACGGTATCGGGGTATTGGGCCTGGGTATTGATGACATTGCCGATGGCATATTTGCCTTTTTCTTTGGCTGCATCAGACACACCGAATCGCTCGGCATACAAAACGTCTGCACCTTTGTCGATCATTGCAAACGCTGCTTCCTTTGCTTTTGGTGGGTCAAACCAGCTGTTGATAAAGCTCACGCTGAATTCGATCTTTGGATTTACCTCTAAAGCACCAGCCATAAAGGCATTCATTAGGCGATTGACCTCAGGAATTGGGAATCCTCCGACCATACCGATTTTGTTGCTCTTGGTCATGCCACCTGCCACCATGCCTGATAAATAGGCTGGCTCTTGAATGTAATTATCAAAAGTACTGAAATTTGGCGCTTGGGGTTGACCGCTCGAACCCATTAAGAAAGACACTTTTGGAAAGTCTTTAGCCACTTTGCGTGCAGCGGCTTCGACGGCGAAGGCTTCTCCTACGATGAGCGTATTTCCAGCAGAAGCGTACTCGCGCATGACACGCTCATAGTCAGCATTGGAGACGTTTTCACTGGCTTTGTATTCGATGTCGCCTCGAGCTTGAGCAGCTTTTAGTGCATTGTGCAGTCGTCCCGCCCATTGCTGTTCAAAAGGAACGGTGTAAATTCCTGCCACTTTGGGTTTGGATTGCGCCATTAACAAAGAGGGGGCAAGGCCCACCATGGCAGCGGCCAATACGACAAGGTTTCTGCGGCTTAGTGTTTTCATAGACATAGCATCTCCAGTTGGGGTAAAAAATGAAGCTAACTTCAGGGGGGGGGAACTCTTAGGTGCCGGCGCGCTCAAGCATAGCGTGCAGCAGCACGTTGCAGCCAGCAGTAATGTGCTCGGGGGTGGCATCTTCTATTTCGTTGTGACTGATACCGTCCTTACAAGGAATAAAGATCATGCCGCTTGACGCCAATTTCGCCATGTAAACCGCGTCATGTCCTGCGCCTGAAACAACAGGCATATTGGAATACCCTAGTTTTTTGGCGGCACGGGCGACGGCGTCAATACAGTCATCGTGAAATCCAATTGCCGAGTAGCTCGACACCATTTCGATTTTCACATCGAGACCGCTTTCCTTGGCGATTTTGGCGGCAAAGGCTTTGACTTCATCGACCATCTGGTCCACCAGCGCGTCGGTTGCGTTACGCAGGTCCATAGAAAATTTCACTCGCCCGGGTATCACGTTGCGGCTATTGGGGTGAACTTGAACCATACCCACCGTCCCTCGGCCGTGGGGAGCGTGGCGCAGCGCAGCAGCGACCACCTCTTGCATGATGTGGGTTGATACTTGCATTGCATCACGACGCAGCGCCATGGGTGTAGGGCCTGCGTGGGCCTCCATTCCGGTGACAGTGCAGTCAAACCAGCGAATACCCAACACGCCTTGCACCACGCCAATGGTGATGTCGTTGTCTTCTAATACGGGCCCTTGTTCAATATGGGTTTCAAAATAGGCGCCAATGGGATGGTCGCCTGGCTCTTGGTCGCCTACATAGCCAATTCGATGGAGCTCGTCTTTGACTGATTTGCCTTCGGTGTCCGTAGCGGCATACGCATGCTCCAGCGTAAAGGCTTTGGCAAATACGCCTGAGCCCATCATGACAGGCACAAAGCGTGAGCCTTCTTCATTGGTCCAGAAAGCGACTTCAATCGGGGCTTCGGTTTCAATGCCTAAATCGTTGAGGGTTCGAACGACTTCAATCCCAGCCAAGACACCGTAGTTACCATCAAATTTTCCGCCCGTGGGTTGGGTGTCGATGTGGCTGCCCGTCATGATGGGCGGAAGCGAGTTGTTACGCCCAGCTCTGCGCATGAAGCCGTTACCGATTTTGTCAATCGTTACCGTCATGCCAGCTTCCCGCGCCCAGCGCGTGACCAAGTCCCGACCTTGCTTATCCAAATCAGTGAGCGTGAGACGGCACACACCGCCTTTGGGTGTAGCGCCAATTTTTGCTAACTCCATGAGCGAGCCCCACAGGCGTTCGCCGTTGATGCGCAAGGTGTCTAAATTAACTTGAGTCGTCATTATTTTCTCCAGTGAATCAACGCACAACTGCGGTTTGTTTCAGGTTGTCAGCGCGAAGTTTGGATGCCGTGAAGTTGGAGTTAAAGGCGGGGCGTTTGATGTATTTGCCAGCTCCTTTTTCAGCACGCAAATCGCCCTTGACAAACACCAAATTTCCATTGCTTACGGTATGACTAGGAATACCTCGAACGGTTCGGCCTTCAAAGATATTAAAGTCCCCTTTGCTGTGTTGGGTCTTCGCTGAAAGAGTCTTGGTGCCTTCAGGGTCCCAGATAACCAAATCAGCATCTGCGCCCACGGAGACGCTTCCTTTTCGGGGATAGATGTTGAAAAGTTTTGCTGTGTTGGCGGAGGTAATTGCAACAAACTCACTGGGCGTCAGTCGCCCGGTGTTCACGCCAGCGTCCCAGATAACGGCTAAGCGCTCTTCAACACCGCCTGTTCCATTGGGGATTTTGGAAAAGTCGTCTTTACCAACGGCCTTTTGCGCAGCACAAAAAGTGCAGTGGTCGGTCGCAGTGGTATGCAAATTCCCAGACTGCAATCCGCGCCACAAGACTTCTTGGTTTTCTTTGGAGCGAAACGGAGGGCTCATCACGTGGGCTGCGGCAGTGGCAAAGTCAGGGTGGCGATAGACGCTGTC
>JAIPDD010000148.1 GCA_021737875.1 Sulfuritalea sp.
AGGTGGATGAAGCTTTGGCGGACTGGTGGCAAGAGTTCAGTACGGGCGACGACTTGTACCGTGAAGACTTGGTGGACCAGGTTCGCCAGGAAACCCAAAAGCGACCCCGCGCTCCCAAGATGCAACGTGCGCCTGCGCCCATGGATCGGCCCGAAGCCGCGCCGGGGGATGAGGTTTCAGAGGGCGCAGCGCCTAAAAAACGCCGTCGCCGTCGCCGTACAGGCGGCCCTAGCGGCTCCAGCGGCTCTGCTGCCCCAGACAGCAGTGACGCCGGTCTTTGATTCTCAAGTGCCATGCGAGAGCGTTCGTCTGTAGTTGCGACAGTAGGGTTGGGGGCTAACCTCGGCAATCCTCAGGCCGCAGTTGCTGGCGCGATTGCATCGCTTGCCGCGTTGGACGGTGTAAAGCTAGTAGCCCAGTCGGCGTTCTACCGCAGTGCGCCTATTGATTCGAGCGGCCCAGACTATGTCAATGCGGTTGTTCAACTCCAAACCAACTTAAGTGCGCCTGAACTCTTGGCCCAGTTGCAAACGTTAGAGCTGGGCGCAGGACGCGAGCGGCCTTACCGCAATGCCCCACGAACCTTGGATTTAGATCTCTTGTTGTTTGGAGATGCCAGCATTCAAAGCCCATCTTTGACAGTGCCACACCCCCGAATGTGGCAACGTGCATTTGTGTTGCTGCCTTTGGCCGAGATTGCGCCAGCGCTTGTCAGTGCCGCGCTGTTGGACTCCGTCAAAGACCAGATTCTGGAGCGTGTGCCGGATGGCAATAATTGCTAGGCGTTTAATTTTCGGTACAGCGTTTGGCGGCTGATTCCTAAGGCACGGGCTGCCATGGAAACATTGCCTTGGCTAGACGCCATCGCCGATTCAATCGCGCAGCGTGACAGGTCTTTGAGGTTTTGGGGTTCAGAAGATGGCCTAGGCGAGTTTGCTATCAAAGATGGCGCCTCGTTGTTTCGTATATCCAACGCAATATCGTCGGGCAAATGGTTCCAGCCGATGGTGTTTTCATCGGGGTTCAGCATAGCGCTGGCCGTTCGCAATACGCTGGAGAACTGGCGCAAGTTGCCAGGCCATGCATACAAGCGCATGCTGTCAAGCACCTCGGCATCGAGGTCAATGTCACGCTCTGGATTGAGGGTGCGTAAAAGCCGTTCGGCCAAAGCTTGAAAATCTTGTCGCTCACGCAGTGACGGAAGTTGGACCATCAGCCCATTGATTCGGTAATAAAGGTCACTGCGAAACCGTCCTTGGTCGGCTTCTTCGCGCAAATGACTGTGGGTGGCACACACCAAGGCAAAGTCCACGGCAACCGAGCGTCCCGCACCCAAGGGCGTCACCGTGCGCTCTTGCAAAACACGCAACAAGCGGGTCTGCATGCCTAGAGGCATATCTCCAATCTCGTCTAAAAACAGAGTGCCTCCACTGGCTTCGCGCAGGCGTCCTAGACTGCCTTGCTTCTTTGCGCCTGTGAAAGCGCCTGCTTCATAGCCGAACAGTTCGGCCTCAATCAAATGCTCAGGAATAGCGGCACAGTTAATAGCTACAAAAGGCCCGTTGTGGCGCAAACTGCTTTCGTGCAAAGCGCGGGCAAAGTATTCTTTGCCAACGCCAGACTCCCCTTGGATCAGGATGGGAATGGGTTTGTCTAAAACGCGGCGGGCTTTGTCTGCCGCACTGCGCCAACGCAGATCCCCCGTGTCAAGCGCTGCTAACGCATCCTGCTGGGACTCACCTTGCACACGCTTCGAAGCGGTGGGGGCGTGCGATGGATTAGTTTGGCCTTGAATTTGTGCGAAAAGTAGTTTTCCGTTGTGTGAGCGAATCGGAAACGCGGCTTGCGACTGTCGTTTCGCGCGGTACAGAAAATCATGCCACTGCATATCAAGCAGACTGCCAATTTGAGTCACTCCCAAGGCTTTGGGGATCAGACCTAACAAGGCCATGCCAATCCGATTGGCGCCGACGATCCAACCCTCCTCTGTGAGCGCAACGATGGCTTCAGCCACCGTGCCTATGCCTTCTGACTGTGCGTGAAGGTGCAAAAGAATATGCCCCTGGCTATTGGAGAGAAGCAGTCGGTTTTCGATCATCCGCGCCGCCGTGTTGACAAGCCCCAAGGTATGGGGGTGTCCGTTGTGTTGGTCGCCGGTGATGTCCAAAATGCCAAGCAACTCACCGTTGAAAGACATGATGGGCGCTGCCGCACAAGTTAGAAATCCATTGCGCTCTAAAAAATGTTCAGAGCCATGAATTTCAATAGCGCACGATTCCGCAATGGCTGTCCCAATCGCGTTGGTTCCGCGGTGCTCTTCATGCCAAGACGCACCGCATGCCAGCGCCACCCGTTGGGTCTTGTCCAGAAAAACAGGGTCTCCCAAGGTGTGCATCAAAACGCCGCGGTTGTCTGCCAACACCACGACGTTTTGGTTATGGTGCACTTGCGCAAACAAGTATTCCATCACAGGGCGGGAGTGAGACAGCAGCGCATGGTTGCGCAGCATGGCTTGGCGAAGTAAAAAACTGCTGCGGTGTTCGTCTGGGTGTACTTTTTCGGCCGGGGCAAGTCCAGCGGTCAAGCTGCGCTTCCAAGACCGGGCCAGTCTTTCATCCAAACCCTGCGTTGGAATATCTCCGAATTGCATTAAATGCTGACGCGCATGGCTCAGGGTGATGGCGTTATGGGCAGTGTGCACTTTGTCTCCTAGACAGATTGAAATCTGTTCTGTGTGGTGTAAGTCTGTTCATCGTAACCATAGCGCTGCAAGCTGACGATATGCATACAAATGCATAGGACTTGCGCAGCAATAGTGTCACTTTTTGGAACACTTGCGAGGCAACTGTGTCGAACTGGAGCGCAGGCGCGGGTGGTGATGCGGCAACGCAAAGGGGTGTGTTTCCAATGAAAACGTTGGTCAAAGCGAATGCATTGAAGTTGGCACGGGACTTGATTAGGTGAGATTACCCGCAAGGGAAACATTCCCATTTATTTTCATATTAGAGGAGACAACCATGCTTTACGCTTATCCCGGAACCCCAGGTGCCAAAGTCGCATTCAAAGGCCATTACGACAACTTCATTGGAGGCAAGTTTGTTGCCCCCGTTAAAGGCCAGTACTTTGACGTCATTACCCCCATCACTGGCAAACCCTATACCAAAGCCGCTCGTTCGACAGCTGAAGACGTCGAACTCGCCCTCGATGCAGCCCACGCAGCTGCCGATGCGTGGGGCCGCACGCCCGCAGCTGACCGCGCCAATGTGTTGCTCAAAATTGCAGACCGCATCGAAGCCAACTTGGAGCTATTGGCGTATGCAGAGACCGTGGACAACGGCAA
This sequence comes from Sulfuritalea sp., assembly GCA_021737875.1. Classification (GTDB taxonomy): domain Bacteria; phylum Pseudomonadota; class Gammaproteobacteria; order Burkholderiales; family Burkholderiaceae_C; genus Allorhodoferax. Next base: position 3,341 of record JAIPDD010000148.1, read on the forward strand.
AGCCATTCGCGAGACGCTCAATGCTGACATTCCGCTCACCGTAGATCACTTTCGCTATTTCGCAGGCTGTGTTCGTGCCCAAGAAGGGGCGCTGAGCAATATTGATGACAACACCGTGGCGTACCACATCCAAGAACCCTTGGGCGTTGTCGGTCAGATCATTCCTTGGAACTTCCCGATTTTGATGGCTGCTTGGAAACTGGCACCAGCACTGGGCGCGGGTAACTGCGTGGTTTTAAAACCTGCGGAGTCCACCCCCATCAGTATCTTGGTATTGGTCGAGTTGATTGCTGACTTGCTGCCACCTGGCGTTCTCAACATCGTCAATGGCTACGGTCGTGAAGCTGGTTTGCCATTGGCAACCAGCAAACGCATTGCAAAAATCGCCTTCACCGGTTCGACATCCACAGGCCGTGTGATTGCGCAGGCTGCTGCCAACAACTTGATCCCAGCGACCTTGGAGCTGGGCGGGAAATCGCCTAATATTTTCTTTGCCGACATCATGGACAAAGACGATGGCTTTTTAGACAAAGCAATCGAAGGCATGGTGCTTTTCGCATTCAACCAAGGTGAGGTTTGCACCTGCCCTTCTCGCGCATTGATCCAAGAGTCCATTTACGACAAATTCATGGAGCGCGTTTTAAAGCGTGTGGCTGCTATCAAGCACGCCAATCCACTTGACACCGACAGCATGATGGGCGCACAGGCATCTAAAGAGCAACTTACCAAAATTTTGTCTTACCTCGATTTAGGAAAACAAGAAGGCGCCAAAGTTCTGATTGGTGGCGAGCAAGCCCATTTGGGCGGCGATTTAGAAGGGGGTTATTACGTACAGCCCACTTTGTTTAAAGGCCATAACAAAATGCGGATTTTCCAAGAAGAAATTTTTGGACCTGTATTGGCTGTAACGACCTTCAAAGATGAAGCTGAGGCGTTGGAAATTGCCAATGACACCTTGTATGGATTGGGCGCTGGCGTATGGAGCCGCAACGGTAATGTGGCCTACCGCATGGGCCGCGCTATCAAAGCAGGCCGCGTGTGGACCAACTGCTACCACGCCTATCCAGCCCACGCCGCCTTTGGTGGCTACAAAGAGTCTGGCATTGGACGCGAAACCCACAAAGTGATGCTCGACCACTACCAACAAACTAAAAACTTGTTAGTCAGCTACAGCGAACAAAAACTGGGATTCTTCTAAACTGTACGCCAGTACGAAAGACCAAGGGGGCAGCGTGCTGCCCCCTTTTTTTTGGGAGATGTTTATGGTTGATAAAGTGATTGCCACCCCAGCGGCTTTGGAGTTGGTGGAATTTTTGAAACAAAAATATGGCACCGTGATGTTTCACCAAAGCGGAGGGTGCTGCGATAACAGTGCAGCCAATTGCTATCTGCCGGGCGAAATTACGATGGGTGCGGGTGACGTCTTTTTAGGGAAAATTGGAGATGCCGATTTCTATATCGGCAAGTTGCAATACGAAACTTGGAAACACACCCAGCTCATCATCGATGTGATTGAAGGCCACGGAGGAACTTTTTCACTGGAGGGGCCTGAAGGCAAAGCCTTTCACACCCGCTCCCGTGTCTTTACACCTGCCGAGCTAGCGGAAATCGAGCGCGACGGGGCGTAAGCAACGCTGCCCTTGTCTTACGGCAAGATGGGGTGGTGCGTCATGTCCAAGTGCAATGCGGTACCGGTGTAGGGGTTGGCCAAAGCGACTTCTTCGTTAAGCTCCACACCTAAACCTGGCGCTGTGGGCGGGATGATGTAACCGTTTTCCCATTGGATGGACTTTTTCAAAATCTCGGTGTGAAAGCCTTTCCAGTCCAAAATACTTTCTTGGATCAAGAAGTTGGGGCTGCAGGTGGCCAGTTGGATGTTGGCTGCGCCAACTACTGGGCCGCAGTACAGGTGGGGCGCGATTTGTACGTGGTAGGCCTCGGCCATGGAGGCAATTTTTTTGCCTTCCAAAATACCACCTACGCGGCCCAAGTTCATCTGCAATATCGCAGCAGCACCTTCTTCAAGCACACGAACAAATTCCCATTTCGTGGTGAGGCGCTCACCTGCTGCCA
>JAIPDD010000134.1 GCA_021737875.1 Sulfuritalea sp.
TAGCCAGCGTTCTGAAGAACATGATTAAACCCGGCTGATATTCCCCCGTGGGAGCACATCAAAATGGCAGACGCAGCAACCGATAACAAAGCCGCAACCGAAGAAGCGCTTCGCAAAGAAATGGCGGCGATGACGGGCACCCAACGTGCTGCCGTCTTGATGCTCTTGCTCGGCGAAGAGCAGGCCTCCAACATCATTAGCTTTTTGAACCCCAAAGAAGTTCAGGCGCTAGGTGCTGCGATGGTGCAGGTTGCCGACTTGTCGCAAGAAGCAGTTAACCAGGTTCTAGACGATTTTGTAGCCACCATCAAGAAACAAACCAGCTTGGGTTTAGGTACATCTGACTACGTTGAGAAAGTATTTAAACGCGCTTTAGGCGATGACAAAGCGGCCTCAGTTTTAGGCCGTATAAACCCTGGCCGCGCCAGCAAAGGCTTGGAGATTTTGAACTGGATGGACGCACGCTCGATTGCCGACATGATTCAGGGCGAACACCCCCAGGTAGTGGCGATTATTTTGTCGGTTTTGGAAAACGTGGTGGCTGCCGATGTGCTTAACTACCTGCCCCCTGAAACCCGATCTGAAGTCATTCAACGCGTAGCGAGCCTAGAGACGGTTCAACCGTCTGCCATGGAAGAACTGGAAGCGATTTTGAAGAAACAGTTCTCCAACAACTCATCTTCGAAATCGTCTAGCTTTGGCGGTATCAAAGCCGCTGCGAATATTTTGAACTTGACGAAAACAGCGCTGGAAGCGTCTGTCATGGGTGGACTCAAAACCCTTGACCCGGAGCTGATGCAAAAAATTCAAGACAGCATGTTTACCTTTGATAACTTGGTCAGCGTAGACAACAAGGGCATTCAGGTCATCATGCGAAACGCCGAGCCCGATCTGATGATGAAGGCCCTCAAGGGCGCCAGCGACGAAGTCAAGAAGAAATTTTTGGACAATATGTCCGAGCGTGCCCGAGGCATGTTCAAAGACGATATGGAAGCGCTCGGGCCCATGCGCTTATCCGATGTGGAAGACGCCCAAAAAATTATCATGCGGGCTGCGCGTAAGTTGGCCGATGCGGGTGATTTGGTCTTAGGCGGCGGAGCCGACTATGTCTAAAAGCGCGGCTGCCTCCAAGCAGGCTGCCGTTCGCAAAGCCGAAGTCCGCCCCGCCCGCGTTTGGCAGGCCACCGACTTACTCAATCCGCCACCGGTCAGTGACGGCTTTGTCGCTAAGCCTTGGCTGGCGGAACAAACCGTCGCCTTTGGCCGAACCAATTTTGACATCCCCACACCGGACCTTTTGCCCAAGGAGGCTTCACCCGAAGGTGAACCAGCCTTAGAAGGGTTAGAGGCAGACGCATCGGCTGCGCAAGCACCCGAAGCACCAGCACCCACCGTGGCTGTGAATGATCAAGCGTTGGCGCAAGCCCGCGCTGAAGGACACGCCCAGGGGCTTGCAGAAGCCCGCGTTGCGATGCAGGCGGAAATGGAAGCTTCTGTGAAAGCCGCCCAAAGCCAAGATCACGCTTTGGTGGCGGCTTTGCAAGCTGCGCTTGAACCGCTTCAACAACCGGCCTCTACTTTTTACGAACCGCTTAAACGTTTGGCTTTGCATCTCGCCGAGCAACTGGTTTTAGCGGAACTCAGCTTGGACGGCCGCGCGATTGAGCGCTTAGTGCAACGTTGCGTAGACGAACTTTCAGCCCACGATGAGTCTCTCGTCGTGGTCGAATTGAACCCTGCCGATTTGGCCTTGCTTCAAAGCCTGCGCGAGCGCACCGGCTTAAACACGGGGCCCGGTTTGCGCCTTCAAGCGAACGACACGCTGTTACCTGGCAGCGTTCGCGCCAGTGCCAATGATGCCGTGGTTGAAGATTTGATTGGAAACCAACTCTCGGCCCTTGCCCGCGGTTTGTCCTTGAACGAAACCCAATGGAAAAAGCAAACGGCGTTTGGGGCGGAGCGCATCATTAGCGACAAGATTGCTTCCAACGCGGTCGAGGATGCGCGTCCGCGCATGGCCACGCCAAGCGAACCAATTACAGCAACTGAACCGACCGCTTACGACACCGTCGAAGCGATTGATGATATTTTGCGAGAAGCCGAACACCATGTTTGACTTTGACACCGAGGCCGACAGCGCCATCGGCCACCTACACAGCCAACGCCCTGCCCGTAGCGGCACCTTGGTGCGTTTGGTGGGCCTGCGCTTGGAAGCCCGCGGCATCATGGCGCCCGTGGGCGCATGTTGCGAAGTGGTCGGCCAAGGCGGTAGCCGCATTGAAGCGGAGGTTGTAGGTTTTGCTGACAAAACGATTTTTTTAATGCCTTTTTCTGAGCCCGTAGGCATTGGTCCGGGAGCGCAGGTACGGGTTTTATCTGAGAGCGGTCATGCTTTTTTAGGCGATGCTTTGCTCGGACGCGTGATCGATGCCCAAGGCGAGCCTTTAGACGGCAAACCCAAACCCGAATGCACGACCAAACTCAGCCTCTTGGGTTTACCCATCAACCCCATGGAGCGCGGTCCGATTGACCGGGTTTTAGATGTGGGCGTCAAAGCGATTAACGGCTTACTCACTTTAGGCCGCGGACAACGCGTGGGCTTGGTTGCAGGCTCAGGCGTGGGCAAAAGCGTTTTGTTGGGCATGCTCACCCGATTTACCAAAGCCGATATTGTTGTCATTGGCTTGATCGGCGAGCGCGGCCGCGAAGTACAAGCATTTATCAATGAAACACTCGGCCCGGAAGGCTTGGCAAAATCGGTGGTCATTGCGGCCCCTGCCAATGTTTCTCCCGTATTGCGCCTCAAAGCGGCCCACCTCACGCACGTCATTGCCGAACATTTTCGTGACCAAGGCAAAGACGTCTTGATGCTCGTAGACAGCCTCACCCGGGTTGCCCATGCGCAACGCGAAATTGGCTTAGCGATTGGCGAGCCACCGACTTCCAAAGGCTATCCACCTTCGGTGTTTGCGCTCCTGCCTAATTTGATTGAACGCGCTGGCGTAGGCCGCCACGGTCACGGCTCTATTACTGCGATTTACACCGTGCTTGCCGAAGGCGATGATGGCAACGACCCGATTGTGGACATTGCCCGCGCATCCTTGGACGGACAAGTCATGCTCTCGCGCAAGTTGGCAGACGCTGCGCATTACCCGGCGATTGACCTGAACGGCTCTATTTCTCGGGTGATGCAAAACTTGCTCGCGCCCGCGGACTTAAAGATTGCCAACGGCTTTCGCCGGCTGTGGTCTTTGTACCAACAAAACGTAGACTTGATTCAAGTCGGCGCTTACCAAGCCGGATCGAACCCTGAAATTGACCAAGCCATTGTTTTGCGAGAAACGATGGAAAAGTTTTTGTGCCAAGAAATGCAAGTCGGCGTCGATGAATCTGTCACCCGCGCTGACCTTCGCACCCTTCTAGAGCAGTAAGGCAGGCGACCGCTATGAAAGTTCGTGCTTGCTGGTCTGCTCTCGAAGGTCGTGTGGAACAGGTTCTCGTGACCTTGCGCACCCAAACGATTGAAGCGCAGCGACTGCGCGATTCACTCAATAGCAGCCAAGAACGCCTAGAGCACTTGTACGAGGAATACCGCGCTAAGGGCGCTGCCGCCTTAGAGTCCAAGGGCATGTCTGACGCGATGAACCACCGCCAATTCATGTCGCAACTGCTCAACCTGCGAGCCCGCGTTGAACAAGATATTGAAAAATCCACCGTCCACTTAGAGCGTTTAGCCTTTCTCACGCAAAAGGCCGAGGCCGACCGCCTGAAGATGAAAACGCTGGCAGAAAACGATCGCTTGGCCGTTCAAAAACACTGGAATAAGCGGGAACAACGCACCATGGACGACCTCGGCGTCATGCAGTTCAACCGCGCAAGCTCCACATGAACCCCTCGGGCGGGTTGGTCTGGCATTGGCATGCTTGGAGACACCAACACGCTTGGCAGGAAAGTATCAACCAGATTGGGCAATGGTTGGAGGAAATCCCAACGCCATCTAAAGAGCTCGTTTTAATTGGCGCAAGTGCAGGCTGGATGATGCCGAGCGCGTGGTTACAACGTTTTGAAAAAGTCACCACTTTTGACATTGACCTATTTGCCGCCCCGCTTTTTCGCAGACGTCATGGTCCTGCGCTAAAAGTATCTGGCACCCAACTGCGTTGTCATACCAGCGACGCGTTAACGCATTTGCAACCTTTGCTTCGCGCCCACAACCGCGCTGCGATTTTGTTCGACAACGTTTTAGGACAAATACGTTTTCACCACACATCCATTGACGAAGCCAGCCACCGGATTGAAGCCATCACCAAAGCCTTGCGCGGTCGTAGCTGGGGCAGTGTTCACGACGCTTATTCTGGAAAAGTGGTCCCCAAGCAAGGTCCAATCTCCCCACCCTACAGAATGAAAACCCTCCAAACACCTCACCATTTTTCAGACGAAAACCTCATGAAAACTCCGGGCTTTGCCGAGTTCGGCAAGCAACTCCAACCCCAAGGCGAATGGCTAGACCACCTTACCGCCAACGTCTTCCCCGAGGGCACTCCCATCCACCACATCGCTTGGCCTTACAGTACGCACTATTGCCACTGGCTCCAAGCGGGGTGGGTGACTGAATGAAAGTCTCATTTTTCAAGAAATAGATCCATTTGAAAAATCAACTATTACGATTTATAAATTGCTGCATGCTGGCTACTTTAGTGGCCTGTGGCGGCACATCGTCTAATGATTCATCTAATGCTTCAAACCCAACAGGCAGCAATAGCGCTAACAATAACAGTGACTCGAATACTCAACTTCAAGGGTTTTACCAAGCCACAGTTGGTGTTGGTAATAAGGAATTTGTAAGTTTGGTTTTACCAAGTTCAGGCGGTAGTTCCCAATGGTACGGTTGGTATTTCAAAGGACCTACTCTCAACGCGGATCCTTATCTTTACTCTGGGAACTTGATACTGGGAGTCAACGGAGCTGCTCAAACGAATGGAGCGAGTATCCGGATTTACGAAAGCGGGACGTTGGGTTTACGTTCTGCTAGTTTTAGCCAATCGTCTTTAACCAGTTTTCAAGCAACCATCAGTAACGCTGGAACTCAGACATCTGAAACGATGACCGCCACAGCGCAAGGCATCTTGCAGACTTCGTTGCAGGGAACCTGGACTGGGACATGGTCTAGCAAAGGTTCCATACTCCCTAACAAAGATATTGTTCTTGACGCGAATGGCGCAAGTACTTCAATGGACGCGATTGGAACATGCAATAACAACAATACTCTTCGACTTACAGGAAGCACTATTTATACGGCTTCCATCACTATTAATGGTGCCACTAACTGCGACTGGTCTGCCCTAAA
>JAIPDD010000135.1 GCA_021737875.1 Sulfuritalea sp.
GTCTTCTAAAGGTTGAAATTTGTTGAACAGCGGCATGATGAAGTTGGGGGCGATCCACATCACAAACAATTGGTAAGCCACCAGCAAGGCCCACGCCCATAACCACCAAGCGCTGCCGCCTGATTCCATCAACTGCAATACCGCCCAGATCAAAGGCATGCCCAAGACCGCACCTACCAAAGTGCTCTTAACCAAGTCGCTCAGCCACAGGCCAACAGTCATATTGTTGAACCCGAAGCGTTGCTCAAGATGAAATGTTTGGTAATAGGAAATGGGTAAATTCAAAGCGCCTGTGACCAACATGAACCCGACGACCAACGCCAGCTGTTGCAGCATGCCCGGGCCGATCAACCCAAGCAGCCATTGATCGAGCAAGCTCAAACCACCAAGCAAGGTCCAGCCCAATAACACCAGCGCGTCTATAGCCAAATCCCAATGACCGAGGCGCAGTTTGGCCAAGGTGTAGTCCGCTGCTTTTTGGTGGGTGGGAAGACTGATGGATTGCGCGAAATCGGCGGGAACTTGGGCGCGGTGGTTGGCCACGTGGCGAATTTGTCGGTTGGCCAGCCACAGTTTGAGCAGCAGATTGACCAACAGCAACACAGCGAACAACAGGGTGAAATTCATGGGAGAGATCATGGATGAAGTGTAGAGGTTTGCAGAATTACACCATCAGTGTAGTTTCATGCGATGCAAGCAAGCCGCTATTTTCGTTGATAAGGCCTAACCAGCGTGCGCTTGAGGGACAATGACCGCATGACCACACAATCCACTACCCAAGCGCCCTCGGACGTCACCGATCTTGCAAAAAACGACAACAACCTGGTTTGGCTGGATTGTGAAATGTCAGGCTTGGATCCGGAGCGGGAAAGATTACTGGAAATCGCCATCGTCGTGACCGGTCCCAACCTCACACCAAGGATCGAAGGTCCGGTGGTGGTGGTTCACCAAAGCGATGCATTGCTCGCGGGCATGGACGCTTGGAACAAGGGGACCCATGGCAAAAGCGGTCTGATTGACAAAGTCAAAGCCTCTGTCGTCACTGAAGCGCAGGCAGAAGAATTGTTGATCGACTTCCTGAAGAAATATGTCAGCAAAGGCGTGGCCCCTATGTGCGGCAATACGATCGGACAAGACAGACGGTTTTTATTAAAGTACATGCCACGCTTTGAGGCCTGGTTTCATTACCGAAACCTCGACGTCAGCACCTTGAAGGAATTGTCAAAACGCTGGAAACCAGAGGTCTACAACAGCTTTAAAAAGCAGCAAAGCCACACTGCGTTGGCGGATGTACATGAATCGATTGATGAGCTCGCACACTATCGCGAACACTTTTTGAAACTGTAAGTCCTCATAAATTCACCTAACAGCATTCGCTTTTCGTGCGAGAATACCCCTAGTTGCACCGAACGGCGCGACCCAGTTACATCCTCCTCACACCTTGGGCTCTATTTGAGCCGCGTTGCAGTTTTTTGCAGCATGCTTTGTTTGAAGGTTGATGTTTTTCAAACCTTTAAACGGAGTTGCCTCACCATTTGGGTGCGGGCTAAAAACACAATGGACGATTTGAATTTGCATTCCCCCGCTGACGCTAACCACGAGCCAGCCCACGAACCCTCAACTGCCCAAAGCGCACCCACCGTAGCCGCAGTTTCAACAGCACCCAACGCATTTGCCCAAATGGGTCTGGCAAAAGAGCTCTTGGCAGCCGTGCACGACTTGAATTTCACCCAGCCTACAGAAGTCCAGTTGCGTGCCATACCTTTGGCCTTGCAAGACAACGCCGACAAACCTGCCAACGATTTGCTGGTTTCCAGCCAGACCGGCAGCGGCAAGACAGCTGCATTTTTATTGCCCGTCCTCCACACCATTTTGATCGAGCGCCAGGCGCTTGAGCAAGAAGAAGCCAAAGAATGGGCGTTGAAAGTCGAGCAGGCCAAAGCCAACGGAGAAGAGTTGCCCAAAAAGCCACGCCGTAAAAATCCTACCGATGTGCGCCATGTAAAGCCTGCCTTCCCCAGTGCGTTGGTGTTGTGTCCCACGCGCGAGCTGGCGCAACAGGTTGCCAAAGACGCCATTGACTTGGTCAAACATTGCAAAGGTTTGCGTGTGGCCTGTGTGGTCGGCGGCATGCCTTACCCCTTGCAGATTGCGCGTTTGCACAATGCTGACTTGGTGGTTGCCACGCCCGGACGTTTGCTGGATTTGCAGCGGTCCAAGCAATTGCATTTGAGCAAAGTGCAATTTCTCGTGGTCGACGAAGCCGACCGCATGTTGGATTTGGGCTTTGCAGAAGACTTGGCAGACATCCATAAATTGACTGAATCCCGTCGCCAAACCATGATGTTCAGCGCTACTATTGCGCCGCGTATCCAGCAATTGGCCGCACGCATCATGCGCACGCCTCAGCGTTTGCAAATCGAATCTACCCAGGCGCAAAAAAGCAATATCAAACAAATTTTGTTTTGGGCCGACAGCCAGCAACACAAACGCAAATTGCTGGACCACTGGTTGCGCGACACCACCATCGACCAGGCGATTGTGTTTGCCAGCACGCAAATTGAATGCGATGCGCTTGCCGAAGATTTGCAGCAAGTCGGGTTCTCTGCGGTTGCATTGCACGGTGCGCTCAGCCAAGGTTTGCGTAACCGCCGTTTGCAGGCATTGCGCGACGGCCGGGTGCAAATTCTGGTTGCAACCGATGTGGCCGCACGCGGTATCGATGTGCCAAGCATCAGCCATGTGTTCAATTTCGGCTTGCCTATGAAGCAAGAAGACTATGTGCACCGCATTGGACGCACCGGTCGTGCCGGACGCGATGGATTGGCTGTGACCTTTGCCGAGTTCCGTGATCGCCGCAAGATTCTCGATATCGAACACTACACACAAGCCACCCTGAATGCAGAAGTCATTCCTGGCTTGGAGCCTACGCAACGTCCTTCTCGTGCGCCGTCGCATGAGCCACGTCGCGGCAAGCCCGGTGGCAAATCTTTTGCAGGTGCCAAGCGGGGCAATGGCTTCAAACCCCGCGGTGCGGCCAGAACCTAAAAAAATCACTATTACGGGCCCAAAATTACCAGACTCAAGTTTCTCTGGTGTTTTTGGGCTGGTTTGTTGCTGTTTTGCAAATCACTAATAATTTATAAAGTCAACAAAGAATTATTCAATTAATGAATTATTTTGTATTGTTTAATTTAAAAAAAATATTCATTTAACTTATTGATTGAGTATTTTTTAACCGTTTTAGCGGGCCAAGTTTTGCTTTTTTTATCAATTAAATCAAGAGCTTCAATAAAAAAGTTAATTTACATTTGATCTTTGATAAGATCAAAACAAGGGAGCAAGTATGGCAAATCCAGCAGATTCATTAGAAAGCGTCGTGATCGGTGACGGCGTCGTCGTAAAGGGCGCTTTCACGGTACCTTCAAAAGCCGTGATCAATGGGGTGATTGAAGGTGATTTGACTGCTGAGGAAGTGCTGATCGGCACCACTGGGCGCATCACTGGCAGAGTCTCTGCCAAGATGATCGATGTCCGAGGTCAGTTGCACCACACCATCGTCAGCGAGAAAAGCCTGATCGTTCGCGCCACAGGAAAAATCGTCGGAAAAATTCACTACGCTGAAATCGAAATTGAAAAGGGTGGAGAAATCGAAGGTGCCTTGCACCAAGGTTCAGAACCGCCTGCTTCCACCACATCCACTGCGGCGCCTCATCAGCAGGCTAAGCCATCAGGCACCTGATGCCATATCCATGGTGAGTTCATGCGTTTTTTGTCCTACTCCGCTCTAGCATCTACCCGCCGTGTCCCTTTATTGGTTAAGCGCATGTGGTCGCGCGAGTATCACGATGTCAAATTGATTCTTGAGCAACGCGGGGACCTCAAGTACTTCAATATTCCCGCAGGTTTTCAGCGTTTTGCAGCCCGAGGCTTTCTGATCGCATCGGCGTTTTTGCTTGGTTTGATACTTTTTTTGGCGATTGCGAGTTTGTTGCTGGGCATTAGTCGTGCCCGCCTGGAAAAATCGCATGAAGAGGTGTACCGTGCTTTACTGACCAGTTCGGTGGACGCCAATTCTCCTGATACGGGATCCCTCAGTGAAGAGCAGATGATCACATTGGCGCAAACCATTCGTGACCGCGACATGAGTATTCGGCGGTTTGTAGAAACCTCAATGGTGGCAGTATCAGAAGAAAACGAAACGATCAAAACTCAACTGGAATCCTCTGGGTTAACCGAAAAAATTGTGCGAATCATTCAGCAAAATTCTGCCAACGGTGGCTATTCTCCAGAAGGCGAAATTCAATCTAACCCATTGTTGCGAGGTAAAGTTGCCGATGAATTGGCGACCAATCGCGCGTTACGCGAAGTGTTGTACGCACTGCCCACCCATTTGCCGGTTGCCAATTACAGCGTATCTTCAGACTTCGGTATCCGAAAGCACCCACTGAGCGGGCGTTCACATTTTCATACTGGTCTGGACTTGATGAGCCAAACAGGGGACGATAAAGTATTCGCCGTCAAACCGGGAATTGTGGTCATGGCAGAATACCATCCTCAGTATGGCAACACGGTGATGATTCGGCATTTAAACGGTGTCGAATCCTTGTACGCACATTTGGCGCAATTATTGGTCAAAGTGGGTGACAAGGTCACCACAGAAAGCCAACTTGGCTACATCGGAAACACGGGAGATTCCTCCACTGGCAAGCATCTGCATTTCGAGATCTTGGTGGGAGGCTATCCTGTCAATCCGCAAAAAGTGATTCGGACCGCGCAATATGTTCAACAAATCAAAAATAGCAACCAATAATCCCGTTACGCCACCTGTTGCAGAAACTACTAAAGTAACTGCAACTGTTGAAACCAGCCCAGACAATCAGCCAGTTGCCCAACCACAGAGAAATAACATGATGGACATGATCTCCTCCAACGCTTCTAAGCCCTCTATCTTGAGCGAGGGTTTTTCGTTTCGTGGTGAAATTGCCGCTAAAGGCGCTATTCATGTGGAAGGTTCTTTGAATGGTCAGATACAAGTAGACGAATTGACCATAGGCTCACGGGGTCAGGTTGAAGGTGTCGTGACCTGCTCTAGTTTGCATATCAAGGGAAAATTCTCTGGCACGGCCACTTGCAGTGAATTGATCGTGACATCATCGGCTTCGGTGGATGGTCATGTGGTGTACCAAACCCTGTCGGTACAAAAAGGTGCATCTATCAAAGGTGAATTGCTGCTGGTAAAGTAAGCTTTTTGATCAAAGGCCATGAATGTCGGACATTTCCCAGATTGACGGTCAATCCGTTCGACTCAAGAGAGAATCATTAGGCTGGGCCA
>JAIPDD010000136.1 GCA_021737875.1 Sulfuritalea sp.
CCGGAGCTGCGTTTTGTCAACCATTACCACGACGATGCGAAGTACATCGCTGCGCTTTCCAGCAGCGTGTCAAGCTATTGGCAAGCGCATGGACAGCCTGACAAGTTGGTCATGAGCTTTCATGGTGTACCAGAACGCACCTTGCATTTGGGTGATATCTACCACTGCGAATGTTTCAAAACAGCGCGTTTATTAGCCCAATCGCTTGGGCTGTCTAAAGACAAATACCAAGTGACTTTTCAAAGCCGACTAGGCCGTGCCAAATGGCTTGAGCCCTATACCGAGCCGACCTTGATCGCGATGGGGAAAGCTGGTGTTGGGCGGATCGATGTGATTTGCCCCGGCTTTACCAGCGACTGCTTAGAGACCTTGGAAGAAATTAATATGGAAGCCCGCGAGGCGTTTTTACACGCGGGCGGAAAAGCATTTCATTACATCGCATGCCTTAACGACTCACCGCTTGCAATTGACGCGCTCGCCGCCGTTGCCACCCAACACCTAAGCGGCTGGGATACCCAAACTGCGCCTGATGTGGCAGCCTTGGCGCACGCAAGGGCAGAGGCCTTGGCTTTAGGCGCGAAAAACTAAGTGTCTATCGTTCTGGCCCCGATGGAAGGGCTGCTTGACTTTGTGTTGCGCGATGTTTTGACCCGCGTGGGCGGGATAGACCGCTGCGTGTCGGAGTTCATTCGGGTCACCAATACGCTATTGCCTGAACGTGCCTTTTTGCGAGTCGTCCCTGAATTGTTGACAGGTGGAAAAACCGCCGCAGGCGTTCCGGTGCGACCGCAATTATTGGGTTCTGACCCCGAATGTTTAGCCGATAACGCCGCTCGAGTGGCAAGCTTAGGTGCCGACGGGGTGGATTTGAATTTTGGCTGCCCGGCTAAGGTGGTGAATCGGCACGGCGGCGGGGCGGCTTTATTAGAAGACCCTGAACTTTTATTCAAAATCATGCAAGCCGTGCGGCGTGCGGTGCCAGCGCACCAAGTGGTATCGGCCAAGATGCGCCTGGGTTTTCACGACGACCGCCGCGCCGAAGATTGCGCACGTGCACTGGAGGCGGGCGGGGCCGGTGAAATTGTCGTACACGCACGCACCCGCGCAGACGCTTATCGCCCGCCTGCCTACTGGAATCGGGTGGCAGATATCGCGGCGGTAGTCAAAACGCCATTGGTTGCCAACGGAGAAATTTGGACAGTTCAAGATGCGCAGGCCTGCCGCGCAGCGTCAGGCTGTCACGCCATCATGCTCGGGCGCGGGATCGTGACCTACCCTGGCTTGGCCTTAGCGATTACAGCGACTCACCCGCCTGAAATCGATGCAGTGGAATGCTTAAGTTGGGAGTCTTTGCAACCGCACCTTCAGACCTTTTGGTCGGTGGTTCGCAGCACCTTGGAACGCCGTCAACAGGCTGGACGATTGAAGCAGTGGCTCAACTTTTTACGCCACCACTACCCCCAAGCCCAAGCGGCCTATGACGCGCTCAAAGCGGTTAACGATGTCCAGGTCATTGATGCGTGGGTCAGGGACGGGAGTCCACGCATGTCTGCGTTTGCTCACCCAAACCCTGAACGCCTAATCGCATCTTGTCTCCCGCTTTGAGATACCAAGGCGTGGGCTTTTGACCCATGCCAACCCCAGCGGGAGTGCCTGTGCTAATCACATCGCCCGGGTGTAGGGTCATGAATTCACTGATGTAGCTAATGAGTTTGGGAATGCCAAAGATTAGATTGGCAGTAGTTCCGTTTTGGACTCGCTTACCGTTGACCTCTAACCACAAAGGCAAGCTGTGCGGATCGGCGATTTCATCGGGCGTGACTAACCAAGGGCCTATGGGCGAGAAGCTATCGCTGCATTTGCCCTTGTCCCACTGGCCGCCGCGCTCCAACTGAAACGCACGTTCTGATACGTCATTGATCAGCACATAACCCGCAATACAAGCCATGGCATCGCTCTCACTCACGTAGCTGGCTTTGCTTCCAATGACCACGCCGAGCTCCACTTCCCAATCTGTTTTTACCGAACCCCGCGGGATGATGACAGGATCGTTCGGGCCCGTGATGGAACTCGTGGCTTTGAGAAAAAGAATAGGCTCTTTAGGTGGCTCCATCCCGCTCTCGCTGGCGTGGTCCGCGTAATTCAGCCCTACACAGACAATTTTCCCAATATCAGACACCGGGCAGCCCAGACGCACATCGCCCGCAACCACAGGCAACGCGTCGATATTCAATGCATGCAAAGCAGCCAATGCGCGAGGCGATAGGTGAGCAGCGTCTAGGTCAGAAAAAAGCATCGACAAGTCGCGTACTTTGCCATCCGATCCCAAGGCTCCGGCTTTTTCCATGCCCACAGGGCCGTAGCGTAGTAACTTCATATCGAACCCTTAGATTAAAGCGGCTATTTTGCGTTTTTTCAGTACCCGTGGCAAAACCAAGACCGAGACCACAACACACAAGAGCGTGAGCGACATGGGGCGCTCCAAGAAAATCGTCCATTTGCCTTCGCCAATAGACAGCGCGTTGCGCAATTGCGCTTCCGCCAAAGGGCCCAGAATCATGCCAACTACGACCGGTGCCGTAGGGAAATCAAAGCGTCGCATCACGAGGCCTAACAAGCCAATCGCGTAGAGCAAAACCAAATCAAACGCACTTTGGCGCATCCCGTAGGCGCCCACCGTGGCAAATATCAAAATGCCCGCGTAGAGCTGCGGCTTAGGCACTTTGAGCAACTTGACCCACAAGCCCACCAAAGGCAAGTTGAGTACCAAGAGCATCACATTGCCGATATAGAGAGATGCAATCAAAGCCCAGACCAAACTCGCCGAAGTAGTGAAAAGCTGGGGCCCGGGTTGGATACCGTAGTTTTGAAAAGCGCCCAACAAAATGGCCGTGGTGTTGCTCACGGGGATGCCTAAAGTCAGCAACGGGATCAGGGCCGTTGTAACCGTGGCGTTATTGGCGGCTTCGGGACCGGCAACACCTTCAATCGCGCCCTGGTTTCCAAATTCAGCTAGGTTTTCTCCTTTGGCTAACTTCTTTTCAACGGCATAACTTACAAATGTGGGGATCTCGGTGCCACCGGCAGGGATGCAGCCAAAAGGCGCGCCGATAGCGGTGCCCCGCAGCCACGCCGGCAGAGACCTGCGCCAATCGCTGGCGCTCATCGTCACACGACTGAGTTTGTTTTCAGACTCCTTCACCGCGCCTTCAAAGAGTACCGCATGCAAAGCCTCTGCGACAGCGAAAAGGCCCACTGCGACCAATACGATTTCAACGCCATCCAAAAGCTCTGGAACACCGCCGGTGTAACGCGCTTGGCCGGTGATTTGGTCCATGCCGATGAGGCCAATCGCAAGCCCCACAAACAAGGCGCTCAGCCCGCGCACCGTGCTTTGGCCCAAAACGGCGCTCACCGTAGTCAGCGCCAACAGCATCAAGCAAAAGTATTCGGGCGGCCCTAGACGAACGGCGTAATCGGCCAACACCGGTGCAAACAAAGTCACGATGATGGTGGCGATCGTTCCTGCAATAAAGGAGCCAATCGCAGCGCTAGCCAAGGCAGCGCCAGCGCGACCGCTCTTGGCCATCTTGTTGCCTTCCATGGCAGTGACCATGGTGGCGGTCTCGCCTGGAGTGTTGAGCAAAATCGATGTGGTTGATCCACCGTACATCGCACCGTAGTAAATACCAGCAAAGAAAATCATCGATGCGGTGGAGTCCACTTGCGAGGTTATTGGAAGCAGCATCGCAACGGCGGTTGCAGGCCCGATCCCGGGCAAGACGCCCACCGCAGTTCCTAAAGCGCAACCCACAAAAGCCCAGAGCAAATTCACCGGCGTGCCTGCGGTTGCAAAACCCGCAAGCAGATGATTCAAGATATCCATTACAACCACCCGCTTTTCGTCAATCCTGGCAAACTGATCGACAAGAATTTGGTAAACATCCAAAACACGGGCGCTGAAATCGCCAAGCCCAAGGCGGTATCAACCACCCAACTGCGAATGCTTTGTGGCTGCGCTCTTTGGGAAGGGCCCGCATTCGCTTGGCGCAAGCCATGGGCTGCACAAGCAAAGCACAAGGCGCAGCTCAAAATAAAACCAATCGTAGTGATTAAGGCAGCACTCAGCAACAAGCCCACCGACATCCAAGCCATTCCGCTCCAGAAGGGTTTTTCTTGTGTTCCTTCGCTCGGATCTGGGTCAGGCCCGTTGCGAAACCCACCACTCCAGGCTTCCCAGAGCAAAAAACCACCGCACAAAAACAGACCCGCAGACACCAACAAAGGCAAAAAATTGGGGCCGATGCCAGCGTACCCCGCCTCAGAGGAAATTCCAGAAGCACCTAACGCCAGCCCCAAGGCCAGCGCGATGATTCCCGTACTAAGGATAATTTCTTGGTTTTTTTTTATGCTAAAAAAACTCACAACATGCCAGACAAGTGCATGATGCCTCGCAAGCTTGCAAACTCATTGTCTACAAAGTCGTCAAAGGCTTTGCCGGTCAGGAGTGCAGGTGTCCATGCATTTTTATCTAAGGCTTCTTTCCAAGCTTTAGACTTAGTTGCTTTCACCACCATCTCCGTCAATGCGGCGCGTTGTTCATTGGTGATGCCAGGGGCGCCGTAGACCGCACGCCAATTACCCAACACCACGTCATAACCCGATTCACGCATGGTGGGAATCGCAATACCAGGCAAGCGTTTTTCAGACGTTAGGCCGATGGCGCGCATTTTTCCAGCCTTGATGTATTCCGCAAACTCGCTGTAACCGCTGCCGCCGACGGTGACGTTGCCACCCAAAATCGCCGCAGTGGCTTCGCCGCCGCCACGAAAGGCAACGTAATTCACTTTTTTAGGATCTACCCCGACACGGGTTGCCAACATCGAAGCGCAAATATGCTCCGTCGATCCCCGCGAGCCGCCGCCCCACTTGACGCTGCCAGGATCTTTTTTCATTTGCTCAACGACATCCTTCATGGTCTTCAACGGTGAATCCGCTGGCACCACAAAAACGTTGTACTCACTGGTCAGTCGCGCAATTGGGGTAATGCGGTCCATTCCGACTTGGGGCTTGCCAGTAATGATGCCGCCGACCATGACAGCACCTGACATGATCAAAGCGTTAGGGTCGCCTTTGGCAGCGTTCACAAACTGCGCCAAACCAATCACACCTGCTGCGCCGCCTTTGTTTTCGTATTGCACGGTGTCTGCCACTTTGGCATCGAGCAAGGCTTTGCCGAGTTCGCGGCCCGTTCCATCCCAGCCGCCGCCAGGGTTGGCTGGAATCATCATTTTGATGTTACTTGCGGCATATG
>JAIPDD010000021.1 GCA_021737875.1 Sulfuritalea sp.
CCATCGACTGCAGCAATGATGGGTTGGGGGCAGCTGCGCATCGCCTTGACAAGGTCGCCTGTCATGCGGGTAAACATCAGCAGCTCTGGCGCAGGCAAATGAATCAGCGGACCGATAATTTCATGGACATCGCCGCCAGAACAAAAGTTATCACCCGCGCCGTTGAGGACGATGGCATGCACGTCTTTGGCATATTTCAAACGGCCAAACAAGTCGCGCAGCTCCACATAGGAGTCAAACGTCAAGGGATTTTTTCGCTCAGGTCGGTTCAGTGTGATGCTTCCAACACCGGCTTCACAAGCCCAAAGAAAATGTTGCGCTTTATAGGAGACGAGCAACTGCTGATTGCCCGCAGCCAAGGCGGGGTCTAAGTTTTTGACAGCAGCGGGGCTGTTGGCAGGTGCGCTCATGGGCGGTCCTTGGTTTGGGGTTCTTGTTGCCTGACCAATTGAACACGCAGCTTGCCCAAATGGTTGTAGAGGGTTTGGACGGTACTGACATCCATTCCAGAGAAAAATTCCAAGATCCATTGCTCGTGCTCTTGGGCCATGGCTTGGAACGCAGCGTGCCCCTCAGCCGTTAAGCTCACGATCCACGAACGCCTATCGCTGGCACTGTTGGTTCGTGTCACCATGCCTTCGCGAACCAGCTCGTCCGTGACGCCAGTGACGTTGCCGCCGGTCACCATCAAAAAGCGCGAGAGCTCACTCATTTTGAGCCCCTCAGGTTGACGGTAGAGTTGCGCCATATAGTCAAAACGGGGCAGTGAAATATCAAAGCGCAAGCGCAAACGCTTGCGGATTTCATCTTCGATTTGGGTGCTGCAAGCCAGCATGCGCAACCAGAGTTTGAGTGCTGCGTGGTCGCCCAGGTCGGAGCGGGCTTCGTGGCCTAGCTCGTCGGCTTGGTTCAGGAGGTTTCTGCTTTGGTCAATTCGCATCGCTTTATCCTTGGGCTGCGAGCGCTGCCTGGGCTTTTTCGCGCTGGAACAAAGATTCCATTTGCGATTTCCCTGAGACGTACTGGGGTGGCCAAGCGATGGGGGTGTAGCCAATTTTTGCGGCCTCTGTCAGCGTCCAGGCGGGGTTGGCCAAATGGGGGCGGGCGACGGCGCACAAATCCGCGCGGCCAGCGGAAATAATGCTGTTGACATGGTCTGCTTCGCTGATGGCGCCCACCGCAATGGTGGCAATCCCTGCCTCTTGGCGAATGCGACCGGCAAACGGGGTTTGGAACATGCGTCCAAAAACAGGTTTTTCCTTTTTACTGACTTGCCCTGAAGAGCAGTCGATCATGTCGGCCCCTGCCTTTTTGAAAGCACGGGCAATCGCCACCGCATCGGTGGGTGTGATGCCGCCTTCCACCCAGTCATTGGCTGAAATGCGAACAGACATCGGACGCTCGCTAGGCCAGGCCGCCCGAACCGCTGCAAAGACCTCCAAGGGATAGCGCAGGCGGTTTTCTAAACTTCCGCCGTAGGCATCGGTGCGGTGATTGGTCAGGGGTGAAATAAAGCTCGATAACAAATACCCGTGGGCGCAGTGCAGCTCCAACCAGTCCACACCGGCAAGGGCTGCAGCCTGTGTGCTGACAACAAACGCTTGGCAAACCGTGTCCATTTCAGAGCGCGTCATGGCTTTTGCAACCTGGCTCACGCCCGGCAAGTACTGCTGCTCTGAGGCAGAAACCACAGGCCAGTTGCCTGATGCGAGGGGCTTATCGATGCCCTCCCAAGCCACACGGGTTGAGGCTTTGGCACCGGCATGTCCTATTTGCATGGCAAATTTGGCATCGCTATGGCTATGCACCCAATCGACAATGCGCCTCCATGCGGCAGTGTGCTCTGGGGTGTACATCCCAGGGCAGCCCGGTGTAATTCGCCCGTGGGCACTCACGCAAGTCATCTCGGCAAATACCATTGCTGCGCCACCCAGTGCGCGTGCACCGAGGTGCACCAAGTGGTAATCCCCCACAACTCCTTCGACGGCAGAGTACTGCGCCATTGGCGAAACCACAACGCGATTTTTGAGGGTCAGACCGCGCACCGTATAGGGGGTAAACATCGGGGGTGGTGCGCTTTGTCCGGGGGCCGGCGCTTGCCCTGCGTTGGTAGCAAACCACGTTTCAAAACCAGCCAGCCACTTCGCATCTCGAAGACGCAGATTTTCATGGCTTATGCGCTGGCTGCGGGTCAACATGGAGTACATGAACTGTGGCGCTTCGAGCTGGTCGCAATACCGCTCTCCACACACTTCAAACCACTCCATAGCGTTCCAAGCCGCATTTTGCAGGCGCAAAACATCGACATGGCGAAGCGCTTGGTAGCGCTCTAAGACCAAGGGAATATTTTCGGGAGAGTCTCCCAATTCTTTGAACTGGCGCGTGAGTTCAATCGCATCTTCTATCGCCAATTTGGTGCCTGAGCCAATCGCAAAATGGGCGGTGTGAACAGCGTCTCCCATCAACACCACGTGGCTGCGCCCATTAAAGTGGGACCATTGTTCGCATTTGACGCGTTGGAAATTCAACCAGGCTGAGCCCCGCAAGTGGCGCGAGTTGGTCATCAATTTCGCCCCTTGCAAATTGCTGGCAAAGATTTTTTCGCAAAATGCAATCGACTGGTCTTGGTCGGCTTGGTCTAAGCCGTGGGCGAGCCAGACATGCTCCGGGCACTCCACAATAAAGGTGGTTGTCGTGTCATCGAACTTGTAAATATGGGCTTGAAACCAGCCGTGTTCTGTTTTCTCAAACAAAAAAGTGAAAGCGTCATAGAGCTTGTGGGTCCCAAGCCAAATAAAGCGGTTAGGCCGGGTGACCACATCGGGTTTAAAGACGGCTTCGTAGTTGGAGCGAATGCGCGAGTTAATGCCATCGCTGGCAATCACCAAGTCTGCGTCGGGGTACTGCAAATCCGAGTCAGCATCGACCTCAAACTCCAGTTTGACATCCAAGGCTTCACAGCGGCGCTGCAAAATGTTGAGTAGTTTTTTGCGGCCAATACCCACAAAGCCGTGGCCACCAGAGCGGATTGTTTCGCCTTTGAAGCCAAGCTCAATGTCATCCCAGTGGTTGAAGGCGACTTCAATATCTGCGGCAGTTTGGGGGTCCCAAATGCGCATGTTGTCCATGGTGGCGTCAGAGAAAACCACCCCCCAGCCAAACGTGTCATAGGGCTTGTTACGCTCGACAACGGTGATCTCATGGGCCGGGTTGTTCTGCTTCATCAGCAGTGCAAAATACAAACCTGCAGGACCGCCACCAATGCAAACGATGTTCATACCGAAACCAAGCCCATAACAATGATGAGATTAGTTTAGGTCTAAACCTTTAGAAGTCAAGCAATTGGAGACTAGGTGTTTTCACCACCCCGGGTTCGGGTTCTTTACGCTCCCGTAAGAGAACTAGAACAAGCCTAAGACCTTGCCCGCATCGTCAATGTCAATATGCTCGGAAGAAGGTATTTTTGGCAGGCCGGGCATGGTCATGATGTCACCACAGACCATGACGACAAATTCAGCGCCCGCAGCCAATCGAACCTCCCGCACATTGACAGTGTGCCCACTGGGCGCTCCGCGCTTTTGGGCATCGGTAGAAAACGAATACTGGGTTTTTGCCACGCAAATCGGGTAGTGGCCATACCCTGCCTCTTGCAGCCGTTGGATTTCAGCGCGGACTTTGGTGTCTGCACTGATATCGCTTGCGCCATAAATCTTGGTCGCAACGGCCTTCATTTTTTCCCAAAGCGGCATCTCGTCTTCATAGACAAAGCGAAAGCCTTTGTTGGGTGTTGCTGTGAGCTCGACTACTGCGCGGGCCACATCTTCTGCGCCAGCACCGCCATCGGCCCAGTGCCGCGCTGAGATCACCGGCACTTGCAAATGGTCTAACTTGGTTTTGAGCAAAGCAAATTCGGCTGGGGTGTCCGGTGTAAAGTGGTTCATCGACACAATGCAAGGCAGCCCGTAGTGGGTGCGAACGTTGCTAACGTGGCGCTCTAAATTGGCAATGCCTTTTTCGAGTGCAGCTAAGTTTTCTTTGTTGAGCTCTTTGAGGTCGCAGCCGCCGTGGTACTTCAAGGCGCGAATGGTTCCCACCAACACCACAGCCGATGGGCGCAGGCCCGATTTGCGACACTTGATGTCAACAAACTTCTCTGCGCCCAGATCTGCGCCAAAGCCTGCTTCGGTGACCACGTAGTCAGCCAGTTTGAGCGCCATTTGGGTGGCCAGTACGGAATTGCAGCCGTGGGCAATATTGGCAAAGGGGCCGCCGTGAATAAAAGCGGGGTTGTTTTCTAGGGTTTGAACCAAATTGGGCTTGAGCGCCTCGCGCAGCAAAACGGTCATCGCACCGTGCGCATTCAGGTCCCGTGCGCGAACCGGTTTGAGTGCTTTGCTGTAACCAATCACAATATTGCCCAAGCGTTCCTTGAGATCTTTCAAGCTGGTAGCCAAACAGAAGATGGCCATCACTTCAGAGGCCACCACAATGTCAAATCCATCTTGGCGCGGAAAGCCGTTGCCGGGGCCGCCCAAGGAGCAGGTAATGTCGCGCAGGGCGCGGTCATTCATGTCCATCACCCGTTTCCACGTGATACGACGCACATCAATATCGAGGGCGTTGCCGTGGTGAATGTGGTTGTCGATCAGCGCCGACAGCAGGTTGTTAGCCAATGCAATGGCGTTGAAGTCCCCAGTGAAATGCAGATTGATATCTTCCATTGGTACTACTTGCGCGTGGCCACCGCCTGCGGCTCCGCCCTTCATACCAAAGACAGGGCCCAAGCTTGGCTCTCGCAAGCAAATAATGGTTTTTTTGCCAATGCGGTTTAGCGCGTCACCCAAGCCCACCGTGGTGGTGGTTTTACCTTCACCAGCGGGAGTGGGGCTGATGGCGGAGACCAAAATCAACTTCCCGTTGGGGCGGTCAGCCAAGCTGTCAACATAGTCCAAGGCAATCTTGGCCTTGTAACGCCCATACGGATCAAACGCAGAATCGGGAATCCCCAAGCCCGCTGCAATTTCACTGATGGGTTTCATCCGGGCCGCTTGGGCGATTTCGATGTCTGAATTCACGTCGTCTCCAATTCGATAAAGGTATAGCAAAAATGACCAGAGGCAATTTACCTTAACCCAAGGATTCGGAGATCATGGAAAACCATGAGACGCTAGTCTGAAAGTGCCTCAAGCAGCTCGGTTTCAATCTCAATTTGCGCTTTATTGAACTGCAATTGGGCGCCATGGATCAAGAACGTATCGTCCACCCGTTCGCCCAAGGTGGCCACTTTGGCGAGTTGCACTTCAATTTTGTGCCGCGCCAAAACACGGGCAATGCTGTACAACAGCCCCAAGCGGTCACTGGCTGAAATATTGAGCAACCAGTTTTGCGCCTTCTCGTCTGGCCGCAACGTGACCCGCGGGGCAATGGGGAAACTCTTCACGCGCCGTGAGACCCGGCCCTTGCTAGGCGCAGGCAAAGGACCAGCGTTGGCAATCGCCAAAGCCAAATCATTTTCTAGCATGCGCGTCAACGCTTGGTAGTGTTCTTGCATGCCCGCAGAGGTGACGATTTGAAAGGTGTCTAAGGCGTAGCCGTGCTGGGTGGTGTGAACGCGAGCGTCCAAAATGCTGAAAGACGCTTGGTCAAAATAGCCGCAAATGCGGGCGAACAAATCGGGTTGGTCTTGGGTGTAGACCACCACTTGTAAGCCTTCGCCCACCGGCGAGTGGCGCGCCCGAACCACCGGCATGGGCGTATTCACGTGGCGCGAGAGTTGTTTGGTATGCCAGGCAATATCTGGGGCGTCGTGGCGCATAAAGTAGCTGACATCGAGCGTGTCCCACAGCGCCTTGTGCGCTTCAAAAGGCATGGCGTAAAGCGCTACCAAAATCAGGGCTTCGCGTTTGCGGCTTTCGACTTCGGCGGCCGCATCGGGCGCACGGCCACCAAGCACGCGCATGGTGTAGCGGTACAAGTCTTCTAAGAGTTTGCTTTTCCAGGCGTTCCACACTTTGGGGGAGGTGCCTCGAATATCGGCCACCGTGAGCAGGTACAAGGCCGTTAAATTGCGCTCATTGCCCACCCGCTGCGCAAACTTGCTGATCACATCGGGGTCGCTCAAGTCGGCCTTTTGCGCGATGTGGCTCATCGTTAAATGCTCACCCACTAAAAACTCAACCAGTTGAGCGTCTTCGCTTGCAATAGCGTGTTGTTTGCAAAACCGCCGCACTTCGACTTTGCCTAAGTCTGAGTGATCGCCTCCGCGCCCTTTGGCAATGTCGTGAAACAAGGCCGCCACATACAAGAGCCAGGGTTTGTTCCAGCCCGAGGCGAGTTGCGAGCAAAACGGGTACTCGTGGGCGTGCTCCACAATAAAAAAGCGCCGCACATTGCGCAGCACCATCAAGATATGCTGGTCCACCGTATAGACGTGAAACAAATCGTGCTGCATTTGCCCCACGATGCGCCTAAAAACCCACAGGTAGCGCCCCAGTACCGAGGTTTGGTTCATCAAACGCATGGCGTGGGTGATGCCCTCGGGCTGCATCAAAATATTCCGAAAGGTTTCCCGATTGACCGGGTCTTTTCGGTAAGCAGAGTCCATCAGCTTGCGGGCGTTGTAGAGCGCGCGCATCGTTCGCGCAGACAGGCCTTTAACGCCGATGGTGGTTTGGTAGACCAAAAAGGTTTCCAAGATGGCGTGGGGATTGCGCTGGTACACATCGTCACTGCTCACATCAATCATTCCCGCTTTTTCGTTAAAGTGGTCATTGATACGGCGCAGGGTATAGGTTGAAGGGCTCAGGCGCTCTTCAATGTTCATCAGCAAAATCTGGTTCAGCTGCGTAACCGCTTTGGCGGCCCAGTAATACTGTTTCATTAGCGCTTCGCTGGCGCGAACCATGCCGCGTTTTCCGGGTGTGGGCGTGCTGGCCTGGTGGCCAAAGGCTTCTGCAACAGGGGTTTGCAAATCAAAGACCAAACGATCCTCACGGCGCTGGGCTGTGATGTGCAAGCGCGCGCGAATCAAATACAGCAAGGATTCGTTGTGTTGAATTTGCTTGATCTCAAACGCCGTGGCTAAACCGCTTTGCTCCAGTCTCTTCCAATCGCGCCCCAGCTGCGCAGCCTTGGCCACCCATAAAATGACCTGCAAATCGCGCATGCCGCCGGGCGACTCTTTGCAGTTGGGTTCGAGCGCATAGGGCGTGTCTTCAAACTTGGTATGGCGCTGGCGCATCTCCAGCGTTTTGGCAACAAAAAAAGCCTTGGGGTCCAGGTCTGCAAAAAACGCTGTGGTGAATTGCGCTACCAGCTGGGCGTCGCCAGTAACTCTGCGGCATTCGAGTAAGGCGGTTTGAACCGTGACGTCTTTGGCAGCTTCGGCCAAGCAGTCTTTGACGGTGCGCACACTGGAGCCAATTTCTAGCCCTGCGTCCCAGCAACTGCCAATAAAGGCTTCAATTTTCTTTTGGAGTTCGCTGTCGGTGTCTGGAGACTGGTCATCAGGAAGCAAGACCAAAACATCGACATCGGAATAAGGAAACAGCTCTGCGCGGCCATAGCCGCCCACCGCGAGCAAAGCCAA
Source organism: Sulfuritalea sp. (assembly GCA_021737875.1). Lineage (GTDB taxonomy): Bacteria > Pseudomonadota > Gammaproteobacteria > Burkholderiales > Burkholderiaceae_C > Allorhodoferax. The sequence goes on from JAIPDD010000021.1 coordinate 7,589, forward strand.
GGGTGCCCCTAAACCGGCTTGTCCCCACAGTCGAATCAGCAAGCCATCGGCCAAGCCTGAGAGCTGGCGCAAAACTTGATGAATGCCCCGGGCAGAAAACCCAGGCGCTTGCAGGCGTTCGATGACCTGAAGTTTTTGGGCGCGGTAGTTAGCGCGCAGTGCCTGGATTTCAGTCATACGACGCGCATTGAGAAAAAAGCCGCTGCCTTAGGCCGCTTGGGCGGGCACAAAGTTCGGAATGGGCGGGCTTCCGGCCGACAAGGTCATGACTTCATAGCCTGTGGGTGTCACCAAAATGGTGTGTTCCCATTGGGCCGAGAGCGAGCGGTCTTGGGTCACGATGGTCCAATTGTCTTTTTCTGGGCCGTCTTTGATCTCTTTTTTGCCTGCATTGATCATGGGCTCAATGGTGAAGGTCATTCCTTCCACCAGTTTTTCCAAGGTGCCAGGGCGGCCATAGTGCAAGACCTGGGGCTCTTCATGAAAAACCTGCCCAATGCCGTGGCCGCAAAATTCGCGTACCACGCTAAACCCCTGGCCTTCGGCAAATTTTTGAATGGCAAACCCGATATCACCCAAGTGAATTCCGGGTTTGACCATTTTGATTCCGTGCCACATGGCTTCGTACGTGATGGAGCACAGGCGTTTGGCGGCAATAGAGACTTCGCCCACCATAAACATGCGGCTCGTGTCCCCATGCCAACTGTCTTTGATGACGGTCACGTCAATATTCACAATGTCGCCTTTTTTGAGGGCTTTGTCATTGGGGATCCCGTGGCAAACCTGGTGGTTCACAGACGTACAGATGGACTTGGGGTAGGGCGTGTTGCCCCCGCCGGTGTAGTTCAAAGGGGCGGGAATGCCGCCTTGCACCTCAACAATGTAGTCATGGGCGAGCTTATCGAGTTCGTTGGTGGTCACCCCGGGTTGCACAAAGGGGGTGAGGTAGTCAAGAACCTCGGATGCCAGTTTGCCCGCAACACGCATACCTGCGATGCCTTGGGTGTCTTTGTAAGTGATAGTCATGGGGCGTGATTATCCCATTGGAGCCAATCCCCTGAGAGCCCACGGTTAAGCCGCCAGTTAAAATACAAACGATTGCCCCTACCGTTTTGACCGACCCATTGAAGCCCCCACAGTGACCCTGAACCTTTCCTCTTTCAATGGCGGCAACGCTCTGAGCCGCTTTCGCGCACAGCAACTTCTTAAAGCACTCCAAGGAGTGCATGACAAGGTCTCTGGGGTTTCAGCCCGTTATGTGCACTGGGTTGCCACCCCATCGGCCCCCAGCGCGGTTTTAAAGACGCAGCTTGTCGATTTGTTGCGTTATGGCGACCCTTTTGAGGGCAAAGAACCGAGCGAAGATTCAGCCGTTTTGGTCTTGGTCTCGCCCCGTTTGGGAACGGTCTCGCCCTGGGCGTCCAAAGCCACCGACATTGCCCACAACTGCGGTTTTGCAGTCCAACGGGTTGAACGTGTGGTGGAGTACTACCTGACCCTCAAATCGGGTCTGCTCTCTAAAAATACCCTCACGCCCGCGCAATGGCAGGCGCTGGCCGATACCCTGCATGACCGCATGACGGAGAGCGCGTTTGCCAAGCGTGCGCAGGTGCAGGCCTTGTTTGCCTCCTTGCCCGCTGCGGCCATGGACTTTTGCGACATCCTCCAAGGCGGCCGCGCCGCTTTGGAGGACGCCAATGTCCGCTTTGGTTTGGCTTTGGCAGACGACGAAATGGACTATTTGGTCCAGGCGTTCACCGGCTTGAAGCGCAACCCCACTGACGTGGAGCTCATGATGTTTGCGCAGGCCAACAGCGAACACTGCCGCCACAAGATTTTTAACGCCGAATTCACTGTGGACGGCGTGGCCCAGAGCAGCAGCATGTTTGGCATGATCCGCCACACCCACCAAACCCACCCAGCGCACATGCTGGTTGCGTATTCCGACAACGCCTCGGTCATGGAGGGCGCACAGGTGGAGCGCTTTGTCGCCAAAGCGGCCCCCGGTTTCACTGCTTCGGGCATGGCCTCGCCCGCTTATGAAAAATCAGCGCAAACCAACCATATCTTGATGAAGGTGGAAACGCACAACCATCCCACGGCGATTTCCCCCTTCCCGGGCGCGTCAACCGGCGCAGGCGGAGAAATTCGGGATGAAGGCGCCACCGGTCGGGGCTCCAAGCCCAAAGCGGGACTCTCGGGATTTACGGTGTCCAAATTGTGGCCGGGTGTGGGGGAAGTTGCATTTGGCAAGCCCGCGCACATTGCCAGCCCGCTGCAAATCATGACCGAAGGCCCGCTCGGTGGCGCAGCTTTTAACAATGAGTTTGGCCGCCCCAATTTGTTGGGCTACTTCCGCGAATTTCAGCAAAGCGTACAAAGCAGCACCGACACCGTTCAGCGCGGCTACCACAAGCCCATCATGATCGCTGGCGGCTTGGGCGTGATTGATGCCACCCAGACCCACAAGATTGCATTTCCTGCGGGAAGCCTGCTGATTCAACTCGGGGGCCCGGGCATGCGCATCGGCATGGGCGGCAGTGCGGCCAGCTCTATGGCCACAGGCGCGAATGCCGCTGAGTTGGATTTTGATTCCGTGCAACGCGGCAACCCCGAAATTGAACGCCGGGCGCAAGAGGTCATCAACCAGTGTTGGATCTTGGGGGAAGGCCAGGGCGCTGGCTCGGTGGGTAACCCGATTTTGGCCATCCACGACGTTGGTGCCGGTGGGCTCTCCAATGCCTTTCCAGAGTTAACCAACGACGCCGGGCGCGGTGCGCGCTTTGATTTGCGGGCCGTTCCATTGGAAGAAAGCGGCATGGCGCCCAAAGAAATTTGGTGCAACGAGAGCCAAGAGCGCTATGTCTTGGCGATAGCGCCAGAGTCCTTGGCGCTGTTTACGGCGCTGTGCGAACGCGAGCGCTGCCCTTTTGCGGTGGTGGGTGTGGCAACCGAAGAACGCCAACTGGTTTTGGCCGATGGCGCTGAACAGTCTCCCGTGGATATGCCGATGAACGTCTTGCTCGGCAAGCCGCCCAAGATGCACCGTGACGTCAGCACCGTGCACCGTACATTTGCAGCGCTGGATTTAACCGACGTGGTGTTAGAGCAAGCGGTGATTCACGTCTTGTCGCACCCCACAGTCGCGTCAAAACGTTTCTTGATCACCATTGGCGACCGCACGGTCGGTGGCCTCACGCACCGTGACCAAATGGTTGGGCCCTGGCAAGTGCCTGTGGCCGACTGCGCCGTGACTTTGGCAGACTTCAAAGGCTTTGCGGGTGAAGCCATGTCCATGGGCGAGCGCACGCCCTTGGCCTCGGTGGACGCGCCGGCTTCGGGACGCATGGCAGTGGCCGAGGCGATTACGAACTTGCTGGCTGCGCCAATAGAGTTGTCCCGCGTCAAACTGTCAGCCAACTGGATGGCCGCGTGTGGCGAGCCGGGCGAAGACGCGGCGCTTTACGCCACTGTCAAAGCCGTGGGCTTGGAACTCTGCCCGGCCTTGGGCGTGTCTATTCCGGTGGGCAAAGACTCGTTGTCGATGCGAACCCAATGGCAAACCGACGAAGGGGCTAAAAAAGTCACCTCGCCGGTGTCTTTGATCGTCAGCGCATTTGCAAGCTTGGCTGATGTGCGTGGCACCTTGACCCCGCAATTGCAGTCGGGCTTAGACACCACGCTGGTGCTGGTGGATTTAGGCCACGGGAAAAACCGCATGGCGACCAGCATCTTGGCCCAAACCCTCAACCAAGTCGGTGACCAGGTGCCTGATTTGGATGTGGCCCACGACTTGGTGGCTTTGGTCGACGCGGTTAACGCCCTGCGAACAGAGAAAAAAATTCTGGCCTACCACGACCGCAGCGATGGCGGCCTGGTGGCTGCGGTGGCTGAAATGGCGTTTGCGGGTCGGGTTGGCGTGGCGCTCAATATCGACATGCTGGTGACCGAAGGCGACGGCGTCACCGACAGCCGTATGGATGTGGGTGACAGCAAAAACTGGGCGGGGCAGGTGAGCGGCAGGCGCAATGAACTCACGCTCAAGGCCTTGTTCAATGAAGAGCTGGGCGTGGTGTTGCAAATTCGAAGCGAAGACCGCAACGCAGTCATGCAAACCCTGCGCACCCATGGCTTGTCAAAACACAGCCATGTGATCGGTAAAACCCAAGCCAGCCCCGAGTTGCAAATTTGGCGCGACGCCAAGCCGATTTTCAAGGCCGCGTTGGCCGATCTGCACCAGGTGTGGGACAGCGTGAGTTGGAAAATTTGCCAACAGCGCGACAACCCTGCGTGTGCAGACGCAGAACACGCCAGCGTCGGTGCGCTAAGCGATCCGGGTTTGCACTTTCACTTGCCCACGCCTTTGAGTGCACCGGCCTTGATGCTGCACCGGCCCAAGGTCGCCGTCTTGCGCGAACAGGGCGTGAACTCCCACGTGGAGATGGCGTATGCGTTTGACCAAGCGGGCTTTGCGTCCTTTGATGTGCACATGACCGATTTGCAAAGCGGCCGCGCGAACTTGGCTGATTTTCAAGGCGTGGTCGCGTGTGGCGGCTTTAGCTATGGCGACACTTTAGGTGCCGGCATCGGTTGGGCCCGCTCCATCACCTTTAACAAAGCCTTGGCTGAGCAGTTCCAAGGTTTCTTTGGCCGCAAAGACACCTTTGGTTTGGGCGTGTGTAACGGCTGCCAAATGTTTGCCGAGTTGGCCGACATTATTCCCGGCGCAGAGCATTGGCCCCGGTTTACCACCAACCAAAGCGAGCGCTTTGAGGCCCGTTTTTCTATGGTCGAAGTCTTGCCATCGCCATCCCTCTTTTTACAAGACATGGCCGGCGCGCGCTTACCCATTGCTGTTGCCCACGGCGAAGGTTTTGCCAATTTCCAACACCGCGGCGACGCCAGCAAAGCCATCGCGGCGATGCGCTTTGTTGACAACACAGGCGCAGCCACAGAAGCCTACCCCTTCAACCCCAACGGCAGCCCAGGCGGCCTAACCGCGGTCACCACGGCCGACGGCCGCTTCACCGCCATGATGCCGCACCCCGAGCGGGTGTTTCGATCCATTCAGATGAGCTGGTCGCCCTTAGAACCGAACGCCGCAAGCCCTTGGATGCATCTGTGGCACAACGCGCGTAAGTGGGTGGGCTAAGACGGTTGATGCCGTGAAACCCCACCGAATAGAAGCTGTCGACGCGCTACGCGGTTTGGCCTTGGTGTGGATGGCCGTTTTTCATGGGTGTTTTGATCTCAGCAACGCGGGCCTGTTGTCGGCGAATTTTTACGCCGACCCTTTTTGGACTTGGCAGCGCAGTTGTATTTTGAGCCTGTTCTTGCTGTGCGCTGGCGCCGGGCAGGCGCTGGCTTTTCACCAAGGCCAAAGCTGGCGTCGCTTTGGGGTTCGGTGGCTGCAAATTGCGGGGTGTGCGGGCTTGGTGTCTTTAGGCTCCGCGCTGATGTTCCCGAACAGTTTTATTTACTTTGGCGTTTTGCACGGCATGGCGGTCATGTTGGTGATCGTTCGGCTTACCGCGTCTTGGGGCCGTTGGTTATGGCTGTTGGGGGCCTTGGTGTGGGCCACTTACTTTTTAACGCCTTGGGCGTTTGATGCGGGCTGGCTCAACACCGCGTTCAACGCCAAGCCACTCAACTGGATAGGCTGGATTAGCGTAAAGCCCATCACCGAAGATTACGTTCCCTTGGTGCCGTGGTTGGCGCTGATGTGGTGGGGCATGGCGGCAATGCAGTGGTGGCTTGCGAGCCCACTGTCACAAAAGTCCTCTTTGATTCGCTTGCCTCTATTGCCGCAATTGGCTGGTTTAGGCCGATGGAGTTTGAGCTTTTATATGTTGCACCAGCCCGTGCTCTTAGGCACTTTGTGGGTCTGGACAACGTTGACATAAAAAAACGCGGACTGTGCCGCGTTATTGTTATTCGACCTTCGCTTTAGACCTGAGATCTTCTTGGTACTTGCCCATTTTCTGTTGCATCAACTGCTGAGAAATTTGGGGCTTCACGTCTTCTAGCTTAGGAAGTTGCGCTTCGCGCACATCATCCAAACGGATGATGTGAAAACCAAACTGGGTTTTGACCGGTGTTTCGGTGGTTTTCCCTTTGCCTAAAGCGGCCAAGGCGTCTGAGAATTCTTTAACGTAGCTGCTGGCGCTGGCCCAGTCCAGGTCGCCGCCTTTGGCGCCAGAGCCTGGGTCTTTAGACGACTTCTTGGCGATTTCTTCAAACTTGCCGCCTTTTTTCAGCTGGGCGATGATGGCTTTGGCTTGGTCTTCTTTTTCTACCAATATGTGGCGAGACTTGAACTCTTTGCCGCTGTTGGCAGCCGCAAATTTGTCGTATTCAGCTTTGATTTCCGCATCCGTGATCGGGTTTTTGTTTTGGTACGAGGTAAACAATTCACGAATCAAAAGCGACTGGCGGGTTAACTCCATTTGCATTTTGAAGTCGTCCGTGGCATCCAAGCCTTGGGCCTGGGCAGCTTGGGTGAAGATCTCACGGGCAATCACTTCCTCGCGCAACTGGCCTTGCATCTCTGCAGTTACGGGCCGGCCAGAGCGAGCCACTTGCTGCGCCAAGGCTTCGATACGGGCTTTGGGAACGGCTTTGCCATTGACAACGGCAACGTTTTGCGCCATCACGCCGGTTGCACAAGTGGCAAAAATGGCGGCTACGGCGGCCAAGACAAACTGTTTCTTCATTCGGTTTCTTTCGGTGCGTTTTGAGAGGAGGCTTAAAGGGAATTATTTGGCGGGGTATTCGGTCTCAATGGCCAAGGCATGCAAGCCTTCGTCAATGAAATCTTGCAAAGCATCATACACAAGCCGATGGCAGGCAACGCGGCTCTTGCCTGTAAATAAAGGTGAAGTAATGCGAACCCGAAAGTGGGTGCCAAAACCGCTTTCATTGGCCCCGACATGGCCTGCGTGTTGGTAACTCTCGTCGATCACCTCCATCGCAGCAGGCGTGAGGCGCTCAATAAGCCGCTTTTCCAGGTTGGCGGTGGTGGGGCTCAGGTCGGTGTTTGCGGTCATGGTCATGGCTGGGGTCCGCCCGAAGATGGGTTGTTGGCGTCCTCATCCGTCTTGGGGGTGTCAGATGGGGCTTTTAAATGGGGCGCGATAAAAATGCCTTGGCCGACGATAAAGACCAGGGGAAACGCGTAGCCCCAGAGCTTGAAGTTAACCCAATCCTCGGTGCTGTAGTAATGGGCCACGTAGGCGTTGATCGCGGCCATAAAGGCGCTGTAAAGCACCCACGCCATGTTCAGACGAAACCACACCGAATCTGGCAACTCCAACTGGCCACCCAAGAGTATTTTGAGAAAATTTTTCCGCGCAATCCAGACCGCATAGGCCAAGCCCAGCGCCATACCAGCGTAAAGCACGGTAGGTTTCCATTTGATAAAGCGCTCATCGTGCAAGCCCAGGGTCAAAGCCCCAAATCCCAAAACCAGCACCAGCGTGATTTTGTGCATGGTTTGCAGGCGTTTATCGATGGCATAAATCAAAGCCACTTGGGCGATGGTGGCGGCCATCAAAACGCCGGTCCCGATATAAATGTCATAGAGCTTGTAGGCCCCAAAGAACAAAAGTATGGGGAAAAAGTCGATCAGTATTTTCATGTTGGGCTGAAGTGTAGCGAGGCCGAGTTCATGCAGTAGCGTAAACCCGTCTCGCTGGGACCGTCGTCAAATACATGGCCCAAATGGGCGCCACATTCGGCGCACACGGTTTCCACCCGCACCATGCCGAGGGTTCGGTCGGTAATTTCCTTAATCGCGCCGGGGATAGCCAGAGAAAAACTCGGCCAGCCGCAGTGCGCGTCAAATTTGGTGCCCGAGTCAAAGAGTTTGGCGTTGCAGCACATGCAGTGGTAGCTGCCATCGGCCCAGTAGGATTCGTATTTGCCGGTGAAGGGACGCTCGGTAGACGCATGGCGCGTGACTTGAAACGCCACAGGCTCGGCGCCTTTTTCAGCCAACACGGCTTTCCATTGCTCGTCGGTTTTTTGAGTTTTGAAGGTCATAGGTTCAAGCTTAATGAAGAGGAATTGAGGTTTTAGGAGCTGCAGCTGATTTCAATATTTGCAGCCCAGTCGGGCGCGAATTGGGCAAACGCGTCGTGTTTGGGGTGCTCTGCATAAGGCTGTTCTAAAACCGTTTGCAGCGCGTGCAACACCGAAAAATCTTTGCGCTTGGCCGCTTGTATCGCCAATTCTCCCAGATGGTTGCGCAAAATATATTTCGGGTTGGTTTGAAGCATCAACGCTGCCCCGGGCGCGTCCGGCGTTGTGTCTAGCAAGGCGTCATAACTGGCCAACCAGTTTGTCGCCGCTTCTCGGTTGATAAACAAGTCGAGGACAGAAGCATCTGCCAAGTCACGGCGCGCTGCCCAATGGCTTAAGCGTCGCCAAAAAATAGTGAAATCTACTTTTTCAGCCGCCAAGAGCTGCAGCGCTTCTTCAATCACAGGGCGTTGGTTCTCGTGGGCTTCGGCAAAGCCGAGTTTGTGCGCCATGGCTTTGGCAAAGGCGTGTTCGTAATGGGCTTTGAAGGTTTCAAGGGCTGCGACGGCGTTGTCTTGGTCTTTGACCAAAGGCATCAAGGCTTGGCCCAGGCAAAACAGGTTCCAGTAGGCGATGCTGGGTTGTTTGTGAAATGCGTACCGGCCTTGGGTGTCGGAGTGGTTGCAAATGTGCGAGGGGCCGTAGCCATCCAAAAACTGGAAGGGGCCGTAATCGAGCGTCAGTCCCAAAATACTCATGTTGTCGGTGTTCATCACGCCGTGACAAAACCCTACCGACTGCCAGCTGGCGATCATTTTGGCGGTGCGTTCTGTCACAGCCGCCAAGAGCGCGGTGTAGGGGTTGCTGTCCCAAGCGGTGCTCGTTTGGCATTCAGGGTAAAAGTGCGCGATCACAAAGTCCGCCAAGGCCTGGAGTTCGGTGTGTTGGTGGGTGTGGCAAAAATGCTCGAAATGCCCAAAGCGGATAAAGCTAGGCGCAACCCGCGTTACCACGGCCGCAGTTTCTTTTTGCTCGCGCCACACTGCGGTGTCTGATCCGGTGACGCACAGGGCGCGGGTGGTGGCAATGCCCAAACCGTGCATGGCTTCGCTACATAAAAATTCGCGAATCGAGCTGCGCAACACTGCGCGGCCATCGCCTCTGCGGGAGTAGGGCGTGGGGCCCGCACCTTTGAGTTGAACCTCGAGCCCGGCAAGTTCTCCCAATGAACAAGCGCGGCCATCGCCAAGCTGTCCGGCCCAGACGCCAAATTGGTGGCCGCTGTACACGCTGGCCCGCAGTTGGCTGCCTTCTAAAACGTGGTTGCCTGTGAAAGCCTCAAGCAGTTCGGACGACTCCGTCCACCCGCTTGGCAAGCCCAAGCGTTCTGCCAGGCTGGTGCTGTGCCCTACCCAGTAGGGTTGGGGCAAGGGTGCAGTTTCTAGGGCTTCGGTAAATACCTCACCTAAATTCGAGAAGCGATGTGACCACGTTAAGCCGGTTGAAGCAAGGTCGGAAGGGGAGGTGGGCTGCATGGGGGCATTTTCCCGCAACTTGCTATTGCCTTGTGCTAAGAGGGCGATCTTGGCGGAGGTTTAAGCGGAGCAGGTAATATTCGGCCTTTCCTGGTCTTGTTAGGCCGCGGTTTGGCTAGTTCTGATTGTTCGTTGGAGACTCTTATGCTCGGTTTAATGCAAAGTCAGCAGTTACTGATTTCTTCTTTGATTGATTTTGCCGAACGGCACCACAGCGAAGGCGAAATTGTCTCGCGCCGGGTGGAAGGCGATATTCACCGTTGCACTTACAAAGACATTGCCAAGCGCTCGCGCAAAGTGGCCAACGCCTTAGACCACATGAAGCTGGGCTTTGGCGACCGCATCGCAACCTTGGCTTGGAACGGTTACCGCCATTTGGAGTTGTACTTTGGGGTCAGCGGCTCGGGCCGGGTCTTGCACACCTTGAACCCACGTTTGCATCCCGATCAAATTGTTTGGATCGCCAACCACTCAGAAGACCAGGTCTTGTGTTTTGACATGACGTTTTTACCGATCATCCAAGCCGTACACAGCCGCTGCACCACCATCAAACATTTCATCGCTTTGTGCGACGCCGACAAGCTCCCCGCTGACAGTGGTGTTCCTGGGTTGGTGAGTTACGAAGCCTGGATCGCAGCACAGTCTGAAAAATACGTTTGGCCTGCGTTTGACGAGAACTCGGCCTCCAGCATGTGCTACACCAGCGGCACCACTGGCAACCCCAAAGCCGCGCTCTACAGCCACCGCTCCACGATTCTGCACGCCTGGGCAGGCGCTTTGCCTGACGCGCTCAATATGAGTGCGCGTGACAGCGTGCTGCCCGTGGTTCCTATGTTCCACGTGAACGCCTGGGGCTTGCCGTACTCTGCAGCGATGACAGGGGCCAAGTTGGTGTTCCCCGGCCCTGCCATGGACGGCAAGTCGATCTTTGAATTGATTGAATCTGAAAAAGTGACTTTCGCAGCGGGCGTTCCAACCGTGTGGCAAATGATGCTGGGCCATATGCAACAAGGCGGTTTGAAGTTCTCAACGTTGAAGCGCACCGTGATCGGCGGCTCGGCTTGCCCGCCTGCCATGATCACCGCGTTCAATGATGTGTACGGTGTCGAGGTGTTGCATGCGTGGGGCATGACCGAAATGTCGCCGCTGGGTACGGTGTGCACATTGAAGAACAAACACACCACGATGGATGCTGCAGACCAAATGAAGGTCCGCCTCAAGCAAGGCCGCGGTATTTACGGCGTGGACATGAAAATCGTCGACGAAGAAGGAAAAGAACTTCCTTGGGACGGTAAAGCCTATGGCGACCTGTTGGTTAAAGGGCCATGGGTCATCAAGGAATATTTCAAAGGCGAGGGCGGCTCGCCGCTGGTTGACGGGTGGTTCCCCACCGGGGATGTGGCCACGATTGATCCGGATGGTTACATGCAAATTACCGACCGCAGCAAAGACGTGATCAAGTCGGGCGGCGAGTGGATCAGCTCGATTGATGTTGAAAACATCGCCATGTCACACCCCGCAGTGGCCATGGCCGCGTGCATTGGAATGCGCCACCCCAAATGGGACGAACGCCCGATTGTGGTGGTGGTCAAAAAGCCCGGCGCAGAGCTCACGCGCGAAGCCTTGCTGGCTTTTTACGAAGGCAAAACTGCCAAGTGGCAAGTGCCAGACGACGTGGTGTTTACCGATGCGATTCCTTTGGGTGGCACCGGAAAAATGCAAAAAACCAAGCTGCGTGAGTTGCTGAAAGACTACCAATTTCCTTCGGCGTGAACGGTAAGGCTTGGCTGCTCCATCGCTAAAGCGCCATGGAGTTTTTTGTCTTCTCGCTTTTCAATGGCCTGAGCTACGGCTTGCTTTTGTTTTTGCTCAGCGCGGGCTTAACCGTTATTCTGAGTTTGATGGGCGTACTCAACTTTGCCCACGCCAGTTTTTACATGCTGGGCGCGTATGTGGGCTACTCCGTCTCAGTGCATGCGGGCTATGGGCTTGCCTTGTTCGCAGCGCCTGCGGTCTTGGCTTTGTTGGGCGCAGGCTTTGAGCGCTGGGTTTTGCGCCGCATTCACGCCTATGGCCACGTACCTGAATTGCTGATGACCTTTGGCCTGTCCTTCCTGATCTTTGAGTTGGTTCAAGGCCTGTGGGGCCGCACGGCGCTTCCTTTTCATCCGCCAGCGTGGTTGCAAGGCGCGGCTTTTTCTGCTGTCCATTCCGCTGCCAATGGGCTGCAATGGTTTTGGGGAAACCCCGCGCAAGCGCTGTGCCAAGATGCCAGCATGGCCATGACCTGCTGGTCTTTTCCTGCCATGCGGGCCTTCACCATGGCGGTCTCGGTGACCACGCTGGGCGCCTTGTACCTGGTCTTGGTGCGCACCCGTTTGGGTTGGATCATCCAGGCCTCGCGCACCCACCCCGCCATGCTCGAAAGCTTGGGTCACAACGTGTCGCGCTTGTGGATGCTGGTGTTTGCTGCGGGCTCGGGGCTGGCCGGTTTGGCAGGCGTGATTGGCGGCAGCACATTTGTGACAGAACCCGCAATGGCAGCCACTGTCGGCTCAGTTATTTTTGTGGTGGTGGTTGTGGGCGGCTTGGGCTCGCTCATGGGGGCGTTTTGGGTGTCTTTGGCGCTAGGCTTGCTGCAAACTTTGGCGGTCAGTTTTGATCTGCCCTTGGCAAGGGGCGTAAGCTTGGCCCAACTCGCCCCTGTGCTGCCTTTCGCATTGATGGTCTTGGTCTTGGTGTTGCGCCCCCAAGGATTGTTTGGAGCGAAAGAGCTATGAATGCCGCGCCCTGGATCGCTGTGCTTGCGGGCCTTGCATTGGCGCCAGTACTGTTAGATAGCACCTGGGCGCTCACGCTGCTGTCACAAATCGGCATAGCCACGATCGCCTGTCTGTCGTTTAACTTGCTCTTGGGCCAAGGCGGGATGTTGAGTTTTGGTCACGCCACTTACACCGGCTTAGGGGCTTACGGTGCGATCCACACGCTCAATGCGGCCCGTGCGGCGGGCGTAGATTTTCCGGTCAGCCTGGTTCCTTTGGCGGGTGGGGTTGCAGGTTTGGCGGCAGCAACCGTCTTGGGGTTTCTAAGTTCGCGCCGCGGCGGCACCGCCTTGGCGATGGTGACCTTGGGCTTGGCTGAATTGGTTTTTGCCGTGGCGTTGATGGGCTTTGCTTTTTTTGGTGGCGAGTCGGGCATTGCGGGCAACCGGGTGATGGGCTCTGCGCCGTGGGGGGTGACGTTTGCGTCGCCTGTGCAGATGTACTACCTGATCGCGGCCTACGCCTTGGCCTGCGCGGCATCGCTTTACGCATTGACCACCACGCCATGGGGAAAGATGCTAAACGCCGTGCGCGACAACGCCATGCGCGTGGAGTTTTTGGGTGCCAACCCGCAGTCCATTCGTTACCGGGCTTTTTTGGTGGCTGGTTTTTTTGCTGGAGTTTCTGGCGGCCTGGCCGCCTTGCTGTTTGAGCGCGTGACCCCCGACGCATTGGGTTTAGAGCGCTCGGCGTCTTTGGTTTTATTCACGTATTTAGGCGGTATCCAAAGCTTTATCGGCCCCGTGGTTGGCGCGGTTTTGATGGTGCTGGCCAATGCGGGTTTGAGCAGCCTGACACCTGCGTGGCTTTTGTATGTGGGACTGGCCTTTGTGCTGGTGGTGATGTACGCACCCCACGGGCTGACAGGGCTGTTACAAACCGCAGCAGCGCAACCCCGCGCGTTGTACGTTCGCCATGGTGGGGTTCTTTTGCTCTTGCTTGTGAGTTTGCTTTTGGCCATGGCGGGTGTCGCAGCCTTGGTAGAAATGGCTTACCAGTGGCAACTCGAAGCCAGCTTGGGCCCTCGCGTTGCATTTGGGGTGTTTCAATTACAGATCAACCGCTGGCAAGACTGGGCTGCAGCTTGTGCCATCGTACTTTCAGCGGGGTGGTTTTTTCTGCGCTTGCGCCGCACGCTGACCGAGCGTTTGGGAGCAGGGGCGTGAGCACCATTCTCGAACTCAAAAACGTGCATAAGCGTTTTGACGCAACCGAGGTGCTTCGGGGCATTGACTTGTCTATCTCCGCAGGCGAGCGGGTGGCACTGATCGGCCCCAATGGCGCAGGCAAAACCACGCTGTTTAATTTGGTGAGCGGCCGCTTTGCGCCAAGCGCAGGTGAAGTTTGGTTGAAAAACCAGCGCATCGATGGGAAAAAACCTTTTGCGATTGCGCGCTTGGGTTTGGCGCGGAGCTTTCAAGCCACCCAGGTTTTTTCTGGGCTGTCGGTGTTTGAGAATGTGCGCTGCAGCGTACTTGTGGGCTTGGGCTACAGCGGCCAGTGGCTTGCCTCGGTATCCCGCTTCAAAGAGGTGACCGCCCGAACACAGGCCTTGTTAGAGCAAACCCATTTGGTCGAGCAACGCGACACCTTGGCGCAAGCCTTGAGCTACGCCGATCAGCGCGCCTTGGAGCTGGGAATTACCTTAGGGAGCGGCGCCGATGTGATCTTGCTGGACGAGCCCACCGCCGGTATGAGCCAAACCGAAACCCTGTTTTTTCTAGATCGGATTAAAAGCGCAACACATGGCAAAACCCTGCTGATGGTGGAGCACGACATGGGCGTGGTCTTTGGTTTGGCTGACAAGATTGCGGTCTTGGTCGAGGGCAAGCTCTTGGCCTTTGATACGCCACAGGCTATTCGCGCCAATGTGGCGGTTCAAGAAGCCTACCTTGGCGATTTTCCAGTTTCAGATCCAGTTTCAGCGTAACGCGTATGAACGGACTTTTAGTCAAGCAACTCCATGCTTTTTATGGCAAAAGCCATGTACTGCGCGGAATCGATTTGTCTGTCGCACCGGGCGAAATCGTGGCGGTCTTGGGCCGCAATGGCTCAGGCCGCTCCACGCTGGCCCGCGCCTTGGTCGGCCAGTTGCCGTGCAGCGGATCGGTGGTTTGGAACGGCCAAGCTTTGGCCGGACGCAAAGCCTTTGACATCGCCCAAATGGGCGTGGGCTACTTGCCCGAGAGCCGCGATATTTTTCCCACGCTGTCAGTGCATCAAAATTTATTGCTGGGGCTCAAGACAAACACGCCGTCTTCAGAAGCGTTGTTTCAAACGGTCTACGGTTTGTTCCCCAAGCTTCAAGAGCGCCAGCACGCCTTAGGCGCAAGCCTATCGGGCGGAGAGCAGCAAATGCTGGCCTTGGGCCGAACGCTGATGGGGCAGCCCCAATTGTTGGTGGCCGATGAGCCCAGCGAAGGCTTGGCACCCCAGATGGTGAAAACCATCGCCAAGGTCTTGCAAGATTTGGCGCAAAGTGGGGTGGCCATCGTACTAATGGAGCAAAAGCTGGCGCTTGCCATGCACATTGCCCACCGCGCGGTGGTAATCGGCCACGGCCAAGTGGTTTTTGATGGCACCCCGCAGGCCTTGGCAGACCGCCCAGCGATTTGCCAGGAGTGGTTGGGCGTTTAAGTCTCTGCGGAGACAAACTTCAAAAGCTGGCTTTAGAAAACACCTACAATTTGACAAAAAAGAACGACCGTTCTATTTTGAGATCGCCTTTAAGATCACACCTGAGATTAATTTTCTTCGCTTCACTATTTTTCAAGGATTGAATGCATGACTGCCCATTACAAAGTCCACGGCGACATTGCCGTCATTACGCTGGATAACCCACCGGTCAATGGTTTGGGCTTGGCTACGCGCCAAGGAATCGCCCACGGTATGGAACAAGCCCAAGCCGATGCAGCGGTGAAAGCCATTGTGATTACCGGTGCAGGAAAAGCATTCTCCGGCGGTGCCGATATCCGCGAATTTGGTTCTCCCAAAGCGATGCAAGAGCCCAACCTCAACAGCGTGATCTTGCTGTTGGAAAAATCAAGCAAGCCCGTTGTTGCAGCGATCCACACGGTTGTGATGGGCGGCGGCTTGGAACTGGCCCTCGGTTGCCATTACCGTATTGCAGCGCCTGGCACCAGCGTGGCTTTGCCTGAAGTCAAATTAGGCTTGCTCCCCGGAGCTGGCGGTACCCAGCGCTTGCCTCGCGTGCTGGGCATTGAGCCTGCGCTCAATATGATTGTCAGCGGCGAAGCCATCAAGAGCGAAATGCTGGCCATGTTGCCTGGCCAAAAATTGTTTGACGCTATATCGGCTTCAGCGGAATCTTTGGCGGAAGAAGCCTTGGCATATGCCCGCTCTGTCGCTGCAACGCGGCCTCTGCCCTTGGTGCGTGATCTGCCGTGCAAACACCCGCAAGGAGACGCGTACTTTCAGTTCACGCGCAATATGGTTGGCGCCATGTCGAAAAACTACCCCGCGCCTTTGAAGTGCATTGACGCGGTTGAAGCGGCCAGCAAAAAGAAATTTGAAGAAGGCATGGCTACCGAGCGCGAGATTTTTATCAACCTGATGTGGACTTCCGAGAGCCGCGCTTTGCGTCACCTGTTCTTGGGTGAGCGCGCTGCTTCCAAAATTCCAGATGTGCCATCAACCACGCCTTTGCGTGAGATCAAGAGCATTGCCGTGATTGGTGCGGGCACCATGGGCGGTGGCATTGCGATGAACTTCTTGAATGCAGGCATTGCAGTGAAGATGCTTGAGATGAAGCAAGACGCGCTTGACCGCGGTCTTGCGACCATCCGCAAAAACTACGAAGCCCAGGTTAAAAAAGGCAAGCTCAAGCAAGACAAATACGACCAACGCATGGCCTTGTTGACGACCACCTTGAGCTACGACGACCTCAGCACGACCGATATGGTCATCGAAGCGGTGTTTGAAGAAATTGGCGTGAAAGAAGCGGTCTTCAAAGAACTCGACCGTGTCATGAAGCCCGGCGCGATTTTGGCAACCAACACCTCAACGCTAGACGTCAACAAAATTGCCAACTTCACCAAACGCCCCCAAGACGTGGTCGGCTTGCACTTCTTTAGCCCCGCGAACGTGATGAAGCTGCTGGAAGTGGTGCGCGGCGCCAAGACAGCGCTGGACGTGATGGCAACCGTCATGGCGGTTGCGAAAAAGATCCGCAAAACAGCCGTGGTTTCCGGTGTCTGCGATGGCTTTATTGGCAACCGCATGATCGAGCAGTACGGCCGCCAAGGCGGTTTCTTGCTTGACGAAGGCTGTACGCCAGAGCAGGTCGACAAAGCCATGGAAAAGTTTGGCATGGCCATGGGCCCCTTCCGTATGGGTGATTTGGCCGGTAACGACATTGGCTGGGCGATCCGCAAGCGCCGCTCGGTTGAACGCGCCACCATGCTCTACAGCAAAACCGCCGACCTCTTGTGTGAAAAAGGCCGCTTTGGTCAAAAAAC
>JAIPDD010000137.1 GCA_021737875.1 Sulfuritalea sp.
CCCATCCACTCTACGCCACGGTAAAACTCTCCAAAATCATCACCCACGGGTAATCCGGCTTTTCGAGCTTTATCCCAGTACCGAATAGTGACATCCAAACAAAAATCTTCGTCCCAGCTCAAAAATGCATCGCGCATGAGACTGGCGATGTCATAAGTGATCGGGCCGTACACCGCATCTTGAAAATCCAACACACCCAAAGCACCAAGGGATTGCGTGTCATCGGCCACCATCAAATTACGGGGCATGAAGTCACGGTGAACGTACACAGAAGGCCAACGCAGGTTGCTAGCGATGATTGCTTCAAACGCGTCTTCCATTACCTTGGTTTGTTTTGCGTTGAGTGTGGCTTTGCGGTGTTCTTTCAGGTACCACTGAGGGAAAAGATCGATCTCACGGCGAAGCAGTGCGTAGTCATACGGCGGTAATACACCTTCGCGCGAGGCCAACTGCCACGCAATCAATGCGTCAATGGCTTGCAAATACAAATCCAGCGGAGGCGGACGTTTCGGGTCCATCACTTGCATCATGGTGAGGCTGCCTAAATCGGTAAGCAGCATGAATCCATGGGGCTCATTCCAATCCAGCACCTGCGGCGAGCGAATACCCGCATTTTCTAAAAGTGTGGCTATCTGGACGAAAGGCTGGCTGTTTTCTTTGTCTGGCGGCGCGTCCATGATGATCAAGGTGGGTCCGAACGCCCCTTGCTTGGTGTTCACGCGCAAATACCGCCGAAAACTGGCATCCGCTGAAGCTAGACGAACGCTCGCACGGTCAAGGGAAAAGCGTTCGCTGATTCCCTCCAGCCAAGATTGAAACTGTTTTTTTCTTTGCTCGTCTTGCCACAACGGCGCTTGCTCGATCGGATCAATGGCGGGCTTAAGAGGGGCGGGTTCTGGCAATGGCATGGTTAAGGGGGAGTGCAAAGGAGGAGGGCCGGGGTCATGGATAATCCATTTTCTATCTTTTTGTGATCTATCCCGCCTCTTCATGTCTTATTTAGTGCCTGGCTTCCCTGCGCAGGGGTCTTGTCGAAGTCTGCTTATGTGCGCTGGAATGGTGCTTTGGCTGGGCATGGCTGACTATGGTTTGGCCCAAACCGTCACAGACCCGCCGCTGCGTCTTAAGCCTACCGCCCGCCTTGAAGCAGATATCAACAAAGAGCAAACGAAATCTGCACCTGTTTTTGTTCAGGCCGATGCACTTAGCGGAAGTACCGATTTAGAAACTATTGCAGAAGGCAATGCCGTGCTGCGTAAACCTGGGATGGTCGTTAAGGGTGACCGGTTGGAGTACGAGCACGCGACCGACATGGCCCGTGCCAAGGGCAATGTCCTTGTCAACCGTGACGGCAATCGTTACGAAGGCCCTTATATGGAGGTGGAGTTGGATGCTTTCAAAGGTTTTTTCACTGAACCAAGCTACCAATTTTTACAAAACGACGCCCACGGGCAAGCCAAACGCGCTGATTTTATTGACAGCACCCACCTGAGCGTTCACCAAGCGACCTACACGACATGTAGACGTAAACCTGGCCCCGACTGGCTCCCTGATTGGATTCTCAAAGCCGCCCGCATTGATTTTGACAACGACGAAGACATTGGTGTTGCTCAGAGCGCGTTTTTGTATTTCAAAGGAGTTCCCGTACTTGGCGTTTTACCAATCAGTTTTCCGCTCTCAAGTAAGCGCAAATCTGGGTTTTTGCCGCCCACGGTTGCCTTTGACACAGCCAACGGCACCGAAGTAACGACCCCCTATTACTTTGACATTGCGCCCAACCGCGATGCCACCCTCACTCCGGTCTACATGGCTGCCCGCGGTGTCAATGTGGGCGGAGAGTTTCGCTACCTTGAGCCCAGTTACGCAGGTACTGCCCGCATGAGCTACATGCCAGCGGACAAGCTGCGAAACCTCAACCGCTGGAGCGGGTCCTTGGTTCATAACGGCGCCATGAGCACCCCCATCGGCGGGGTGGGGGTCGCCCTTAACATCAGTCGGGTGAGCGATGATGACTATTGGCGGGACTTTCCCAATGCCACTCTAGCCCCAGGCGCCTCGCCACGCTTGCTGCCAGCCGATGTGACAGCGTCTTGGGGAAGAGGCTATTTTTCATCGAGTGTCAAAGTTTTGAAATGGCAAACCCTGCAAGACATCGGCGCACCGATTACGCCGCCCTATGACCGCTCGCCTCAATTGACCGGTCGCTACGCCCGCTACAACACGGCAGGGTTTGATTGGTCGATCGACGGTGACTTTACGCAGTTTGAATCACTAAGCAAGTTAACCGGTCAGCCCAACGCACAACGAATTTTTGGCTTAGCCCAAGTCAGCTACCCGTTTATTCGTCCGGCCGGTTTTATCACTCCCAAACTCCAACTGCACACCCGAGGCTACCAGTACGATGCGATTTACAACGGCAGCCAAACGGCGGCAAGTACGGTGCCAACGTTCAGCCTAGACAGTGGATTGGTATTCGAGCGCGAAACCACTTTGGGTGGAAGAAGTTTGCTACAAACGTTAGAGCCGCGTGCCTTCTACGTCAACACACCTTATGTCAACCAAAGTCTTCTTCCCAATTACGACACCGGATTAAACGACTTTAATTTCGCCACGATCTTTACCGAAAATGCCTATGTGGGAAATGACAAAATCTCTGATAACAATTTGCTTACGCTCGGACTGACGACACGTTACTTAGACGCCGACTCAGGCGCTCAACTCGCCCGGTTTGGAGTCGCGCAAAGACTGCGCTTTGCCGACCAATTGGTTACTGGCGCATTGGCAGGTTTTAGCGATGTGCTTCTAAGTGCCGGTGTGAATGTCAATGAGCGCTGGATGCTGGACTCGATGCTGCAGTACAACGGCAAAACCGACGAGTTAGGCCGGGCCGTGGTGGGTGCACGCTACACCCCAGGTAACTACCGTGTTTTCAATATGGCTTACCGCTTTCAACGCAATTTGAGCGAACAAATCGAAGCCAGTGGCCAGTGGCCGCTGAACGATCTATGGGGCGACAAAGGGCGTAATTTAGGTGCGGGTCAAGGCGAGGGTGAAGGGCGCTACTATGCCGTAGGACGCGTCAATTACAGCCTCACAGAGGGTCGCCTTATCAATACTGTCTTGGGCCTCGAGTACGATGCGGGCTGTTGGTTGGGCCGCGTGGTCTTAGACCGCGTCCAAACTAGTGTGAATACCTCCACTTCCAGTGTGATGTTTCAGTTAGAGTTTGTGGGTTTCACCCGTTTAGGACTCAGCCCTCAAAAATCCTTAACAACCAATATTTCACGCTACCAAAACCTGCGAGATACCGGCAGCACTCTCAGCCGTTTCAGTAATTACGATTGATCACTATGAAATTGCACACTTGGGCCATCGCCCTCCTTCTTTTTGGCAACACGCTCAGCCACGCGCAAACCAACCAAGCAGCCGACTTTATTGTGGCTTTGGTGAACTCGGAGCCGATTACCCATGCCGAATTAACACTTCAGATCCAGCAAGTCACCGAGCAACGGGCGCAACAACGCCTGGCCCTGCCTTCCCCATCTGAACTTCGAAGCGCAGTGCTTGAACGCATGATCAGTGATCGCGCACAGCTGCAGCTTGCGCGTGAAACAGGAATACGCATCGATGCTGCCGCCATAGACCAAGCAGAGCGCAATGTGGCGGCACAAAATCAAATGGACGTGAGTCAACTTCATAAAAGCCTGCAAGCCAAAGGTTCCAGTGTCACCACTTTTAGAGATCAGTTGCGTGACCAATTGATGCTCACCCGTTTGCATGAGCGCGAAGTCGATAACCGCTTGCGTATCAGCGATACCGAAGTCGACCGCGCACTGGCCGATCGCCAAGCAACGAACACCGACCCTTTGGCACAAGACATCAACCTCGCACAGCTTTTAATTGCGCTGCCTGAAAAACCAACCCCATCCCAAATCACCTTTGCCCAAACCCAAGCCCAACAATTGCGCGCCCGCGTGCTTGCCGGTGAAAAGTTCGAGGCCTTAGTCCAAGAGTTTTCTGCCTCAGAACGAAAAAATGGTGGGCAATTGGGCCTGCGCCGCGCCGACCGGTATCCTGCGAGTTTTGTGACGGCAACCCAAGCACTGGGCGTTGGTGCAGTATCGGAGTTGGTTCGCTCTGATGCGGGTTTTCACCTTCTCAAGGTCATTGATCGCCGCGCTGGCGCTTTGGTTGAAACCGTTGTTCAAACCCGCGCACGGCATATTTTGTTGCGCACTACCGAGAAATTGACTGCCAATCAAGCCAGTGCCCGCTTGGCCGAAGTACGCCAACGCATCATGTCGGGAGCCACTTCTTTTGAAGCGGCTGCCCGCGATGTGTCCCAAGATGGAAGCGCAGCCCAAGGTGGTGATCTTGGCTGGTCTGTTCCCGGTATGTTTGTCCCCGAGTTCGATGCGGTTTTAGACCGCCTGAAAGACCGCGAAATCAGCCAACCCGTTGTTTCTCGCTTTGGCGTGCATCTGATTCAATTGATTGAACGCAGGCGCGTTGAGCTCAGTTTGGCGCAGCAGCGCGAGCAGATGCGCAGCACTTTAAAAGCCTCCCGAGCGGAAGAAGCTTACGCAACCTGGGCCCGTGATGTGCGTGCCCGCGCATTTGTGGAAATTCGCGAGCCTTAACCCCGCTCGCACTTTCCTATTTGCATGCAACACATCGCCCGAAAGCGCTTCGGACAACATTTTTTATCTGACGCCGGCATCATTGACGCTATCGTGAGCGCTATCGCTCCCTTGCCCGGCCAGCACATGGTTGAAATCGGGCCCGGCTTGGCTGCTTTGACGCAGCCTTTGGTAGAGCGTCTCGGTGCACTTACAGTGATCGAGCTCGACCGCGACTTGGCCAAGCGGCTGCGCGAACATCCCCAACTGCGCGTCATTGAGTCTGATGTACTTAAAGTGGATTTTTTGCAGATCACCCACGGTCGAACTGAGAGTCCCAGTTTTGCCGATAGTGCACCTGCGAAATTGCGTGTGGTCGGCAACTTGCCTTACAACATCTCTACGCCGATTTTGTTTCACTTGCTTCAGTATGTGGACTGCATTGAAGACCAGCACTTTATGCTACAAAAAGAAGTGATTGATCGCATGGTGGCCGCCCCCGATACTTCTGATTTCAGCCGTTTGAGCGTCATGCTGCAATGGCGTTACGCCATGGAAGATGTTTTATTTGTTCC
>JAIPDD010000138.1 GCA_021737875.1 Sulfuritalea sp.
TTTGGTTGTACATATTGTAAAAAGTCGTCACCTCATGAACGGCCATGGGCGCCATGCCCAAGTGTTCAGCGACTGCTTTTTCGCTCTCAGAGCTGACCCATCCCAGCTCCTGCTGAACGATAGCCAAACAGGCCATCACGGCCGATTGCTTTTGATCAGCAGGAAATTTTGCGACTTCGTGATCGAAGCGCGTTTTCATTGATTGCGAGATCATCGGTCAATCTCTCCAAAAACAATATCCATCGTGCCAATGATGGACACCGCGTCCGCAATCATGTGACCTTTGGCCATCTCATTGAGACCTGCCAAATGGGCAAAACCCGGGGGGCGAATTTTGAGTCGGTAGGGCTTATTCGCGCCGTCACTGACGATGTAGATACCGAACTCACCCTTGGGATGCTCAACCGCAGCGTAAGCTTCGCCTTCGGGCACGTGGAAACCTTCGGTGAACAATTTGAAGTGATGGATCAACCCTTCCATATTGGTTTTCATGGACTCACGAGATGGCGGGGCCACCTTGTGGTTGTCAGTGATCACCGGCCCCGGGTTGGCTCTAAGCCATGCAACGCATTGCTCGATGATGCGGTTGGACTGCTTCATCTCTTCCATGCGCACCAAGTAGCGGTCATACACATCACCGGTCTTGCCCACAGGAATATCAAAATCCATTTGGTCGTACACATCGTAGGGCTGCTTTTTGCGCAAGTCCCAAGCAATGCCAGAGCCACGCAGCATCGGGCCAGTGAAGCCCATATTGAGAGCCCGCTCTGGGCTGACAATGCCGATATTGACCGTACGCTGCTTCCAGATGCGGTTATCGGTCAAGAGGGTGTGGTACTCCTCCAAACACGCAGGAAAGCGCTGGGTAAAGTCGTCGATGAAATCGAGCAAGGAACCTTGTCGGTTTTTATTGAGTTCAGCCACGCCTTTGGCGTTGCGAACGCGACTTGCTTTGAATTGGGGCATGCTGTCAGGCAAATCACGGTACACACCACCCGGACGGAAATAAGCGGCATGCATACGGGCACCGCTGGCGGCTTCATACATGTCAAACAGGTCTTCACGCTCACGGAAGGTGTAAATCAAAATCGTGGAGCTGCCGCAATCATTGCCGTGGGAACCCAACCACATGAGGTGATTGAGCAGGCGCGTAATTTCTGCAAACATCACGCGGATGTATTGCGCGCGAACCGGCACCTCGATGCCTAACAACTTTTCAATGGCCAAGCAGTAGGCATGTTCGTTGCACATCATGGACACGTAATCGAGCCGGTCCATATACGGCAGCGCTTGCATATAGGTTTTGGTTTCAGCCAGTTTTTCGGTTGCGCGGTGCAGCAAACCAATGTGCGGGTCTGCCCGCTGAATCACCTCACCGTCGAGCTCCAAGACCAAGCGCAAGACGCCGTGGGCCGCAGGATGCTGGGGCCCAAAATTGAGGGTGTAGTTTTTAATTTCAGCCATGCACTCAACTGCTTACTGCAGGCCTCCGTAATGGTCTTCGCGAATAATGCGCGGCGTGATTTCGCGTGTCTCAATCGTGACGGGTTGGTACACCACACGCGCCTGCTCCGCGTCGTAGCGCATTTCAACGTGGCCCGTGGTGGGAAAGTCTTTTCGGAATGGATGGCCGATAAAACCGTAATCGGTGAGGATTCGGCGCAAATCTTCGTGGCCTTCAAAGACAACGCCAAACAAATCAAAGGCTTCGCGTTCAAACCAGTTGGCAGCGTTCCAAATGTCATTGACTGATTCGACCATGGGCATGCTGTCATCTTCAGCAAACACTTTCAGACGCACCCGCTGGTTCAAGCTGATCGACAGCAAATGGCTCACGATGCAATAGCGTGGTCCTTCGTGTTGGCCTGTTCCGTACTCTGAATAATCGACTGCGCACAAGTCCATCAATTGCTCAAACTTGCAGCCAGGCGCATCACGCAAAATTTGGGCTGCTGCGTGGTAATCCTTGGCAACAACCAAGACTTTGACTTCGCCTAAGTCAACAGAGATGCGTTTGACTTTGTCGCCCAAGGCCAGCGCAACCGCGGCCTTGGTGTCTTCGGGGTGGATAGAAAATACAGTCATAGTTTGAAATCAAGCCCGCGCAATGGTTTCAGTGCGGCGGATTTTTTGCTGTAACTGCAAAATCCCATACACCAGCGCTTCAGCCGTTGGAGGGCAACCGGGCACATACACATCGACGGGGACAATCCGATCACAGCCGCGCACCACGGAATAGCTGTAGTGGTAATAGCCGCCGCCGTTGGCACAGGAGCCCATGCTGATAACCCAGCGCGGCTCTGACATTTGGTCATATACCTTGCGCAAAGCGGGCGCCATCTTGTTGCACAGGGTTCCCGCCACAATCATCAAATCCGACTGGCGGGGACTGGCACGAAATACTTCTGAGCCAAAGCGGCTCAGGTCGTAACGGGCAGCCGCAGCGTGCATCATCTCCACCGCGCAGCATGCCAATCCAAACGTCATCGGCCAAATCGAGCCCGTCTTGGCCCAGTTCACCACCGAGTCGTAACTCGTAGTGACAAAGCCTTCTTTGAGTACACCTTCAATCATTGCATCACTCCCAGTCCAGGGCGCCTTTTTTCCACTCGTAAACAAAGCCTACGACCAGAATGCCAAGAAAAACCATGACCGACCAGAAACCCACGGGTCCAATTTCTTTGAGCGATACCGCCCAAGGAAAGAGAAACGCAATTTCCAAGTCGAACAAGATAAACAAAATAGCCACCAAGTAGTAGCGCACGTCGAATTTCATCCGTGCGTCTTCAAAGGCTTCAAAACCGCATTCGTAAGGGGAGTTTTTGGCGGCGTCAGGGCGGTTGGGCCCGAGGATGTATCCCAAAATCTGTGGAACTACGCCAACAGCAACGCCAACCAGTATGAACAAAAGTACAGGAAGATAGTTATCAAGGTTCATCTGGCAATACTGATCAATGTTTCTTGCACACACCTTGCATTCCAAGGTGTGTGCGATTGAATTGGTGCCGTCGGCGAGACTCGAACTCGCACAGCTTTCGCCACTACCACCTCAAGATAGCGTGTCTACCAATTTCACCACGACGGCGGCTCTCAGTTGTCTGGATTGCGTGAGGTGCCTTGCGGCTTGTATTGCTTTCCAACTAGCCTACGAGTTTACCCTGATTCCCGCACGTCTCAGAGCGAAAATCAGAGAGAAATCCATTATTTCGATGGAATTTGGGCTGCCCCAGAAGTTGCTGGTGCGTTTTCACTCGCAGGTGCGGCGGGTGCGGTAGCGGGTGCGGCTGCATTTTCTAAAACGCTGCCCGTGCTGGCCGGGCGTAGGTTGCCAAAATAGGCCAATGCCAAGGTGCTCACAAAGAAGACCGTCGCCAAAATGCCCGTGGTACGAGATAAAAAGTTGGCACTTCCACTGGCGCCAAAAAGGCTTCCAGAGCCGCCACTGCCAAAGGCTGCGCCCATGTCAGCGCCCTTGCCATGCTGCACCAAAATCAAACCCACCATGGCCACTGCAGAAATCATCTGGACCGTCAAAATCAAGGTAACAACAAAACTCATCTTCAACTCCTAAAAACAAACAAGCGCACAACGCACATCAATGGGCTGCCGCAATAATAGATAAAAAATCAGCCGCTTTGAGCGACGCACCACCCACCAAACCACCATCAATATCGGGCTGCGCTAGCAATTGCGCGGCATTGGCTGCGTTCATGCTGCCACCGTAAACAATGTGAACACGGTCCGCATGGGCGCTTGCCGCGCGCAATTGGCCGCGCAAAACGGCATGGACGTGTTGCGCTTGCTCAGGCGTTGCGGTTTTACCCGTGCCAATAGCCCACACAGGCTCATACGCTAAAACGATTTCACTGATGCAATGGCCATTGACGTGGATCACCGCGGCCAGTTGGCGCTTCACCACTTCCTCTGTCAATCCAGCCTCCCGTTCCTGCAAGGTTTCACCGACACAAACAATGGGCGTGATGCCAAATGCCAAGGCTTTTTGGGCTTTGGCCGCAACCAACGCATCGTTTTCAGCATGAAACTGGCGTCTTTCCGAATGACCCACAATGGCATAACGGCAGTCAAAGTCCTTGAGCATTGCTGCCGAGACCTCGCCGGTATATGCGCCTGCTTCGTGCATGCTCACATCTTGGGCGCCAAACAGCAAGGGGCTGGCTTTGCTTAAAGACTGCAGCTGTGAGAGATAGGGCGCCGGAACACAAAGCGCAACGTCGCACTTCCATTGGGCTGCGTTGGACAACAAGGCCTGTACCAAGGCTGTATTGGACTGCAGAGAGCCATTCATTTTCCAGTTGCCAGCGATCAATTTTTTCATACTGCATCCCAGCTTAAAACTATTTTTCCAACATGCTGGCCTGATTCCATCATGGCATGCGCTTTGGCTGCATCAGCGGCTGGAAATACGGCATGCACCATAGGCCGAATGTGCCCAGAAGCAATCAAAGGCCAAACATGCTGCAATAAATTGTTTGCAATAGCTGCCTTGAAAGCGATGGGCCGAATGCGCAGGGTAGACCCGGTGATCGTCAAGCGCTTACGCATGACCAAAGCAGCGTTGATCTCCGCCTGCACACCACCTTGAACCGCAATCACCACCAAGCGTCCATCTTCAGCCAAACAGTTCAACTCTTTGGCAATGTAGGGGCCGGCCACCATGTCTAACACCACATCTGCGCCCCTGCCCTGCGTCAAACGCAAAGTTTCAGCTTCGAAATCCTGGGTCTTGTAGTTGATGGCATGGTCCGCACCTATAGCCAAACAATCTGCGCACTTTTGGTCGCTACCCGCAGTAACGATCACGGTTGCACCAAAGGCTTTTGCCATTTGGATGGCTGACACGCCAATGCCACTGCTGCCCCCTTGGATCAGCAATGTGTCGCCCTGCTTCAAACGACCGCGGTCAAACACGTTGCTCCATACGGTGAAAAAAGTCTCAGGCAAACTGGCCGCTTGCACGTCAGTCAGCCCATGCGGAGTTGGCAAACATTGCGCTACCGGCGCAACACACCACTGCGCATACCCGCCTCCAGCCACCAAAGCACACACACGGTCACCCACTGCAAGCTTGGCCGCAGCCATGGCCTGGGTATCGCCCGCCTCAATCACTCCCGCAACTTCTAAGCCCGGG
>JAIPDD010000139.1 GCA_021737875.1 Sulfuritalea sp.
ATAGACGCGGTTGATATTGTGTTTACGATGGTCTTCGGGCCCAAAGAAATTGAACAAGTGGTTCGTGGAGCACACGGTTTTTTGAGTACGCAATGTAAGGCCAAAGCTTGGATTGACATGACCACCAGTAGTCCAAAGCTGATGCGTGAGTTAGGTACGGAATTTGAAGCTGCAGGTGGCATGCCTGTCGACTCCCCTGTCACAGGATCGATTGACTCCGCCATCCGCGGGGACATGATCCTCTTCGTAGGCGGAACTGACGCTGCAATCCATTTTGTAGAGCCGGTTTTGAAATTGGTCGGGGAAATCCGCAGGGTGGGTGCTTATGGAAACGGCTATGTTGCCAAACTGGTGAACAACCAGCTTTGGCTTATTCATGCAGCTGCCATAGGCGAGGCCATGGTGACAGCCAAACTGGCAGGGATTGAACCTGCGGTTTGGTGGAGCGCTATGAAAGGCGGTGCAGCTGAAAGTTTTGTGATGCAACATGACGTGCCGTCTATTTTTGCAGGGCACTACGACCCCTCCTTTCGCTTGGAGTTGTGCTTAAAAGACTTAGCGCTCATTGATGAATTGGTGCAACAAATGGGCACGCGCAATGAACTGACCCGCGCTACGCACCAACGTTTTGAACTTGCGCAGGAGCGTTATGGCAAGGCTGCCGGAGAAATGACCGTGTGCAAGGTGATTGAGGATGATGCAGGTATCAATCTGCGTGTGGCTGGCGACTGGACTCCTCCTTGGGAAGTCAAACACCCTTCAGAAAATTGATTTAAGGGCGCTTGATTGCGCCCTTTATCTACTGTCGGATCACATCCGCACCGGCTGGAGGTTTAAAGGCGAAGGTGGCTGCGTCGATCCCAGCGTTCACTTCAAAACTGGAAAAACGAAGAACCGACTGTTGGCCAAAACTGTCTTCCATTTCAAGCACTGACAAGGTATTACCCTTGAAACCCATTCGTACACTGCGCAGGGCGTTGTCTTTAGCGCGAGGCGTAGCTAGCACCCACTGCAATCCTTCACTTGCCTTGTCAGCGGACGCTGCATCTGTGATCACAAACTCTGCTTGCAAGGCGCGTAAGTCTGGAGCTGAAGCGACCAAAGCAATGGGGGTACTTCCCATCACTTGGGCTTGTTTTCGGGCAGTCACTTGATTGAGATCCACATCAAAAAGCCACAGGGTCTGGCCATCAGCAACAATCGATTGTTCAAAGGGTTTTTGGTACAAGAACCGAAACCGGTTGGGGCGAATAAATTCAAAAGTTCCGCTTGACGTTTTAACCCGTGCTACTTGTCCCGCCTTGGCAGGTGAAGTCGCCGTTTGGACAAAGTTTGCGCGACCAGACTTCACCGTTTTGACAAAAGACTCCAGGCTTTCTAGACCCGAGGCGAATGTGGGAAACGACAGACAAGCGGCAATCAGTGCAATAGAAAATGAGATTCGCATAGGGTGTGTTTATGAGGGTCGCCGTGAAGCCGTCTTTGTTTATTCAGCGCGCGACGGCACCAAAATTTCACGCTGCCCGCTACCACTCATGGCACTCACCAGACCTGCTTTTTCCATGTCTTCTACCAAACGCGCAGCGCGGTTGTAGCCAATTTTCAAATGGCGTTGGACCAAAGAAATACTGGCTTTGCGATTTTTCAAAACAATTTCAACCGCCTGGTCATAAAGCACGTCTTTTTCACTTGCACTACCACCGTCCGCGTCCAACTCGTCACCGTCAACGGTTCCACCTTCCAGCAAGCCTTCGACATAGTTGGGCTCGCCGCCCTGCTCTTTGAGGTATTTCACTACGCGGTGAACCTCCTCATCGCTTACAAACGCGCCGTGCACCCGAATCGGCAAACCAGTACCACTGGGCATGTACAACATATCCCCCATACCCAAGAGCGCTTCGGCTCCCATTTGGTCTAGGATGGTTCGGCTGTCAATTTTGCTGCTGACTTGGAATGCAATGCGCGTCGGAATATTGGCTTTGATCAAGCCGGTGATGACGTCCACACTGGGGCGTTGCGTTGCCAAAATCAAATGGATTCCCGCGGCGCGGGCCTTTTGCGCCAAACGCGCAATCAGTTCCTCGATTTTCTTGCCAACCACCATCATCAGATCGGCCAACTCGTCAATCACCACCACGATGTGGGGCAGCCTCTGCAAGGGCTCAGGGGACTCAGGCGTTAGGCTAAAGGGGTTGTAAATAAACTCGCCTAAAGCCGTTGCCTCGTCTAATTTGGCGTTGAATCCAGCCAAGTTACGCACACCCATTTTGCTCATGAGTTTGTAACGCTTTTCCATTTCAGCCACGCACCAATTCAAACCGTGAGCCGCTTGGCGCATATCGGTCACCACCGGCGCGAGAAGGTGCGGAATACCTTCGTACACCGACATCTCTAGCATCTTGGGGTCGATCATTAACAGCCGAACGTCGCGGGCTTCGGCTTTGTAGAGCAAACTTAAAATCATGGCGTTGATACCCACGGATTTGCCTGAACCCGTGGTTCCAGCAACCAAAACGTGGGGCATCTTGGCCAAATCGGCAACCACGGGGTTTCCAATGATGTCTTTGCCCAAGCCCATCGTGAGCATTGATTTGGCTTCGTTGTAGACCTGAGAACCCAAAATTTCCGACAAACGAATGGACTGGCGCTTGGCGTTGGGCAACTCCAAGGCCATGTAGTTTTTGCCAGGGATGGTTTCCACCACACGGATAGAAACCAAACTCAAGCTCCGTGCCAAGTCTTTGGCCAAACCTACAATTTGCGAACCTTTGACACCGATTGCAGGCTCAATTTCATAGCGTGTAATCACCGGCCCGGGTTGTGCGAGAACCACGCGCACTTCGACGCCAAAATCTTTGAGTTTTTTCTCAATCATTCGGCTGGTCATTTCCAGCGTTTGCGCAGACACCGTCTCTTGGCGCAAGATGGCCTCGTCTAACAAGGCCACCTGCGGTAGTTTGCTGTCAGGCATTTCGGAGAACAAGGGCTTTTGCCGCTCTTTTGCCACCCTTGCACTCGGCGGCAAATCTATCAATACGGGCTCCACCAGCACAGGTGGGGAGTGCAAGTGCACCTCAATCTCATCGCGACTTTCCGCCAGCACCTCTTCGCGTTCCCGAACCGCTTGTTGGCCCAGTTCGATGTCTTGCGCCAACTCGCGCCGTTCGCGCAGTGACTCCCAGCGGGCATCCAACCAGGCGCCGGTTTGTTCCGCCAGTCGAACCCACGAAAAGTTAAACGTCCAAGACATGCCCAACAGTGCCAAGCCAATACACACCAAGCCAGAACCCGCAAAACCCAGGATTTGCATCGACTGCAGCCCCAAAATATAGCCAAGTACGCCTCCACTGTGTCCTGGCAATTGGCCCTCCAATCGGTACATCCGCGTCCACTCCAGAGCGGCGCTGGCATCGATCATCATTAGTAAGCCAAGCCAAAAAATCAGTTTTTTACTTTGCCACCATGCTTGCGGTGTGGGGTCATCGCCGTACGCGTCCTCTAGTCCAGTGCTCGATCGCAGTCTTTTGGCGAGCAGCGACAACCATGCACGCGCCGCAACAAGAACACACAACCAAACAGAATATCCAAGCAAAAAGTAACTCACATCGGCAATCCAAGCACCGAGGCGACCAGCCCGGTTCACGAGAGCGGCACCCGTTCCTGAGGTTGTCCAAGCCGTGTCCTGCGGGGCGTAACTGATGAGTGCAACAGCCCAAAACAACAGAAACACCAGCCCCACGATCAAAACGCCTTCATTGGCAATCCGCTCCCAACTGCTCGGGGGTGGGGCAGGTTCTGAACGATTGGAATGCAGTGTATGGATCGAATAGGTCATTGGCGTCGGTACTCAGGGCCCTGAAAGTGCGAAAAATAACAATACGAGAGCTTACCCCAAGGTCAAAAGCAAACCAACAAAGGGAGAGGCAAAGTCAACTTCTTACAATAAGCCTTTGCTTTGCGAGTCTAGCGGGTAAGCGACCCGGCTTGCGGCTCCCTTTTTTGCGTCCGTTACTTCAAAAATAAGGCTATTTTCATGTCCAAGTCCCAACACGCCAAAGTCTTGATTTTGGGCTCCGGTCCTGCTGGCTATACCGCAGCGGTTTACGCCGCCCGGGCCAACCTCAACCCCGTTCTCGTGACCGGTATGGCCCAGGGCGGGCAACTGATGACGACAACCGAAGTCGACAACTGGCCGGCAGATGTCCATGGTGTCCAAGGTCCGGAACTCATGCAGCGTTTTTTGGAACATGCAGAACGCTTTAAAACCTCTGTTTTGTTTGACCACATCAATAAAGTCGATCTCAGCCAAAGACCGTTCACGCTCACCGGAGATGACACGACTTACACCTGTGACGCGCTCATTATTGCCACTGGCGCTTCGGCCAAATACATTGGTTTGCCCTCTGAGACTGCTTTTATGGGGCGGGGCGTCTCAGGATGCGCAACCTGCGATGGGTTCTTTTACCGTGACCAAACATGTTGCGTGGTAGGCGGAGGTAACACCGCCGTTGAAGAAGCGCTTTATTTGTCCAATATTGCCAGCAAGGTGTACCTCATTCACCGCCGCGATAAATTTAAAGCGGAGCCCATCTTGGTTGACAAGCTGATGGAAAAAGTAGCCGCTGGAAAAATTGTATTGAAAACCTTTCAAACCTTGGATGAGGTTCTTGGCGATGCCTCTGGCGTCACAGGCGTTCGCCTGAAAAGTACAAAAACCGAAGAAACCGAAGATATCGCGCTTCAAGGCTGTTTTATTGCCATTGGCCACGCGCCCAACACCGATATTTTTCAAGGCCAACTCACCCTAGAAAATGGCTACATCGTTACCCAAAGCGGCCTCAAAGGCTTTGCAACGATGACCAGTGTTCCTGGGGTTTTTGCCGCTGGAGATGTTCAAGACCATGTGTACCGCCAAGCCATCACCAGCGCAGGAACGGGTTGCATGGCTGCGCTAGACGCGCAAAGGTTTTTGGAACAGGACTAAGCTGCGCGATTTTGGATATAATCGAAGGCTTTGCTGCCGTTAGCCCGTGAGGGTCTGCGGCGAGTCAATGGGTTACCGCCACCCACATTTTGGCGAGGTGAGGCATTTGCTTTATGCAATTGCCGTTTAAAAGTATCGGAGTGTCCTT
>JAIPDD010000140.1 GCA_021737875.1 Sulfuritalea sp.
GCAATGGCGCTCAGTTCCGCGATGCTGGGATTGGCCTACGCGCCGCTGATCGCACCCCAAGCAGCCATTGCTGCCTATGCGGAGAAAAACCAAACGTCGCAGGTCGAACTTGCAACATCTTGGGAAAAGCATTTAGACCCTAGCGCATATGCAGTCAGCGAAAAATTAGATGGGGTGCGTGCCGTTTGGGATGGCAAGGAGTTGCGATTTCGAAGTGGCCTTTTGATCAATGCCCCTCTGTGGTTTTTAGAGTCCTTGCCCAAAGAACCTTTGGACGGCGAGTTATGGATGGGGCGAGGAACTTTTGATGCGCTTTCTGGCGCTGTCCGCAAGGCGGATCCCGTGGATGCCGAATGGAAAAAAATCACCTATATGGTGTTTGACTCCCCGCATCCCCGTGAAACGTTCTCCCAGCGCAGCCTACGCCTGCAGCAAGAGGTTCGCAAGACACAAATTCCTTGGCTGAAGTCCATTGACCAAACCGAAGTGGCTGATGCTGCTTCCTTACAGGCTAGGCTGTTGCAGGTAGTGGCACTGGGCGGAGAAGGGCTGGTACTGCACCGCTTAGATGCACCTTGGCGAGCCGGCCGGACCAATGATGTGCGCAAACTTAAACTTCACGCCGATGCGGAGGCGCGAGTGATTGCCCATATTCCTGGAACCGGAAAATTTTCGGGGCAGATGGGCGCTTTGCTACTTGAAATGCCCAATGGAAAGAAGTTTGCACTGGGCACTGGATTTACGGATGCACAGCGCGCAAGTCCGCCCCCGATTGGGGCACAAGTGAGTTATCGGTATCGCGACCGAACGCCGCAAGGCTTGCCAAAATTTGCAAGCTTCTTGCGAGTTCGGGATTTAGAGTAAGCCTGCGCTTAGGCAAACACTCCAGCGGTATCTTGCATTCGGCTAGAGACCTCGCCCAAGTGGTGCATGCTGTCGCCAAACGTCATCTCCAGCTGGGTGAGCTTTTTAAAGTAATGGCTGACGATATAGTCATTGGTAACGCCAATTCCTCCATGCAATTGCACAGCTTGTTGGCCTACGAAGCGCATCGAATTTCCGAGCTGGTACTTTGCGCGCGATAGAGCCGCTCGCCGCTCAGGTTCGGGCGCGTTAAGTTTGAGACTGGCGTAAAAACTCATGGAGCGAGCCAACTCGAGTTGCATTTTCATATCAGCTGCGCGGTGACGCAGGGCTTGAAAGCTACTGATCGTTGTACCAAATTGTTTGCGGGTATTGAGATATTCCGCTGTCATGGCCATGGTTTTATCCATAACCCCCACTGCCTCGGCACAACTTGCTGCAATGCCAATGTCAACCGCGTGTTCTAGCGCTGTGAGTCCTTCGGTGGTTATGAGCGTAGCGGGAGAGTTTTTAAAACCCAGCTCAGCGCTTCGGGCGCCGTCTTGGGTACCGTAACCGCGGGTGGTGACACCGCTAGATTTGCGCTCCACCAAAAAAAGTCCAAGTTGACTATTGACTTTGGCGGGAACCAAAAATGCATCCGCCAAGTCACCGACCGGAACAATGCTTTTGGACCCGTTGAGCACGTAGCCGCCGGGCGCTTGCGTGGCCTTGGCATCACAGGACTCAAGCGCATACCTGGCAGCGCGCTCTTGGTAAGCGAGAACAACCAGGGCGCTTCCGTCTGCAATCGCGGGTAGCGACTGGGCTTTAACGTTGGGTTCTGCATAGCCCGCGATCACCGCGCCTGCGATAAGCGCTTGGGTTAGCGGTTCCAACACGATGCCGCGCCCGAGCTCTTCCATAACCACCATGCCTTCAACAGGCCCCATGCCCATTCCGCCATGCTCTTCAGGAACATACAGCCCAGTCAATCCGAGTTCGGCCAGCGCGTTATATGCATCGCGGTCAAAACCGCCCGAATTTTCTATGGCGCGGCGGCGATCAAACGAATAGCCTTTATCAACCCATTTGCGGACCGCGTCGCGCAGCTGTTCTTGGTCATCAGAGAAATCAAAATCCATGGTATTTCCTTAATTGGTTTCGCTTAGCGTTTAGCCAAGTACAAATTGCGACACGATATTGCGTTGGACTTCGTTGCTCCCACCATAAATCGTTGTTTTACGCATGTTGAAATAGCTCGAAGCCAGGGGTGCGCAATGGGCTTGGCCGACCGAGTCGCCTTGCCATCCGGCTTCCATAGCCTCGCGAATCAAGGGAAGTGAAAACGGCCCTGCGGCGAGCATCATCAATTCGCTATATCGCTGCTGAATCTCACTGCCGCGAATTTTGAGTAAACCGGCAATGTCTAAAGATTGTTTCCCTGATTTTTCAGCGGCCAAAACTCTTAAGACGAGCATTTCCAAGGCAATCACATCGACTTCTAGCTTGGCAATTTCATCGCGAAAACGCACGTCATCAAACACGCCTTCAGCCTTTGCTATCCGTTTTAGCCGCTCCAACTCGCGCTTAGCGCGGTTGACATCGGCAATATTGGTTCGCTCGTGGGCCAACAGGTGTTTGGCGTAGTTCCAGCCTTTATTTTCTTCCCCAATTAAATTTTCTGCAGGAACTTCCACGTTATCGAAAAACACTTCGTTCACTTCGGCTGAGCCATCTAGCAAAATAATGGGCCGAACCGTCACCCCAGGCGATTTCATGTCAACAAGTAAAAAGCTGATGCCGGTTTGCGGCTTGCCTTCAGAACTGGTGCGGACCAAGCAGAAAATCCATTCGCCATACTGGCCCAAAGTGGTCCATGTTTTTTGCCCATTGACGATGTATTTGTCGCCAACACGTTCCGCGCGGGTTTTGAGCGAGGCTAAATCCGAACCCGACCCAGGCTCGCTATAACCTTGGCTCCACCACACGTCACCGCTTGCGATACCTGGTAAAAATCGTTTCTGTTGTTCAGCATTTCCAAACGCCATGATGACGGGGGCAACCATCACTGGCCCAAAAGGAACGACGCGCGGTGCGCCTGCAAGAGCACACTCTTCTTCAAACAAATGTTTTTCAATGGCGTTCCAACCCGGACCACCAAACTCTTTTGGCCAAGCATGGCCAAGCCAGCCTTTTTTGCCCAAAATCTTGCCCCATTGCTGCATATCTTCACGCGTCAGTTGCAAAGAGTTATGTACTTTGTGAGAAAGTTCGCGCGGCAAGTTGTCATGCACCCAAGAGCGTATGGTTTCACGAAATTTTTGTTCTTGCGGTGTAAAAGCTAAATCCATACAGGGAGCTCCAAAAATCGAGACGTTGTAAATAAGGGTCTAAACAGGTCTAATTTAGCACGGTCGTGCTTTTCTTGCTGTCTAAGTCGGGACAATCCTTGCAGAGAGGCTTGTTGTGATAATCCCATCCCTATGAAAAATATTGTGATTTTGATTTCTGGCGGGGGCTCCAATATGGCGTCCATCGTCCGTGCGGCACAAACGCAGGCCTGGGAGAAACACTTTGGCGCTCGCATTGCGGCAGTGATAAGCAACAGGCATGATGCGCAAGGATTGGGTTTCGCTCAAAAGCAGGGCATACCCACACAAACCATTGACCACAAAACCTTTGCAAGCCGCGCGTCTTTTGATCAAGCGCTGGCTGTGGCTATTTCCCATTACGACTTGCCTGACCAACCCGCCTTGGTTGTTTTGGCAGGTTTTATGCGGATATTGACCCCCGCATTTGTCGCCCAATTTGAAGGCCGTTTAATCAATATTCACCCGTCGTTGTTACCCGCATTTCCGGGCTTGCATACGCACCAAAGGGCGATTGATGCAGGGTGTCAATTTGCCGGGGCCACTGTTCACCGAGTCACTGCTGAGCTTGACTTCGGGCCGATTCTTGCGCAAGCCGTGGTGCCCGTGCTGCCGCAAGACACTGATAAGAGTCTTGCCGACAGGGTGCTCACCCAAGAGCACCTGATCTATCCACGCGTGGTGAGGGCCTTGGTTTCAGGCGAAACCTTCTAATCGCGCCCTTGGGCGTTGTCTTTTAATTTTTGAAACCTGGCTTGTTTGATGCCTTCGAATTCGATCACTTCTTCAAACATCGCGGCCGGTCTGACCCATAGGCCTTTGTCTGCGTAGAGGGCGCGGTACAAGGTCATCGGTTCCAGCGTTTCACTGTGACGAACGGTATCGATGACCTCGTACAGATTGCCCTTGTAATGGCGGTAAAGTCCACGCGCGGTGGAGATGAGGGGAGGGAGTTTTTCTTCACTCATGGGACAATCGAAGCTTATGCATCCAAAAGCCCTATTAGAAGCCTGTTCCGAGTTGGTCCGCCTCACGCTTAAATTTGACCATCCTGCCGACGCGACTGTTTCCCGTTTTTTCCGTGATCACCGGGGCCTTGGCCCCCGTGAAAGGGCAACCATGGCTGAGACGGTCTATACCGTTTTGCGTAAGAAACTTCTGTTTGATCATCTGGCCCCTTCAGGCAGCGGGCCCAAAGAAAGGCGTTTGGCTATTTTGGGGTTTTATGGCCCGGGTGATTTTTTAAGAAGCGCATTAACCGATCAAGAAAAAAACTGGCTTGACCAATGTGAAAAGGTCCAACCCGATGACCTGATGGAGCGCCATCGCCATAATTTGCCCGAATGGTTGGTTCAACCTCTCAAAGACCAATTAGGGGAAGAATTTTGGCCTTTGGTCGGAAGCCTGAACTTGGGTGCTGGTTTGGATTTGCGGGTGAACGACTTCAAGGCCAAGCGGGCTGATGTTCAAAAAGAACTGGCAAAAGCAGGAATCAAAGCGGTTCCAACGCCCTTTTCCCCATGGGGTCTGCGCATTGCGGGCAAACCTGCGCTGAATAAAAACGAGGCCTTTCTTAAGGGCGAGTTTGAGGTCCAGGACGAAGGTTCTCAGTTGCTGGCGATGCTGGTCGATGCCAAGCGCGGCGAGATGGTGGTTGATTTTTGTGCGGGTGCGGGCGGTAAAACGCTGGCGATTGGGGCAAGCATGCGCAGCACTGGGCGCTTGTATGCGTTTGATACCTCTGCACACCGGCTCGACTCTTTTAAACCCCGTATGGCGCGTAGCGGCTTGTCCAATGTGCATCCTGCAGCCATTGCCCATGAACGTGATGAGCGAGTAAAGCGCTTATCTGGAAAGATCGACCGTGTTTTGGTCGATGCACCTTGCACGGGTATGGGAACCT
>JAIPDD010000141.1 GCA_021737875.1 Sulfuritalea sp.
CGTGGTGCACCCAGCGCTGATCAGGGCCCAGGCCGTCTAAGCGCAGGGCGCTCAAGCAACCGCCCCACACGCAGCCGGTATCAAGGGCAAAGACGTCATTGCGGTTTAACTTACCCAACGTAGACCAGTGGCCAAAGGCAACGGTGTCTTGGACGGTTTGCCGACCGGGAACGTCAAACCACGGCATAAACCCAGCGGGTGCGCCACTGACAGCTTCCTTGCTGGTGAACTCCATCTCTCCTTTTGCGTTGCAAAACCGCATGCGCGTGAGTGCATTCACAATCACTCGCAATCGGTCTGCGCCTGTTAGTTCATCGCTCCACGCGGTGGGCGTACTGCCGTACATGTGGTGTAAAAAATCGATGAGATTGGTGCTGCGTAACACCGCTTCTACCTCACCAGCAAGCGCCATCGCGGTTGCCGAACTCCATTGGGGCAAGACGCCTGCGTGGACCATCAGCAAGGTGTGTCCTGCTTGCTGTATTTGCAGCGCCATCGCTTGTTTGCACAACCAGTCCAGCATCGCGCTGCGGTCGCTGGCATCTAACACCGAAGCCAAGGTGTCGCTGTGATGCGCAGGTCGCACACCGTAAGCCACCGCAAGTAAGTGCAAATCGTGGTTTCCCAAAACGCACTGCGCAGCATCCCCTAAAGCCATCAAACGCCTTAGTACGCCCGCAGAATCCGGCCCGCGGTTGACCAAATCGCCTAAAAAGTAGAGTGTGTCTCGACTTTTTGAGAAAGAAACCGTGTCAAGTAAGCGTTCCAGCGCACGGTCGCAGCCCTGGACGTCGCCAATCAAGTAAAGTGCCATGGTGTTCATTCTCGCTCTAGATCCATGGAATTGCTGCTGATTGTTTTTTTAACGCTCCTCAACGGCGTTTTTGCGATGTCTGAATTGGCCTTGGCCGGGAGTCGAAAAGCGCGTTTGGCCGCCTTGATGGAGGCGGGGGACAAAGGGGCGGAAGCGGCCTTGGAACTCTTGGGAAACCCCAACCAGTTTTTGTCCACCGTGCAGGTCGGTATTACGTCGATTGGCGTTCTCAACGGAATTGTGGGCGAGTCCGCCTTTAGCGGTGGGGTCGCAGCGGCCTTGCAAGGCAGGGGCATGGCTGACACAGCCGCCGCCATCACGGCTACCGGTTTGGTGGTAACCGCTATTACGTTCACTACCATTATTTTTGGCGAGCTGGTTCCTAAGCGTATTGGCCAATTGCACCCAGAGCGGGTGGCCTGTTGGGTCGCGCGGCCTATGCTGTGGTTAGCAAAAGCAGCCAAACTTTTTGTTCGCCTTCTCTCAGGAACGACGGCTGCCACCCTCAAACTCTTGCGCACCGATACCAACGCCTCACGCGCAGTGACAGAAGAAGAAATCTCCGCCAGCTTAGAAGAGGGCGTCGATGCCGGTGTGATTGAAGAGCATGAGCACCAGATGGTGCAAAACGTATTTCGATTGGATGAGCGTCCGTTGACCTCGCTGATGACCCCGCGTACCGATGTGCAGTGGCTTGAAGCCCGTAGCACCGTAGGCGTATGCTTGTCTTTAGCCAGCGCAGGCGGCGGCAAGGGCGCTCACTCCTGGTATCCCGTGTGCCGCAATTCCTTAGACGATGTGGTGGGCATCATTAGCGTCGCCCGCTTGTTAGATTTGAGTGCGCAACCCGATGAAGTAATTGATGCCCATTTAACGCCAGCGGTGTTTGTTCCAGAAACCCTCAGTGGCATGGAATTATTGGAGCAGTTTCGTTTGGCTGCGGGCCGTTTGGTCTTCGTGGTGGACGAATACGGTGTGGTTCAGGGCTTGCTGACTCCGCGTGATTTACTGGAAGCGATCACGGGTGAGTTGCAATACGGCGCGTTAACCGACGCATGGGCTACAGAGCGGGATGACGGTTCGTGGTTGCTCGACGGTGTGATGCCCTTGGGCGAGCTGAAATCTCGCCTTGATATGGAAGATCTTCCTGCTGAAGACCGGGGCCGTTACAACACCTTGGCGGGTTTGCTGATGTCTATCTCGGGGCACTTGCCTAGCGTAGGCGAGCGCATCAGTTGCCAAAACTGGCGGTTTGAAGTGGTTGATTTAGACCAAAGACGCATTGATAAAGTCTTGGCGGTTCGCGTGACGCCGCCTGAATCCCTATAACTAAGCTGTTTATCTAAGCCCGCCCGGTTAACTGGTATACCCAAAGGCCCAGCAACTCGTGAAGTACCAACTGCCATTTGGCTGCGCCATCGGACAAAGAGTAGTCAGTCCAAGGCGTACTGCGGCCGGTACGAAAATCAACCGGGTAGGGCGTCACATTCCAACCTGCTTTTTCAAACGTGGCCATAGCCCGTGGCATGTGCCACGCCGAGGTCACCAAGAGCCAAGGTTTTTTGACATCCACTCCTGCCATTGCCGCGCTTAACACGGCGTTTTCAAACGTATTGCGAGAGCGGTCTTCCAAAATAAGCCGTGCGGGCGCGACGCCCATGACGCGATAAAAAATTTCAGCACGTTGGGCCTCGGTTAAGCCTTGCGCCAAGAGTTGCCCTTCGCCCCCTGTAAACAACAATCGCAAATGGGGATGCTGTTGCATCAAGGGCAGCGGCGCGATCATGCGCTCCGCAGCTCTATTGAGCGCGGGCTGCGAGCGGCCTTCCCAAACTGACGCACTGTCTAATGCGCCACCGAGAACAACGATGCCGGCAAAGTTTTTAAGAGCGGGCGTGGTTGTTTGTGAAGGATAGGTATTTTCAAGCTTACGAATCAAGGCGTATGGCAAAGTCTCCCAGCCCTGTAAAACCAAAACCAACAAAGCCAAACCCACCAAATTGAAACCCCATAAACCTTTGGGGCTCGATTGGTTTTTACTTTGGGTTTGGAGTGGCGCAAGTAACCCAGAACGTAAAAGCAGCAAGCCTGCGATGAGAAGCAAAACCACCCATGCCAATGGCTGGGTTACAAACAGCAAAAGCTTGGAGATCACAAACATCGGGTTATCGGGCTAACGGGCTTGGTCTAGGCCCGCGCACTGTCACGCTCATTCACCCGATCGCGCCAGGCTTGCAGCGCATGCAAGCCTTCTTGGGCGGGTGAAAATTTCAGCAAACCTCGCGCAAACTTGAGAGTACAAAACGCGGTGATATCGGCAATGGTAAAGCGCGGCCCAGCCATCCAGGTATGGGTTTGCAAAATACTGTCAAAAACTTTTGCGTTTTCTTTTAACTTCTCAAACTGGGATTGGCCAAACGCAGGAAACTGCGGATGCTCTAGGGCGGCCAAACCGGGGTGGGTGTGTCGAATTGCATTCGCTGCACCCAGTAACAGGGTCCACTCAGCGCGGCGGTCTGCCATTTCGATAAATGCTTTTTCATCGAAGTCATGTCCCATCAAGTTGGGCTCGGGGTAAAGGCCTTCGAGGTACGTACAAATCGCCCGCGTCTCAGTCAGAACCCGACCATCATCGAGTTCAAGCGCAGGAACTTTGGCTTGCGGGCTTTTGGCTAAAAACGCAGCGTCTCGGTGTTCGCCTTGGTTTAAGTCCACGTTAACCAAGGCGATGTTGGTGATGTTTTTTTCAGCCATGAACATTTGCACGCGCCGTGGGTTGGGCGCTCGGGGAGCGATATACATTTGCACGGCGAATGTTCCTTTCTGAGACTGGCGCTTAGGTTTTATTGGACTGTCCCATTTCCACCATAGTTCGGGCTTTCTCTACAAATTCTTTGGTTTTCGCTTCGTCGCCTTTGGCGAGATCCCGAGCCGACGGCGGCATCATCAAGCCCTGTTGAACCGCAGGGCGGGCGCGAATGGTTTCGACCCAGCGCGAGAGGTGCGGCAGATCATCGATCTCCACACCCGACCATTTGTGCGTTCTGACCCAAGCCCAGTTGGCAATATCGGCAATGGAGTAGTCGTCGGCTAAAAATTCGTTGTGCGCAAGGTGGGTATCCATCACCCGAAACAAACGCTTGCTCTCGCCTTGGTAACGATCAATAGCAGCTTGAATTTTTTCTGGAAAGTAGCGAAAGAAAATATTCGCTTGGCCCATCATGGGGCCCACCCCACCCATCTGAAACATCAGCCATTGCAATACGCGTGAACGCGCTTTGAACTCGGTGGGAAGCAAGCGCCCCGTCTTTTCTGCTAAATAAATCAGACAAGCGCCCGACTCAAAAATGGCAAAGTCGCCCTCGCTGCGGTCCACGATGGCAGGAATGCGACCGTTGGGATTGATGGCTAAAAACGCTGGCGTTTTTTGCTCGTTCTTGCTTAGATCTAAGGTTTTGAGCGTGTAGGGGAGGGCGAGCTCTTCTAAAGCAATTGAGACTTTGTGGCCGTTAGGCGTGGCAGCGGTATAGAGGTCAATCATAAAGATCCTAAGGTTAAGAGTCGGGCTTCTTCTAATTGGGTTCGGGTACGCAGGGCTTCGTTGCGGGCGGCTTGGGCGAAGTCTGCGCCGCTGGAGGCGTAGAGTACCGCGCGAGAGGAGTTAACGATCACTGGGCCCGTGGTTGAGTTCGTTGAATCCTTCGCATGGCGCCATCCCGCTTTGACAGTCGCCGCCGCATCGCCGCCTTGGGCACCTACGCCAGGAATGAGTAAAGGCAGCGTTGGCGCCACCGCCCGAACCTGCTCAATCTCTGACGGGTAGGTTGCGCCCACCACCAAGCCGAGTTGGCCGTTTTGATTCCATTCGCCTTGGGCTAAAGCCGCAATATGTTCAAACAATGTAGGCTGCCCCAGCACATTGAGCAGGCGTTGGTTTTGAAAATCGTCCCCACCGGGGTTCGAGGTGCGGCAGAGTAAAAACGCCCCTTTGCCGTGGTATTTTAAATACGGCTGTACCGAATCCCAGCCCATAAAGGGCGAGAGGGTCACCGCGTCTGCGCCATAGCGCTCGAACGCTTCTTTGGCGTATTGCTCGGCGGTGCTGCCAATATCGCCGCGTTTTGCATCCAAAATAATCGGGACATGGGGTGCGGTAGCCCGCATGTGGGCCATCAAGCGTTCGAGTTGGTCTTCTGCGCGGTGGGCTGCGAAGTAGGCAATTTGGGGTTTGAATGCGATGACTAAGTCTGCTGTCGCCTCCACAATGGCGGCGCAAAAATCAT
>JAIPDD010000022.1 GCA_021737875.1 Sulfuritalea sp.
CGAAAAGTTTGCTATTTGTCATGGGTTCACCTCGAAGTGAATAACCAGTTTAGCGAGTCTTCCTTTTGCAGTGGCGTATCTGCCGGAATTGATTAAGATGGGATTTCAGTCAACGCCATTGAAGTAATTTCATGTCTATATCCAAAGTCTGCTTAGTCATAGGTGCGGGTGACGCAACGGGTGGCGCTGTAGCCAAGCGATTCGCACGAGAAGGTTTCACTGTTTGCGTTACCCGCAGAACCCTTGAAAAATTACAGCCATTGCTTGATCAAATTCATCAATCAGGCGGCGTAGCGTTTGGTTTCGCATCAGATGCACGCAAAGAAGATGAAGTCATTGCGCTGATAGAACACATTGAGTCCAACATCGGTTCAATCGAGGTGATGGTTTTTAATATTGGTGCCAACTCACCCAGCAGCATCTTGACTGAGACTGCCCGCCGATACACAAAAATGTGGGAGATGGCTTGCTTAGCGGGTTTTTTGAATGGCCGCGAGGTTGCCAAGAGAATGGTCACCAGAGCCACTCACAACGAGCCACCCATTGTCGGCACCAGCCAAAAAGGAACCCTCATTTTTACGGGCGCTACGGCATCTCTTAGAGGCAGCGCAAACTTCGCTGGGTTTTCAGGAGGAAAAATGGCCTTGCGTGCCTTAGCGCAAAGCATGGCACGCGAACTGGGTCCTATGGGTATCCATGTGGCCCACACCATCATTGACGGCGTCATTGATACAGAGTTCATACGCACACTTTTCCCTGAGCGCTATGCATTAAAGGATCAGGGTGGCGTCCTCAATCCTGACCACATCGCAGATGCCTACTGGATGCTGCATCAACAGCCCAGAGACGCTTGGACGCATGAGCTCGATTTGCGGCCTTATATGGAAAAGTTTTGATTAGACTTTGAGTGAGAAGTTATGGCAAAAACATTTGATTACTATTTTGACTTTGGCAGCTTGGCTACTTATTTGGCCCACACCCAGATGGACAAAATAAAGGCGGAAACAGGAGCGAGTCCCATCTATCTTCCCATGCTGCTGGGTGCGGTTTTTAAGGCAACTGGAAACGCATCGCCTGCCAGTGTGCCTGCCAAGGGCAAGTACATTTTTGTTGACTTCAAGCGTTTTGCCGACAGCTACGGCGTTCCACTTGAAACCAACCCTTTCTTTCCGATCATTACCACCACCCTCATGCGTATGGTCACAGGATTGCAAATGCGATCCGATGCGCGCATGCATGAATTCATGGACACCATTTTTAAAGCAATTTGGGTCGATGCACTGAACCTTAATGCACCCGAAGTGGTAGAGCAAGTTCTGCGCGAAGCGCACTTTGACCCTGTCGAGC
The DNA here is from genome assembly GCA_021737875.1 of Sulfuritalea sp. Taxonomy (GTDB): domain Bacteria; phylum Pseudomonadota; class Gammaproteobacteria; order Burkholderiales; family Burkholderiaceae_C; genus Allorhodoferax. The sequence continues at coordinate 1,348 of JAIPDD010000022.1, forward strand.
TACTCCAGATGGCAAACGAACAAGCCACGAAAGATAGACTCAAAGACATCACCACCCAAGCGATCGACCGGGGCGTCTTTGGAGCTCCTACTTTTTTTGTGGGAGAAGACATGTTTTGGGGGCAAGATCGGATTGAGCAACTTAAAGCTGCACTTCGTGCCTAAATCCACCACCTCTCAAGGATTAACAGGCTCAAGCCTCAGCAAAGCCCCTTCGTTATCGTCGGTCAACAGGTAAACCAAACCGTCTGGCCCCATGCGCACATCGCGAATACGACCCACGAGTCCTTGTAGCAAACGCTCTTCGCGCACCACTTTTTCGCCATCGAGCTCCAAGCGCACCAGCATCTTGTCGCGTAAGGCGCCTACCAGCAAGTCACCAGTCCATTGGGGAAATTTTGAGCCGCTCACAAAAGCCATGCCCGAAGGGGCGATCGAAGGCACCCACAGGTGCAAGGGTTGCACCATACCTGGCTTGGTCTGGCCCTCACCAATGCGGGTGCCAAATCCATAATTCACGCCATAGGTAATCACAGGCCAGCCGTAATTGAACCCCGAGCGCATCACATTGACCTCATCACCGCCTTGGGGCCCATGCTCATGCGTCCACAGCTCACCCGTTTTGGGGTGAAGGCTAGCGCCCTGCATATTGCGGTTACCCAGGGTCCATTTTTCGGGCAAGGCCTCGGCACGCTTGACGAAAGGATTGTCGATCGGCACACGGCCATCGTCATGCAAGCGAATGACCGACCCCGCGTGGTCATCGAGTTTTTGGGCACGCTCCTTATCGCCCCGGTCACCCAAAGTCAGGTACAGCATGCCCGCTTTGTCAAACACGATGCGCCCGCCAAAATGCTGGCTTGAACGTGTCTTGGGCTTCATGCTGAACAAGACCTGGACCTCTGTCATGCGCGAGCCTTGCAGCTTGCCTCGGGCCAAGGCGGTACCCCAACCTCCCGCCCCTGGCGCGTTATATGCCCAATAAATCCAGCCGTTTTGCGCATGCTCTGGGTGCAAGACCACATCGAACAAGCCGCCCTGCCCTGTCGCTGCCACTTCGGGCAAGCCTGCAATAGGTTTCGGATCCAGCCGCAAATCCTGGCCCACCAGGCGCAAGCGCCCAACCCGTTCGGTCACCAGCATCCGCCCATCGGGCAAAAAAGCCACCGACCAGGGGTATTCCAGTCCTTTCAACAAGGTGACTACGCGGAATGCGTGCTTTTCGGAGCTGATCACTACAGAGCGCTCCTGCGCCAAGGCAGACGTAAAGAGCGCGATGCTCAGCATCACAATCCGAAGCGCTAGGGACATCGAAATTTTCATGGTTCAAATCAATGCAACTGCATCGTTTCTTTCGCTACGCCTTAGTTGGATGAAGTGTGTCAGTTTGGCACTATGACCGCTGCGCCTGAACCTGCGTCAGTACAAGATTGCCGGGCTTCCATCCGGGTGGCCCACACAGATAGCAAACCATTTCGCGCAAGGATCGCGCCGTCTTGATGTCTTGCCAAATATTGACCCACTCCATGCGGGTTAAGGTTATCGGATTATTCGTATTCGCCTGGGTTATGAGCCCGTACCTGACAGGCTCTACTTCAGGTTCGTAGGTGCCCAGGAGGCGGTCAATGAAAATGAACATATTGGCATAGTTCCTGTCAACATACTGGCGATTGATGCCATGGTGCACCCGGTGGGCCGAGGGCGTGTTGAGGAACCACTCAACAATTCCAAGCTTGGGAACAATTTGGGTGTGCCCAACAACGCCCCAGAGGGTGGAAATCGTGCCGACGACCACAATGATCGTTGGATCAAGGCCAAGAATGGGTAAGAAGCAAAAAAAAGGTATTTTGAACAGAGGCGCAAGCACAGGTTGGCGAAACGCCACGGCGAAGTTCATTTCTTGGCTGGAGTGATGGCTTAAGTGGATGGCCCACAAAAAACGCACGCGGTGGCTCGCTCTGTGCCATATGTAAAACATCAAATCGATGAGAAACAGCGCCACCAAGCACAGAAGCCATGGCTCCAGTTCCGCTTGCAGATCGAAGAGGCGGTACTGATAAGTAAATACCATGCATCCAAAAAACAGCGATTTGGTCACCGCGCCCATGGCGACATTCCCGGCCAGCATTCCCAAAGTCCCCAGCGTGTCGTCCCACTTGTAGTAACGGACGCCCTTGAGCGCCATCACGAGCACTTCTATGGCAATCAATGCAAAGACAATCGGTAGACCGACAAGATAGGCCATCTCATTGGTCAAGCCAAGAAAACTGTGAATTTCCATCAAAACCTCCGTCGCCGCTGAGCCATGTGGATACTCGAACCGGTTTATTTGATTTTATTCGGCAGACCCGGAAGAGGAGAAAACAGAAACCTAGGAAACCTCCAGCTTCATAGGGCTAAAAATTTATACGTTTTTAAGCGAATTGCTAGTTCTTGGAACAAAAAAGCACGGAGTTCATCGGCCAAGAAGCAAAAGTCAGACGATAGAAATGCGATAGATTTTGAGGTGAAAAATCTATGAATTCAGCAAGAAAAATCTATGATTTGTAGTAAACCCGAACCATACTACTTTAAACATAAGAAAAAGCACTTAAAGTCGCCTCTAAGTGCTTGATTTATAACCAATAAATTGGTGGGCGATGCAAGTTTCGAACTTGCGACCCCTGCAGTGTGAATGCAGTGCTCTACCCCTGAGCTAATCGCCCTGAATGGGTTTCAGGAAAGCCTGCGAGTATAAAGCCATTTGGCCTTATAAAGTCCGCCAAACCGTCTTTCCTTTACTGGACTTATCAATCTCGGACATGACTGTTTCATGCGCGGCGGCTTCTTGCGAATTGGCGTACACGATTGGCAAATCAAAGCTGCTTAAGTCGACATGGGACTTCGGTGTGCCTGTCGTATCGGTATCGGCTGCGTCCATGATCAGCATGTCTTGGCCACGGGTAAGGTTGATGTACACATCGGCCAATAGCTCCGCGTCTAACAAAGCACCATGTAGCGTGCGTCCAGAATTGTCAACTTCTAAGCGGGCGCACAAGGCGTCCAAGCTGTTGCGTTTTCCTGGGTACATCTCTTTGGCCATGGCCAAGGTGTCCACCACGGAGCTGACATAGTCTTTCAAAGGCGGAAGGCCGAGCATTGAGAGCTCTTTGTTTAAAAACCCCAAGTCAAACGGTGCGTTGTGAATGATGAGTTCGGCATCACTGACAAAAGCCAAAAACTCGTCGGCAGCTTGTTCAAACTTGGGCTTGTCCAAGAGGAATTCATTGCTGATGCCATGAATACGCAAGGCCTCTTCATGGCTTTCGCGTTCGGGGTTGAGGTACAGGTGCAAGGTTTTGCCCGTGAGCTTGCGGTTGACAAGCTCCACACATCCGATTTCAATCACGCGGTCGCCTTGGTCAGGAAACAGGCCAGTGGTTTCGGTATCAAGAAAAATTTGGCGCATATGCGGATTGTCAGTGGTTTTCTTTGGCGTGGTTGATCGAATACTTGGGTATTTCAACCACCACGTCTTTTTGACCCAAGATCGCCTGGCAACTCAGCCGCGAATTGGGCTCAAGCCCCCAGGCCCGGTCTAGCAAGTCCTCTTCTGTTTCTTCTGCAGGGTTTAACGAGGCCAAGCCTTCACGCACGATCACGTGGCAGGTCGTACAGGCGCAACTCATATCGCAAGCGTGTTCAATAGCGATGCCGTTTTCAAGCAAGGCCTCGCAAATCGATGTCCCGGCGCCCACAGTAAGCTCCGCGCCCTTGGGGCAGTATTCGGAGTGCGGCAAAATTTTGATGATGGGCATAACGCTGATGTCTTTGATTGTGAAAATTTTTAGATCGTGTCGATATTTTTACCTGCCAAGGCATTGGCAATGCCGCGGTTCATACGCATGGCGGCAAAGGCTTCGGTGGCGTTGGCCAAGGTTTTGGTGTCTGACTCTATATCTGCCGCCACTTCAGAACTTGCTCTTTGGCGAAGTTGATCCATCGCGGAATCGATGCTGCTGCGTTCACTGACCGAGAGCAAATCTCCATCCGCAGACAGTGCGCTTTGGGTTGCAAGCAGCATTCGCTGCGCATCAACGCGGGCCTCTACCACCGCCCGTGCGCGCATGTCCGACTCCGCCGTCGTGAAACTGTCTTTGAGCATTTGGGCAATTTGGTCGTCGCTTAATCCGTAGGAAGGCTTCACGTCAATTTGGGCCTCTACACCGCTGATTTGTTCCCGTGCAGACACCTGCAACAAGCCATCCGCATCCACCGTAAAAGTAACACGAATACGCGCAGCACCTGCTGCCATAGGCGCAAACCCGCGCAACTCAAAGCGCGCCAGGCTGCGGCAGTCAGCAACCAAATCACGCTCACCTTGCAAAACATGCAGCGCAAGCGCGGTTTGGCCGTCTTGGTAGGTGGTGAAGTCTTGGGCCATGGCGGTGGGAATGGTTTGATTGCGCGGAACAATCCGCTCGACCAGGCCACCCATGGTTTCAATACCCAAAGACAAGGGAATCACATCCAGCAGCAGCAAATCACCGGAAGGGTTGTTGCCTGCCAACTGGTTGGCTTGGATAGATGCACCCAAAGCGACCACTTCGTCGGGATTGAGATTGGTTAAAGGGGTTTGCTCAAAAAAATCACCCACGGCTTTTTGTACTTGCGGCATGCGGGTTGAGCCGCCCACCATCACAACGCCTTTGATATCGGGCTTAGAGAGCTTGGCATCACGCATCACTTTGCGCAGTGCTTGCAGGGTTTGCGCTGTGAGCGCCACAGTAGCATCGTCAAATTGGGTTCGGTTCACGGATAGATCCATTCGCCCAGCCGAGAGTTCTAACTCCACGGGCGCAATATCGTTCGCAGACAAGGCTTCTTTGCACGCCCGCGCAGCTGCGAGCAAGGCCGCTTGGTCTTCTAGGCTGCTGACCTTCAAACCGCTTTGCGCGAGGAAAATATCTGCCAAAGCGCGGTCGTAATCGTCACCGCCTAAAGCGGAGTCACCCCCGGTGGCCAAGACTTCAAACACTCCGGCGCTTAAACGCAATATGGAAATATCAAAGGTTCCGCCGCCCAAGTCGTAGACCGCATAAATCCCTTCGGCTGCGTTGTCGAGTCCGTAGGCAATTGCGGCGGCGGTCGGCTCGTTGATTAAACGCAAAACATTGATTCCAGCCAACTGGGCCGCATCTTTGGTGGCTTGGCGCTGGGCATCATCGAAATAAGCGGGAACCGTAATCACCGCGCCATAGATGTCGTCGTCAAAACTGTCTTCGGCGCGAAAGCGCAATGTCGCCAAAATTTCAGCACTAACCTCCACCGGACTTTTTTCTCCCGCAATCGTTCGCACTTTGACCATACCCGCCGAATCCGCCAAGGCGTAAGGCAAACGGTCTGCGTGGGTGACATCCGCAAGACCGCGGCCCATCAAGCGCTTGACCGATGCAATCGTGTTGCCTGGGTCCATGGTTTGGTGGTCTAAGGCGTCAAAGCCAATTTGGCGACGGGTTGCGTCGAGGTAGCGCACCACGCTGGGCAACACCACCCGCCCCTGGGCATCGGGCAGGCACTCAGCCACGCCATTGCGCACGGCAGCGACTAACGAATGGGTGGTTCCTAGATCAATACCGACAGCGATTCGGCGCTCGTGCGGATTGGGCGACTGCCCGGGTTCAGATATTTGTAAAAGCGCCATGGGTCTAATTATTCAAATGCGTCAAAGCGCTGGGCGAGGTCTTCGCGAAATTTATCAATAAACATCAGGCATCGAACCACCGATACCGCTTGCGCATAGTCATGCTGCGCATCCAGCAGATTTTCACATTGTTGCAGCAGGATTTTTTCTGTGGCGGCAACGTCGACAGACAAGGTCTCCAGCGCAGCGGCAGACACGGCGTCTTCCAGATCTTCACGCCACTGCATTTGCTGCATTAAGAACGCCTTGGGCATGGCGGTGTTGCTGTGGGCGTTAACGGGGGAGCCTTGCAGCTCACACAGATAGGCAGCCCGCTTGAGGGGATTTTTAAGGCGTTGGTAGGCCTCGTTGATTCGCACCGACCACTGCATCGCCACCCGCTGTGCAGCGGCGCCTTGAGCCGCAAATTTATCGGGGTGGGCTTCGCGTTGCAAAGCCTTCCAGCGTGCGTCTAAGGCAGCAAGATCTTGGGCAAACTCTTGCGCAAGACCAAATAACTCAAAATCATTGCTCTGAAGATTCACACCCGAAACGACTCACCGCAGCCACATTTATCACGCTCGTTGGGGTTGTTGAAACGAAAGCCTTCGTTCAAACCTTCTCGCACAAAATCAAGCTCTGTGCCGTCAATGTAAGCCAGGCTTTTGGGGTCTACCAAGACCTTGACGTTGTGCCCCTCGAACACCACGTCTTCGGGCGTGAGTTCATCGACGTACTCCAGCTGGTAAGCCAAACCTGAGCACCCCGTGGTTCTCACTCCCAAACGCACGCCTACGCCCTTGCCGCGCTTGGCAAGGTAGCGGGTAACGTGCCGCGCTGCGGCTTCTGTCAGGGTAACGGACATATCAGTTCAGGTGTTTCTTTTTGTAGTCGTCAACGGCTGCTTTGATCGCGTCTTCGGCAAGAATGGAGCAGTGGATTTTCACGGGGGGCAAAGCCAACTCCTCGGCAATCTGGCTGTTTTTCAGCGCAGCGGCTTCGTCCAACGTTTTTCCTTTGACCCATTCGGTCACCAAGGAGCTCGACGCAATCGCAGAACCACAGCCGTAGGTTTTAAAACGGGCATCTTCAATCACGCCGGTCAAAGGATTCACTTTGATTTGCAGCTTCATCACATCGCCGCATGCGGGGGCGCCAACCATTCCGGTACCTACGGTGTCATCGCCTTTTTCAAAGCTGCCGACGTTGCGGGGGTTTTCGTAGTGGTCAACTACTTTGTCTGAATATGCCATGGTGTTTTTACCTCTTCAATTCAATAAGATTCAATGACTTAATGGGCAGCCCATTGGATGGTGGAAATATCAATGCCTTCTTTGTACATATCCCACAGCGGGCTTAAATCGCGCAGCTTGGCAACATTGAGCTTGATGGTTTCTACGGCGTAGTCAATTTCCGCTTCGGTGGTCCAGCGGCCAATTGTCATGCGCAAGCTGCTGTGGGCCAATTCGTCGCTGCGCCCCAAAGCGCGCAGCACGTAGCTTGGCTCCAGGCTTGCCGACGTACACGCCGAGCCGCTGCTTACTGCCAAACCTTTGATACCCATCATCAAAGACTCGCCTTCCACATAGTTAAAACTCATATTGAGGTTGTGGGGCACGCGTTTTTCGAGGTGGCCATTGATAAACACTTGCTCTACGTCTTTGAGACCCGCCAGCATGCGGTCATGCAAAGCGCGAATACGAATATTTTCTGAGACCATTTCTTCTTTGGCAACACGGTAGGCCTCGCCCATTCCTACAATTTGGTGGGTTGGCAAGGTTCCGCTGCGCATACCGCGCTCATGGCCGCCCCCATGCATTTGGGCTTCTAATCGAATGCGCGGCTTGCGGCGCACAAACAAAGCGCCAATGCCTTTGGGTCCATAGGTTTTGTGAGAGGTCAAGCTCATCAAATCCACAGGCAGCTCGGTTAAGTCAACCGCCACACGGCCGGTGGCTTGCGCTGCATCGACGTGAAAAATGATGCCTTTTTCGCGGCACAGGGCGCCGATGGCTGCGATGTCTTGAATCACACCGATTTCATTGTTCACAAACATCACGCTGGCAAGAATGGTGTCGGGGCGAATGGCCGCTTTGAATGCGTCCAAATTGACCAAACCATCTTCTTGTACATCCAAATAGGTGACTTCAAAACCTTGGCGCTCGAGCTCGCGGCAGGTGTCTAAAACCGCTTTGTGCTCGGTTTTGATGGTAATGAGGTGTTTTCCCTTAGATTGGTAAAAGTGGGCAGCGCCCTTTAAAGCCAAGTTATTGGATTCGGTGGCTCCCGAAGTCCAGACGATTTCACGGGGGTCTGCGCCAATCAAATCCGCGACTTGGCAGCGCGCTTTCTCAACTGCGGCTTCTGCTTCCCAACCCCAGGCGTGGCTGCGGGAAGCGGGGTTACCAAAATGCGAACGCAGCCACGGGACCATGGCATCTACCACCCGCTCGTCGCAAGGGTTGGTGGCGCTGTAGTCCATGTAAATGGGGAAGTGGGGTGTGGAGTCCATGGGTATCTAAGTAGAGAAAATTAAAGTTTGGAAAAAGCGTTTCCGAGCGCAAAAACCGAGTTGGGCGCATTGATACGAATCGGTTGCGACACTGGCATGGCGGAGATAGCACGTTTTAAGCTGGGCTTTTCTTCCACTTGCATGCCTTTGTTCAATTGGTCATCAACCAATTTTTGCAAGGTAATGGAGCTTAAAAACTCCACCATCCGGGTATTGAGAGATGCCCATAAATCATGGGTCATGCAGCGGGCACCTTCACCCAAACAGTTTTCTTTGCCACCGCATTGGGTCGCGTCGATGGGCTCATCGACCGACACAATGATGTCGGCAACCGTAATCTCGGAGGCCTTACGGGCCAAGGTGTAACCGCCCCCTGGCCCACGGGTGGATTCCACCAGTTCATGGCGGCGCAGCTTGCCAAACAACTGCTCTAAGTAGGACAGGGAAATTTGTTGGCGCTGGCTGATCGCAGCCAGCGTGACAGGGCCGTTTGACTGGCGCAGGCCCAGATCAATCATGGCGGTAACGGCAAATCGGCCTTTGGTGGTGAGACGCATCGCAAACTCCTAAAGTCGCATTAAGTTGACTAACGGAGTCAAGTATACCCAACATCCCACTGTTTTGCTCGGGTAAGTAGACTGATCAGTCACAATTTTTACTATCAGGCCTTTAGGGGAAGCAGATAGACGTTGTCTGTACCTGGGGCACCGAAGGCCTGGGCCTTCAATATACCCAGCTGGTCCCTGACGCGGGCGGCTTTTTCGAACTCCAAATTGCGGGCGTGCTCCATCATCAGCTTCTCCAAGCGCTTGATTTCTCGGGAAATGTCTTTCTCGCTCATGTCTTCCACTTGGGCGCGTTGCATGGCATCGCGTTCTAAACGCTCGGCTTCTTTGCCTGCTTTTTCACTGTAAACGCCATCAATCAAATCGCGCACTTCTTTGACAATGCTGCGCGGGGTGATTCCGTGCGCAAGGTTGTGCGCAACCTGACGGGCCCTGCGGCGCACGGTCTCGTCGATGGCTTTTTTCATCGACTCGGTGACCTTGTCAGCGTACAAAATAGCCCGCCCATTGAGGTTGCGCGCTGCCCTGCCAATGGTTTGAATCAATGAGCGTTCCGAGCGCAAAAACCCCTCTTTGTCGGCGTCCAAAATAGCCACCAAGGAGACCTCAGGAATATCAATGCCTTCGCGCAATAGGTTAATTCCGACCAAGACATCAAAGGCGCCTAGCCTTAAATCGCGAAGAATCTCTACCCGCTCCACGGTATCAATGTCACTGTGCAGATAGCGCACTTTGACGCCGTTGTCAGACAGATAGTCGGTGAGCTGCTCGGCCATGCGTTTGGTCAGCGTGGTGATTAAAACGCGTTCGTGTTTATCGACCCGGATGCGAATTTCCTGGAGCACATCATCGACTTGCGAGGTCGCGGGACGCACTTCCACCTCGGGATCGACAAGGCCGGTGGGCCGAACCAACTGCTCTACAACCTGCCCTGCGTGGTCTTTTTCCCATTGCGCAGGGGTGGCAGATACAAAAATCGCTTGGCGCATCTTGGTTTCAAACTCTTCAAACTTCAATGGGCGGTTGTCTAAGGCGCTGGGCAAGCGAAACCCGTATTCCACCAAGGTGGTTTTGCGTGAGCGGTCGCCGTTGTACATGCCGCCAAACTGTCCAATCAAAACGTGGCTCTCATCCAAGAACATCAGCGCATCTTTGGGCAAATAGTCGGTCAATGTGGCTGGCGGCTCGCCTGGGGCTGCGCCCGAAAAATGGCGAGAATAGTTTTCAATTCCTTTGCAGTGCCCTACTTCACTCAACATTTCCAAATCAAACCGCGTACGCTGCTCTAAGCGCTGGGCCTCGACCAACTTGCCTTGGCTGACAAACTCTTTGAGCCGATCGGCAAGCTCCACTTTGATGGTCTCCACCGCCATCAACACCTGCTCTCGCGGCGTGACGTAGTGGCTGCTGGGGTAGACCGTAAAGCGCGGAATTTTCTGGCGAATGCGCCCTGTCAACGGATCGAAAAGCTGCAAGGATTCGATTTCATCGTCAAAGAGTTCAATGCGAATCGCCATCTCGCTGTGCTCGGCCGGAAAAATATCAATCGTGTCGCCTCTGACGCGAAAGGTGCCGCGCGAGAAATCCATGTCGTTGCGTTGGTACTGCATGCGCACCAACTGAATAATCATGTCGCGTTGCCCGAGCTTGTCACCAGCGCGCAAAGTCATCACCATCTTGTGGTACGCCTCGGGCTGTCCAATGCCGTAAATCGCCGAGACGGTAGCCACAATCACCACATCACGGCGCTCCAAAACGCTTTTGGTACAAGACAGCCGCATTTGTTCAATGTGCTCGTTGATTGCCGAGTCTTTTTCAATGAACAAATCGCGCTGCGGAACATACGCTTCGGGTTGGTAGTAATCGTAATAACTGACGAAATATTCCACCGCATTCTTAGGAAAGAACTCCCGAAACTCACTGTACAACTGGGCTGCCAGGGTTTTATTGGGCGCAAACACAATGGCGGGTCGCCCCATGCGGGCAATAACGTTGGCCATGGTGAACGTTTTGCCCGAGCCGGTCACGCCCAACAAAGTTTGAAATACTTCGCCATCGTTAATGCCTTCCACCAATTTATCAATAGCGACGGGTTGGTCACCCGCCGGCGGGTAGGGCTGGTACAACTCAAATGGCGAGTCAGGAAAACTGACAAAGGTTCCGGGAAGCACCGGCGCAATGACTTCTAAGGGTTCAGACATGAATGACTTGGAGTAGGCTAACCCGCTAGCTTAGCGCAGGTCAACGGTAAAATCAGATTTTGCCCATTCTCAGGATTTATTCATGTCTCTCTTTTCCGCCGTCGAAATGGCCCCCCGTGACCCGATTTTGGGCCTCAACGAACAGTACAACGCGGACACCAACCCCCACAAAGTCAACCTCGGCGTAGGCGTTTATTTCGACGACAACGGCAAATTGCCACTGCTTCAGTGCGTACAAGCCGCTGAAAAAACCTTGATGGCCACCCCCACCGCCCGCGGCTACCTGCCTATTGACGGTATTGCGGCCTACGACGCAGCGGTCAAAGGTTTGGTTTTTGGCGCAGACTCTGAACCGGTCAAAACCAACCGCGTGGCAACCGTCCAAGGCATTGGCGGTACCGGCGGTTTGAAAATCGGGGCTGATTTCTTAAAGCGCTTGAACCCCAACGCCAAGGTATTGATATCGGACCCCAGCTGGGAAAACCACCGCGCCCTGTTCACCAACGCGGGCTTCACCGTCGAGAACTACGCCTATTACGACGCCAACAAACGCGGCGTGAACTTTGAAGCCATGTTGGCCAGCCTCCATGCTGCCGCGCCCGCCACCATCGTGGTCTTGCATGCCTGCTGCCACAACCCCACTGGCTACGACATCACCGCAGACCAATGGGACCAGGTCATTGCAGTGGTCAAAGCCAAATCGCTGACTGCGTTTTTAGACATGGCCTACCAAGGCTTTGGCCATGGAATTGCGCAAGACGGCGCCGTGATCGGTAAGTTTGTCGCCGCTGGCCTGGACTTTTTTGTATCCACCTCATTCTCCAAGAGCTTTAGCCTTTACGGCGAGCGAGTGGGCGCTTTGTCGGTGCTGTGCGCCAGCAAAGAAGAGGCCGAGCGGGTGCTAAGCCAACTCAAGATTGTGATTCGAACCAATTACTCCAACCCACCCATCCATGGCGGTGCCGTGGTTGCGGCCGTCTTAAACAACCCCACACTGCGCGCCCAGTGGGAACAAGAGCTCGGTGAGATGCGCGCTCGCATCAAGGTTATGCGCCAGCGTCTGGTCGAAGGCTTGAAAGCTGCAGGGGTGAAAGCCGACATGGGGTTTATCACCACCCAAATCGGGATGTTTAGCTACTCGGGCCTGAGCAAAGACCAAATGATGCGTTTGCGCACCGAGTTTGGGGTGTATGGAACCGATACCGGGCGCATGTGTGTGGCCGCCCTCAACAGCAAAAACATTGACTATGTGTGTGCGTCTATCGCCAAGGTCATGTAAAGGACGGATTAAGTCATCCAGATGTAAGTAATTCCCGCCCTGAGATGGCTAAATACTGTTATATTGCACTGCAACATTTTTAAAAAAGGGACCATCATGCTTTATCAACTCTATGAGACCCAACGCTCATTGATTGAACCCTTTTCTGACCTGGCCAGCTTTGCGGCCAAGTCATTCGCCAACCCCCTGTCCCTGGCAGGCCAAAACCCCCTTTCACAGCGTTTGTCAGCCAGTTATGACCTGATGCACCGCTTGGGCAAAGACTATGAAAAGCCAGAGTTCGGTTTGCGCACGATTGATGTCCAAGGGGTCGAAGTCGCGATTCACGAACGCATTGAGTGGAAAAAACCTTTTTGCGAGCTGCTGCGATTTAAGCGCCTAACCGACGACGGCCCTACGCTTGCGGTCATGAAAGACCAACCGGCCGTGTTGATCGTAGCGCCTCTGTCAGGCCACTATGCAACGCTGCTGCGTGACACCGTAAAGACCATGCTGCAAGGCCACAAGGTCTACATCACCGACTGGAAAAACGCCCGCTTGGTGCCTTTGAGTGAAGGCGAGTTCCACTTGGATGACTATGTCAACTATGTCCAAGAATGCATACGCCATGTGCAATCGAAGTATGGCAATTGCCATGTGATGAGCGTGTGCCAGCCTACGGTTCCCGTGCTTGCTGCAGTATCTTTGATGGCCAGCCGAGGCGAAAAGACGCCGCTGACCATGACCATGATGGGCGGCCCGATTGATGCCCGCAAATCACCCACCGCCGTGAACAACTTGGCAACCAACAAGAGCCACAGCTGGTTTGAAAACAATGTGATTTTCCGCGTTCCCAGCAAATTTCCCGGCGCAGGTCGGCGCGTCTACCCTGGCTTTTTGCAGCACAGCGGTTTCGTTGCGATGAACCCTGACCACCATGCCAAAAGTCATTTCGATTACTTTAAAGACCTGATCAAAGGCGACGACACCAGCACCGAAGCGCACCGCAAGTTTTACGACGAATACAACGCCGTGCTCGACATGGATGCCGATTACTACCTCGAGACCATCAAAGTGGTTTTCCAAGACTTCAGCTTGGTCAGTGGAACCTGGGATGTGACTTCGCCCGCGGGCAAACTCGAGCGCGTCAAACCCTCCGATATCCGCACAACCGCATTGATGTCGGTCGAAGGTGAGTTAGACGATATTTCCGGTTCGGGCCAAACCCGCGCGGTGCACGATATTTGCACTGGCGTTCCTAAGGCAAAGCAAAAACACTTTGAAGCCAAGGGCGCGGGCCATTACGGCATCTTCTCAGGCCGTCGCTGGCGCGAGCATGTATACCCCGAAGTCACTGCTTTTATCAACAGCCACCACAGTACACCAGCCCTCAAAGCCGCCCCCGCAAAAAAAACCGCTCTTCTAAAAAAGGTGGCTCCTGCCAAAACAGTGACTTTGGCAAAGAAAGCCGCGCCTGCTAAAAAAACCGTTGTGGCTAAAAAGACCACGCCTGCTAAAAAGGCGGCAACAAAAAGGTGAGTGAACCGGCGCTAACTACGCAAGCGCTGGCAGAGCGTCTTTTAGACGCGCTGCCACAAACCCAATGTACGCGCTGTGGTTACCCTGACTGTGCGGCTTATGCACAGGCCCTGAGCTTGGAAGAGGCCGACATCAACCAATGCCCTCCCGGCGGTGCCGAAGGCATTGTGCGTTTAGCCCACATCACCGGTCGAGCCGTCAAGCCACTCGACCCTACTTTTGGTATGGAGAGCCCGCGCACCGTAGCCTTTATTGATGAGGCGTGGTGCATCGGCTGTACCTTGTGTATTGACGCGTGCCCTACCGACGCGATCTTTGGCAGCAATAAACGCATGCATACCGTCATAGAAGCGTATTGCACGGGCTGTGAACTGTGCTTGCCCGTCTGCCCAGTCGATTGCATTGCGCTCGAGCCGGTGCAAGCCCCAACTCCCAACGCAGCACCTACGGGTTGGAGTGCATGGTCAAAAAACTTGGCAGATACGGCGAGAAGCCGCTACCAAGCGGCCAAGAATCGCCGCGCTGCATCAAAGAGCGCGCACGAAGCTGCACAAGCCATCAAAGCGCAGAACAAACTGAGCGATCTGTCCGCCCACTCGCGCATTAACGACCCCCAGGTGCTAGATCAGAAAAAGGCCGTCATTGAAGCAGCAATGGAACGGGCAAGACTGCGCAAGGCCTCCAGCGCCCCAAACACCAAAGACACGCAAAGCTAAACGCTGGCACTGCTGCTCAAACGCGCAAAGGCACTGACCACCTCCGGGGGGGCCTGCACCATTTCAATCAACACGCCCTCGCCTGCAATCGGAAACTCCTCGCTGGCTTTGGGGTGGAGAAAACAAATATTAAACCCAGCAGCGCCTTTGCGGATGCCGCCAGGGGCAAAGCGAACGCCTTGTGCGGTGAGCCATTGCACAGCCTGCGGTAAGTCATCAATCCACAGGCCCACATGGTTGAGCGGTGTCGTGTGAACAGCAGGTTTTTTATCAGGATCCATCGGTTGCATCAAATCGACTTCCACCTTGAAGGGGCCGCTGCCGATGGCGCAAATGTCTTCGTCCACGTTTTCACGCTCACTTTGAAACGTACCGGTGACTTCGAGTCCCAACATTTCAACCCAGAGCTTTTGCAATCGTTTTTTATCCGGCCCGCCAATGGCGATTTGTTGAATACCTAAAACCTTGAAGGGACGTTGCATGCTGTATCCCTTGCTTATGCAAATTCAATGATCGCTTGGTCTACGCTTAAGCTTTCGCCCTTGGCAGCCAATACTTTGCCCACCACGCCATCGGCAGCCGCGAAGAGTACGTTTTCCATCTTCATGGCTTCAATCACCGCCACGCGCTCGCCGGCCAATACTTTTTGGCCGGGCACGACCGCAACATCCACCAACAAGCCTGGCATGGGCGAGAGCACAAATCGGCTCATATCCGGTGGGAGTTTGTGTGGCATCAACTGGTGGAGTTCTGCCATGCGCGGGGACATGATGAGCGCGTCGATGCGGGTGCCGTTGTGCTGAACGCGCAAAGCCAAAGGGTTTTTTGGCGTACCGCGCTCGACCTGGGCGGTGAAAGGCTGTCCATTGACCGTGCCGTGAATCCCAATGTCGTTCAAGCGCGAGGCGCTGCAAATCTCGTAACTCTTGCGGCCAACGCGCACTGTCGCAGTTCCGCTCACACCGACAAACTCATCGACATGCACCGGCGTGTAAATGTGCTTGCCCTGCGCATCGAGGCTGACCACCACGTAGTCTTTACCCACATTGACCGCATAGCCGGGCAATTGACCACTCAAGCTTGCAGCACGCTCACGCGACTTGCGACGAACAAACGCGGCCAATGCAATTAAAAAGTTGCTGTCTTCGTGCGGTACGTCTTCGGCGCGAAAACCGTGGGCGTAATTTTCTGCAATAAAGCCAGTATTGAAATCGCCCGCCACAAACTTGGGGTGCGCGAGCAATGCAGACTGAAAGGGAATATTGCTGCTGATTCCGCGAATCACAAAGCCGTTCAGCGCTTCACGCATTTTGGCGATGGCATCCAGCCGGTCTTTGCCGTGAACAATCAGCTTGGCAATCATCGAGTCGTAAAACATCGGAATTTCACCGCCGTCTTGCACCCCGGTATCCACCCGCACACCATACAAATGGTCGGTATCGGATTGCCACATGGTTTGGGTGGGCGGCGCAAAGCGCACCAAACGCCCGGTCGAGGGAAGGAAGTTACGGAACGGGTCTTCGGCATTGATGCGGCACTCCATCGCCCAGCCCTCACGCTTGACCTGGGCCTGCGTAAGCGGCAGTTTTTCGCCAGCGGCGACGCGAATCATCAACTCAACCAAATCCAAACCCGTGATGGCTTCTGTCACCGGGTGCTCCACTTGCAAGCGGGTATTCATCTCAAGGAAGTAAAAGCTTTGGTCTTTTCCGACCACAAACTCAACCGTTCCCGCGCTTTGGTATTTCACTGCTTTGGCTAACGCCACGGCCTGCTCGCCCATGGCTTTGCGCGTGGCATCGCTGATAAAGGGGCTAGGCGCCTCTTCAATGACTTTTTGGTGGCGCCGTTGGATAGAACACTCACGCTCGTTGAGGTACAAGACGTTGCCGTGTGAATCACCAATGAGTTGAATTTCAATATGGCGGGGTTCTTCGACAAACTTCTCAATGAAGACGCGATCGTCGCCAAAGCTGTTGCGGGCTTCATTGCGGCAACTGGTAAACCCTTCAAGCGTCTCTTTGTCATTGAACGCCACACGCAGGCCCTTGCCACCGCCACCCGCTGAAGCCTTGATCATGACGGGGTAACCAATGCCCTTGGCAATTTCCACTGCGCGCTCTAGCGTTTCAATTGCGTCGTTGACGCCGGGAATACAGTTCACACCGGCCTTGCCTGCAAGCTTTTTCGATTCAATTTTGTCGCCCATGGCGGCAATCGAGTAGTGCTTGGGGCCGATAAAGGCAATGCCCTCTTCTTCACAACGTTTTGAAAATTCAGCGTTTTCGCTCAAGAATCCGTAGCCGGGGTGAATGGCTTGGGCACCGGTAGATTTGGCAGCATCAATGATTTTTTCTGCTAACAGGTAGCTTTGGCGGCTTGGTGCTGGGCCGATGTGCACGGCTTCGTCCGCAAGCTGAACATGGCGCGCATCTTTGTCGGCATCAGAGTACACCGCCACCGTTTGGATACCCATTTTGCGGGCGGTTTGAATCACACGGCAGGCAATTTCGCCGCGGTTGGCAATCAGAATTTTGGTAAACATAAGTGTTTCTTCGCGGTGAAATTAAAGTGGAATGTTGCCGTGTTTGCGCCAAGGGTTTTCAATTTTTTTGTCCTTGAGCATGACCAAACTGCGGCAAATCCGCTTGCGGGTCTCGGAAGGCAAAATCACATCGTCAATAAAGCCGCGGGCCCCCGCCACAAACGGATTGGCAAAACGGGCTTTGTATTCGGCTTCTCTGGCGGCCAGTTTTTCAGGGTCGCCTTTGTCTTCGCGGAAAATAATTTCGACTGCGCCTTTGGCGCCCATCACAGCAATCTCAGCCTGCGGCCAGGCGAAGTTCACATCCCCACGCAAGTGCTTGGAGGCCATCACGTCATACGCACCGCCGTAGGCTTTGCGGGTGATGACGGTGATTTTTGGCACGGTGCATTCCGCGTAGGCATACAACAACTTTGCGCCATGTTTGATGATGCCGCCGAACTCTTGCGAGGTTCCGGGCATAAAACCGGGAACATCCACAAAGGTAATCACCGGAATATTGAAGGCATCGCAAAACCGCACAAAGCGCGCCGCTTTGATGGAGCTCTTGATGTCCAAGCAACCGGCAAGCACCAAAGGCTGGTTGGCCACAATTCCCACGGTTTGGCCGTCCATGCGGGCAAAACCGATCAGAATATTTTTAGCGTACTCGGGTTGAAGTTCAAAGAAATCGCCGTCGTCCACTGTTTTGTCGATCAGCTCCTTCATGTCATAGGGCTGGTTGGGGTTGTCAGGCACCAAGGTGTCCAAACTCTTGTCTTGGCGGTCAGTCGGGTCTCCGCTTTGGCGAACGGGCGCTTTTTCTTTGTTGTTGAGTGGCAGGTAGTTGTACAAACGGCGCAGCATCAAAAGCGCTTCCACGTCGTTTTCAAACGCCAAATCGGCCACGCCGCTCTTGGTGGTGTGGGTGATTGCGCCACCCAATTCTTCGGCGCTGACTTCTTCGTGCGTCACGGTTTTGACGACCTCAGGGCCTGTCACAAACATGTACGCGCTGTCTTTGACCATGAAGATAAAGTCTGTCAGCGCTGGCGAGTACACCGCGCCGCCAGCGGAGGGGCCCATGATCATGCTGATTTGCGGCACCACGCCACTGGCCATGACGTTGCGCTGAAACACATCAGCGTAGCCGCCCAGCGATGCCACACCCTCTTGAATGCGGGCACCGCCCGAGTCGTTGAGGCCAATCACAGGCGCGCCGACTTTCATGGCCTGGTCCATGATTTTGCAAATTTTCTCAGCATGGGTTTCCGACAAAGCACCGCCATACACCGTGAAGTCTTGGCTAAATACAAATACCAAACGGCCGTTGATCATTCCGTAGCCGGTGACAACGCCGTCACCTGGGATTTTGTTGTCTTGCATTCCAAAATCGGTGCAGCGGTGTTCGACAAACATATCCCACTCTTCGAACGTGCCTTCGTCCAAAAGCACCTCTAAGCGTTCGCGGGCGGTGAGTTTTCCTTTGCCGTGTTGGGCATCAATGCGTTTTTGACCGCCACCCAAACGGGCGGCAGCACGTTTGACCTCTAATTGTTCGATGATGTCTTGCATGGTTTTCTCTCTACTAAAAATTATTCATGGCCAGGCGCGGTAAATGCGCCTAGGAGTTGCCTTGCGGCCGTGGACGGCGCGAGCAGGCCTTGGGTGACTTGCTGCGTCAGGGAGGGCAACAAGGCTTGGACCTGCGCTTGGGTCTGAAACGCTTGCTTGAGTCCTGCATTAATGCGCTCCCACATCCACGACAGCGCTTGTTTTTCGCGCCGCTGGGTGAACTTTCCATTGGCCACTTGCAGTGCTTTAAAGGATTGCACCGCATCCCAAAACACATCCACGCCATGGCCTAAAAGCGCACTGGTTTGGATGACTTGGGGCTGCCAAAGGCTTGTGTCTGAATGGCCTTGACCCGAAGCGCCGTGTTGGCCTAGCAAGCGCAGCGCACTGCTGATCTGGGCTTGGGCTCGGGTGGCCGCATCGGCGTCGATGTCGGATTTGTTAATCACCACCAAGTCCGCCAACTCCATCACGCCTTTTTTAATCGCTTGCAAATCGTCACCCGCATTGGGTAGTTGCAAAAGAACAAACATATCGGTCATATTTGCAACCGCTGTTTCACTTTGGCCTACGCCTACGGTTTCCACAATCACCACGTCGTAGCCAGCAGCCTCGCACACCAACATGGACTCCCGGGTTTTCTCTGCCACGCCGCCCAAGGTTCCACTCGATGGGCTGGGTCGGATATAGGCTTTTTCGTGCACCGACAAATGTTCCATGCGGGTCTTGTCGCCCAAAATCGATCCGCCTGATACCGAGCTTGAAGGATCAATGGTTAACACGGCGACGCGGTGGCCGCGGGCGATCAATGACAAACCCAGCGCTTCGATAAACGTGGATTTGCCTACGCCCGGTACGCCACTGATACCTAGGCGAAACGATTGGCCGGAGTGCGGCAACACAGCGGTGAGCAATGCATCGGCCAACGGCCGGTGGTCTGCGCGGGTGGATTCCAGTAAGGTAATCGCCTTCGCAATCGCGCGGCGCTGCTCCATGGCGCTACCTTGCGTAATGAACTGGATGAGTTCCATCGCGTTCATGGGGTTTAGGACTGCGCCTTTTCAATCTGGCTTAGTACATCGCGCGCAGACACGGGGATAGGTGTGCCAGGGCCGTAAATGCCTTTGACACCCGCTTCGTACAAAAAGTCGTAGTCCTGGCGCGGAATCACCCCGCCTACAAACACAATGATGTCATCGGCACCTTGCTTTTTGAGCTCGGCAATGATGGCAGGAACCAAGGTTTTGTGGCCTGCGGCCAAGGTGCTCACCCCCACGGCGTGCACATCGTTTTCAATGGCTTGGCGAGCGCATTCTTCTGGGGTTTGGAACAAGGGGCCCATGTCCACATCAAAGCCCAAATCGGCAAAAGCGGTGGCCACCACTTTGGCACCGCGGTCGTGGCCGTCTTGGCCCAGCTTGGAAATCATCACGCGGGGCCGGCGGCCGTGGGCACTGGCGAAAGTAACAATATCTGCTTTGAGTTGGTTCCAATAGTCCATGGTGTCCCCGGGGTGGCTTGCATCTTCGTAGGCCGCAGCGTACACACCGCTGACTTTTTGGGTGTCGGCACGGTGGCGGCCAAAGGCTTTTTCTAAGGCGTCACTCACTTCGCCTACAGTCGCGCGCAGTCGAATGGCCTGGATACTCAAGTCCAGCAGATTGCCCTCTTTGTGACCGGCAGCAAAGGTCAAGGCTTCTAAGGCTTTTGTCACCGCTGGCGTGTCACGCTTGGCCTTGATGGCATGGAGTCTGGCAATTTGCCCATCACGAACCGCCACGTTGTCGATATCGCGCGATTCAATCGCATCTTGGGTTTTCAATTTGTATTTGTTCACGCCAACAATCACATCTTGACCGCTGTCAATGCGGGCTTGCTTTTGCGCCGCTGCCGCTTCAATCTTTAGCTTGGCCCACCCGCTGTCAACCGCTTTGGTCATGCCGCCCATGGCCTGAACCTCTTCGATGATTGTCCACGCCGCATCGGCCATGTCTTGGGTGAGCTTTTCCATCATGTAGCTGCCCGCCCATGGGTCGATCACGTTGGTGATATGGGTTTCTTCTTGAATAATGAGCTGGGTATTGCGGGCAATGCGCGAGCTGAACTCGGTGGGCAAGGCGATCGCTTCATCAAAACTATTGGTGTGCAGGCTTTGTGTTCCGCCGAACACCGCTGCCATCGCCTCCACCGTGGTTCGAACGATATTGTTATAGGGGTCTTGCTCAGTCAAACTCCAACCGCTGGTTTGGCAGTGGGTTCGCAGCATTAAGCTCTTAGGGTTTTGGGCGTTAAAGCCCTTCATGATGCGGCACCACAACAAGCGTGCCGCACGCATTTTGGCAACCTCTAAATAGAAGTTCATGCCAATGGCCCAAAAGAAGCTCAAGCGGCCAGCGAATGCATCCACATCTAAACCTGAGTCCATCGCGGTTTTTACATACTCTTTGCCATCGGCCAACGTAAAAGCCAACTCCAAGGCTTGGTTGGCACCGGCTTCTTGCATGTGGTAGCCCGAGATCGAGATCGAGTTGAACTTGGGCATGTGCTTGGCCGTGTAGCCAATGATGTCGCCAATGATGCGCATGCTGGGCTCAGGCGGGTAAATGTAGGTGTTGCGCACCATGAACTCTTTCAGAATGTCGTTCTGAATCGTCCCAGAGAGCAAGTCTTGACTCACGCCCTGCTCCTCGGCGGCCACGATGTAGCCAGCCAAGACCGGCAACACCGCACCGTTCATCGTCATCGACACGGACACCTTGTCCAAGGGAATGTCATTGAACAAAATTTTCATGTCCTCGACCGAGTCAATCGCCACACCGGCTTTACCTACATCTCCGGTTACACGCGGATGGTCTGAGTCGTAGCCACGGTGGGTGGCCAGGTCAAAAGCCACCGAGACGCCTTGCCCGCCAGCGGCCAAAGCTTTTTTATAAAACGCATTGGATTCTTCGGCGGTTGAAAACCCTGCATATTGGCGAATCGTCCAAGGACGAACGGCATACATCGTGGCTTGCGGGCCCCGCACATAGGGCTCAAAACCGGGCAAGGTGTCCGCGTGTGCCAAGTCGGCGGTGTCTGCAGCCGTATACAAGGGCTTGACGGAAATGCCATCGGGCGTGATCCAGTTGAGCGCTTCCACATTCCCACCAGGCGCTGATTTGGCAGCCGCCATGGCCCAACTCTCAAGGCTTGTGGATTTGAATTCTGGGGTCTGAGCGGTCATAGGTTTTCACTTTGGTCAGGTTGCAGCGGACATCATAAATACTGGCTGCGAGTTTACATTATTTATAATTATTGATTCAAAATATGAATTGCAGCTTACAATTTACTCCATGCAAGCCAAAACCAGCGCTTTAACCGCTTTACCTTCCCTTTCACCCCGTGCCCTGTATGAGGAAGTGGCGGAGTTATTGCGCCAGCGTATCTTTAAACGGGAGATGGAACCGGGGACTTGGATTGACGAGCTCAAACTGGCACAGGCTTACGGAATCAGCCGCACGCCTCTGCGCGAAGCCTTGAAAGTACTGGCGG
>JAIPDD010000023.1 GCA_021737875.1 Sulfuritalea sp.
TATAGCCCTGCTGCTGCAAGTTTTCCAAGGCAATGTTTTCTTGCCTGGGTTTGGTGTGGATGAGGTACCAATGCATGACAGTCTTTAAACCTTTGGGGTACCAGCAGCCCGCCCATACGCATCCTCAAACCGAACGATATCGTCTTCCCCCAAATAGCTGCCCGATTGCACTTCGATTAACTCCAAATTTGTTTGGCCTGGGTTTTCTAATCGGTGGGTGACGCCTAAAGGGATATAGGTACTTTGGTTTTCAGTCAACGTTAAGGTTTCTTCGCCTTTGGTGACTAAGGCCGTTCCGCTGACAACGATCCAATGTTCGGCGCGGTGGTGGTGCTTTTGCAGGCTGAGTTTGGCGCCGGGTTTGACCGTGATGCGTTTGACTTGGTGGCGCTCGCCTACGTCCACGCTATCAAAAGAGCCCCACGGGCGCGGGACTTTTTTGTGGTGGGCGGACTGCTGAATGCCGTCTGCTTCTAGGCGGGCAACCACTTCTTTGACCTGTTCGGCATGGCTGCTTGCAGCGACTAGTAAGGCGTCAGGGGTATCAATAATCAACAGGTTTTGCGTACCTAAAGCAACGACGGTGCGTCCTGGGGCGTGAATAAAGGTGTTGGCGCTGTGGAGGGCGATACCCTGGCCTTGAATCCGGTTGCCATCTTCGTCTGCCGGGCTCATTTCGGACACTGCACTCCAACTCCCCACGTCGCTCCAAGCACCAATAAATGGAATTACCACGACGTTAGCAAAGTGCTCCATGACAGCGTAATCAATGCTTTCCGAGCGGCAAGACGCAAATGACTCAGGTTCTGGGCGCACAAAGCTTGCATCTATAGTCTTGTTGGTAATTGCTATTTGGCAAGCCTTCAAAATGTCAGGCGCGTGTTTGTCTAAGGCTTGGAGCAGCGTCTGGGCTGTGCATAAAAAGATACCGGCGTTCCATAAAGCCTTTACTGTTATCAGCAAGGCTTGGGCTTTGTCCTTGGCGGGCTTTTCTGTGAAACCTTCCACATTGAAGGAGCCGTCGGAGCGGGCTGCCCCTTGGCGAATATAGCCGTAGGCGGTACTTGGAAATGTGGGGTTAATCCCAAAAGTCACGATGGCACCAGAGAGCGCAGCCTTCACGCCGCTTTGTATGACTTGGGCAAACGTAGCAGCGTCTGGAATATGGTGATCGGAAGGGCAGAACAGGAGTAACTCTTCAGGCTCTGCCAACAAAGTCGCTATCGCCATAGCAGCGGCAGTATTGCGCGCCACTGGCTCCAATAAAACAGTGCCTTGAACGTGGGCGGACTGCATCGCCTCGGCCACAAAAAACCGATGTTCATCGGAAGCAACGCATATGACTTTGGTGCTGAGCAAAGCAACACGCTCTAGGGTCAGTTGCAAAAGGCTTTTGTTGTCAATCAGCGGAACAAATTGCTTGGGGAAGCTTTTGCGGCTCAAGGGCCACAGTCGGGTTCCAGATCCACCGCAAAGGACAACGGGGGTGATTGAAGAAGATTGCATGGGGCAATTATCGGGGAGAAACACTGTTTTTTAACGCCCCGAGCTAGCCCTTCGCTGGGCCTAGAAGCTGATCCAGATTTTGTTCTATTTGTTGTTTGATCTTGTGTTGGAAAGCCCCCAGCAAAAATCCAAGATGCAACTCCAGCTCGAAACTTTGGGCATTCGTAACCAAACTTCCATGTACGCCAGAACGTTTGAAGTTCCAGCGATCCACCGTTTGGAGAGCATCGTTAGAAGTGGTAGAAGCCGCATTGGCTTTACCGGTGGCCTTCTCCAAAAATATATCCATCCCGAAATCGCGCTCTGCATCCACAGCCCATTGTTGGGCGATGGCCCGGGCTTTGTCGAGACTTAAAGTGTGTTGGCGGGTAATGTGCAGGGTGGGCATGGAGGATGGGTAGTAAGCGGGTGGTCGCAAGTTATGCTGTGCAAACTATGATTTACAAATTCAAATCCAAAGTCACTGGCGATCTGATTATGTTGGAAGCCAACGGTCAAGCTGTTTTAAAAATAATTGGCAAAGCAGGCCCTGACACCTTAAGCAAAGGCATTCTTCTGCCCCAGGACATGCCCGCAGCCATTGTGGCGCTGGAAAATGCGGTTGCTTTCGAAGAGTCAGCTCACGCGGAAGCGGCCCAAAAGGCCCAGGTTACGGGGCATGAAGCCCCCAACCAACCCAACACGATCAGCCTTCGCCAGCGCTGCGTTCCATTTATCCAGATGTTGCAGCGTTGCCACAAGGCTGGCAAAGAGGTCGTTTGGGGGGTGTAGAAAACTTTAACCCAAATTCGCCTGTGCGTCTCGAATCTTCGAATACAAGCCAGGGAGTTCACTTTGGATGGTCTTCCAGATGATTTCAAAGTCCACCTTAAAGTATCCGTGCGCAACAGCGTTGCGCATTTGATAGGCCGACGAAAGCGGCAACTCGGGATGGCCTGCCACGAATTCAGGAAAGCGCTTTTCGATGTTGTTACTGGCTTCACCAATGATCTCGAAATTTCTGATCACCGCATCTTGGACGAGCTTGTGGCCAAGGAAAGTCACTTCGTCCATGTCTGAGACGTATTCGTCAATGCGCTTAATCGCCTCAAGAATGTGGGCCAAGTAATCAGCC
Organism: Sulfuritalea sp.; assembly: GCA_021737875.1. Classification (GTDB taxonomy): domain Bacteria; phylum Pseudomonadota; class Gammaproteobacteria; order Burkholderiales; family Burkholderiaceae_C; genus Allorhodoferax. The sequence continues at coordinate 2,621 of JAIPDD010000023.1, forward strand.
AACCGCTGAGGATCGTAGGTCATACCGGCCGAGCCTCTGCGATGACATTGGCACGGAAAGAGTCCGGCAAAGCATTAGGGGTCAACACATCCACACTCACCCCTAATAGCTGCAACAGCTCATGTCGGATCGCGCCAATGTCGAACATGGTTGTCTCCGGGGTGGGGTCGATCAGAATGTCTAGGTCGCTACCTTCCTGATCATCACCATGGAGAACAGAGCCAAAAACTCTGGCATTGCAAGCACGGTTACGTTCCACTACGGACCTGATCGCGGAACGGTGTGTTTGCAATGCGAGGGACGGTTTCATGGCTTTTCTCAAACGTTTGGAACTGTTTCGATCATACACAACCGAGCGGTAAGCAGAGGGACATTGGCGTATCAACACATGGAATGAAAACGCAACGCTGATAGTAGGACTTCTATTTATTATTTATTGCATCTACCAACAGCGCGTCGGCACCAACAACAAAGGCAAAACGAACCAACCAAGGGTAAATACCTAATTAATTGGCACTCCTACCGTAAGAGTGCTAATATAGGTGTTATTGAACTCAAGGAGGTATCCCATGTCTTCTGTCATTCGAACAAACGCAACCCTAGCTGTTGCCAACCCTTGGGCTTTGGTGCCCCCGCTGGGCAATTTAGAAGCCTACATTTCTGCAGCAAACCGCCTACCCATGCTCACGCTCGAAGAAGAGCAATTGTTTGCGCGCCAGTTTAAAAACGACAACGACTTGGAAGCCGCTGGAAAGCTGGTGCTCTCGCACCTGCGTTTGGTGGTTTCGGTATCGCGCCAGTACTTGGGCTACGGACTGCCCCACAGCGACTTGATTCAAGAAGGCAATATTGGGCTGATGAAGGCAGTAAAACGCTTTGATCCGGACCAAGGCGTGCGTTTGGTGAGCTACGCACTGCATTGGATCAAGGCGGAAATTCACGAATATATTTTGAAAAACTGGCGCATGGTGAAGATGGCTACGACCAAGTCACAGCGCAAATTGTTTTTTAATCTGCGCTCCATGAAACAGCGCTTTAAATCTGAAGATGCCGCGGCTGATGGCGATACGCACCGCGAAACTTTGAGCCCCACGCAGGTTCAGACCATGGCGCTCGAGCTCAACGTCAAACCTGAAGAAGTGCTGGAGATGGAAACCCGACTCTCGGGTGGCGATGTTCTTTTGGATCCGATGGCTTCCGATGATGGCGAAGACACCTTTGGGCCCATCGCTTACCTTACCGATAACAGCCATGAGCCTTTGGCGATGATAGAAGCGCACCGCCGCGACGTACTTGCCAGCGACGGTATTGCATCTGCCTTAGATTGCCTTGACCCGCGCAGCCGGCGTATCGTTGAAGAGCGTTGGCTCAAAGTAAACGACGACAACTCAGGCGGCATGACGCTGCACGATTTGGCAGATGAATACGGCGTGAGCGCCGAGCGCATTCGCCAGATTGAAGTTGCGGCGATGAAAAAAATGCGCGCCGCTTTGGCTGACTTTGCTTAAAACAGTTGTCGCTTCAATCAGCGAAGCAGCAAAGCGATATCTGCAGCCACCACCTTGGCACCACTGCCGTAGCGGTTAAAAAGGCGCAAATGGCCTTTGGTGTCATACACATAGCTGCCAACAGAATGGTCCATCGTGTAACTGGTTGCTGTGCTGCCAGCTACTTTTTTGTAATATATCTTGTAGTCTTTGGCCAATACGACCAACTGCTCTGGCGAGGCTCTGAGCGCTAAAAAACTCGGGTCAAAATTGGCCATGTACGCTTTGAGCAACTCGGGCGTATCGCGCTCGGGGTCTACGGTTACAAACAAGCCTTGAACGCGCTCGCCATCTTTACCCAATAGCGTTTTCACTTCCGCCAACTCTGCCATCGACGTGGGGCATACGTCGGGGCATTGGGTATAGCCAAAGAAAATAACCACCACTTTGCCAGCAAAATCAGTGAGGTGGCGCACCTGGCCATTGTGATCCGTGAGCTCAAAGTTTTTAGCGTAATCGGCGCCAGTAACGTCTACCGACGCAAACGCAGGCTTTTGCTCTGAACAGCCCGACAGGAGCACCACGCAGAGTGCACTAGCGGCAAAGGCGGCCTTCATCAACGCAGAAGCCCAAGATTTATAAAACGGCATATCAACCTTGCAAGAGATAGTGGTCCAACAGAAGCGCCGCAAACAAGGCGCTCAGGTGGATCAAAGAGAAACGAAACGTAGCCCGAGACAAGGCTTCAGAGTAGTTGCGCAACAAGCGCCACGCGTAAACACAAAACCCCACACTCAAACCCACAGCCACGACCAAATACAGCCAGGAGCTCATGCCGTAAACAAACGGAAGTAAGCAAGCCGCAAACAAGACCAAGGTGTAGAGGAAGATGTGCAAGCGGGTGAACTCACTGCCATGGGTCACCGGCAACATGGGCAGGCCAGACTTGCGGTAGTCCTCCACACGGTAAAGCGCAAGCGCCCAAAAATGCGGCGGGGTCCACAAGAAAATAATCAAAAACAAAATCAAGGCTTCAGGGCTGACGTCACCCGTCATAGCAGCCCATCCTAAAACAGGTGGCATCGCACCTGAGGCGCCGCCAATCACAATGTTTTGAGGCGTCAAGGGTTTCAATATCACGGTGTAAATCACCGCATAGCCTACAAAAGTAGCAAAGGTGAGCCACATGGTGAGTGGGTTAACCCAGAAGAACAGCACGGCTGAGCCCAACACGCCCAATACCCCAGAGAACAACAAGGTTTGGGTGTTACTGAGTTCGCCGCGCGCGGTGGGGCGCCATGCGGTGCGTTTCATCTTGGCATCAATGCCCTGCTCCACAATGCAGTTGAACGCTGCAGCCGCACCAGCGACCAACCAAATACCTAGGCACGCCACAGCCGCCAATTGCACCTGCGCCCAGCTGGGGGCGCCTGGCACGGCCAAAACCATTCCAATAAGTGCGCAAAACACGATGAGTTGAATCACGCGGGGTTTGGTCAGCGCGTAAAACTGACGCACCACCGAAGGCGTGGTTTCGGTTGGAATATCGGGTGTGGCTTGGGGGTGTTCGGTCGTAGTCACTGTTGTTTCTCAAAATGGGGGGGCGCTTTGCTAGCCACAAGCAACCAAACCAAGCATGCGCCCAGGGCGCCAGCTCCACCGGTGTGCAATACCGCGGCCAGCAAAGGCCAGCCTAGCACGACGTTGCTCAATCCGGTGAGCACTTGAAGCAAAAGCAGAACCAAAAGCCCGTGTGCAGGTTTCCGAAGCACAGGAAAGGCGCGCAATTTCCAATATAAAACCAATAGAACCAGGCACGTCAAGGCGGCTAGCAGGCGATGAAAAAAATGGATGGCCGTCAAGGCTTGGAAACTTAATGGGCTGCCGTCTTGGCTTAAACCCAACGGCCGCCAAATTTCAAAGCCCCGAGCAAAGTCCATTTGAGGCCACCATTGGCCTTGGCACATTGGAAAATCGGTACATGCCAATACCGCGTAGTTGGTACTGACCCAGGCACCAGACAAAACCTGCAAAACCAAGACAAGCAAGGCCATGACCATCCCAAGGCGCAATCGCTGGGGTACTGCAAACGCAGGCTCTGCGCGTTCACGCAAAGACAAAGCAACAGCTTGGCCTACCAACAAAGCCAACAAAATGTAGCCACCCAACAGGTGCAAGGCCACGATGGCGGGGAACAGTTTCATGGTCACCGTTAGCGCTCCAAAAGCGCCTTGGATACACACCCAAACAAATGTCAGCGCAGCCCATCCAGGATGCAGCAGTTTGGTTTTATCTTTGGAATTTGCATTTTTCCAAAGCCACCACGCGCCTAAAGCCATGGCAAAAATCAGCAGCCCTACGCCAGATGCCAAGTAGCGGTGCACCATTTCAATCCATGCTTTGCTGTGCGTTACAGGGCCGTCAGGCAAGGCACTTTGCGCAGCAGCAATATGCTGTTGCGCACCGAGAGGCGATGCATTTCCATAACAACCTGGCCAATCCGGGCAACCCAGGCCGCTGTCCGACAAGCGGGTGAATGAGCCAAACAAAACCAAGTCAAAGGTTAAAAAAAGAGTCAGCAAGGTCAGTGCTTGCAAGCGGCCAACGCCTTGGGCATGGCGTTTGCGCCACAGAACCCAAATCAATGGGAGCCCCGCCAAAACCATGCCTATGCCTACCAGTCGAAGCAGCGGTGAGAGATCAAAAAGCGAAGTCGTCATGTCAACGCCCTTCGTTATCCCAAAAGGCAGAGGCGCGAAGCAAACGCTCGATATCACGCTTAACCTGCGGTACTTGGTCGTTCGCCAACACTGCGGGAAAACGCATCATCCAATTCCCAATCGGGTCGACCAAAAATAAATGTTGGCTTAACTGTGCCCCGTCTTGGGCTTGGAGCCAACGTTGCAACGCTGCAGAATCCACCCGCAAGACGGTGGCAGTCTGAAGCGCCGGACGCAGGGCCTGCGCCAAGGGCACATCATCGCTCACCAACCACACCCAATCGAGCCGGTCTTTTTCTTTGCCCATGCCCTCGCGTATCTGCCGTTGCAAATACAGGTGGCGGGTGCAGCTGTCGTCGCATGCACCACCGTCCACACTCACCAACAACCATTGTCCTTTGAGAGAGCGCAAATTCACCTGGGTACCATCTAGGGTTGTGGCTTGGACATCGGGCAGCGGTTGTTGTGGATCAATGAGCTGGCCGAAATTACGCCGCCCCTCGGGGCGAACCACGTAATAGGTGAAGTACGAGGCAATGACCGGCGCGGCGCACACCAATAAAACCAGCAGCATTTTCCAACGTCCGCCCTTGGTTCTGCCGGCACTGGAAACATCCCAATTGTGGGGGTTGGGCATGGAGTGCACCGTCAAACCCAGCGGCTGGTCATCATTAGCGTGGGGCTTAGACATGGGGAGAGGGATCCTTTGATCGAGAAATAAGTGGGCGAAAAATTTGGAGCCACAGGTACAAGATGATTACCAGCGCAGACAAGCCAAACCATTGAAACGCGTAGCCATAGTGCTTATCAATTCCAAAATTAACGGCCGGCCAGTCGCGCCGCAAACCTTCGCTGGGCAAACCCGTTTGGCGGACGGTCATGTCCAAAAGGGGCAAACCCGACTCACCGCGAAACGCTTCCATATCTAGATTTTGCCGGATTAGCTGTTGTGTGCTTGGGCTGGGTTCATAAAGCTTGGACGGCGCCAGGGCAATGCGGCCTTCCATATGCACCAAACCAGAGGGCGTCTCAACCAAAGGGACAGTTTCGCGCTGCTCAAAATTGCGCGGCGCCCATCCGCGTTGCACCATGATCACTTTATCGCTTCCCTGCAAACGCAGCGGCGTGAGCACAAAGAAACCCACTTTCCCGTCCATTTGCCGGTTGTCCAAAAACACGGTCGATTGTGGTACCCAACTGCCTGATAAAAGAACGCGCTGGTGCAGCACTGCATTGGCATCGTATCCATTCAATAACACCTGCTGCGCTAATGGCGGTTTGCTTGCTTGCTGCTCCATCGCAGATTGCAAGGCTTCTTTTTGGGCAGCCCGACCTAACTGCCAAAACCCAAGATAAGCCCCGAGCGTGGCGAAGAACACGGCGACAAGTGATAATAAAAGTAACTTCCAATTTGAATTCAACTGCATCACCTCTGTCTATGTCCTACCTTGTCAGCCTTGCCTTCTTTGCCATTCTCGCCAGCTTAGCCGCTGCACTTTTTTTCATGCTGCGCGGAAATCCCAGTGCCTCAGGAAAATCCAAACGCATGGCCCGGGCACTTGCGATGCGGGTAGGGGTATCCATATTCTTGTTCGCCTGTATTTTGATCTCATGGAAGTTTGGCCTGATACAACCGACTGGAATTCCTTCGGGAGCTTAAAGTCTTTCAAATTCTGCGCAAATACAGATATTTACACCCCACTAAAAAAGGCACCTTCAAGGTGCCTTTTTACTGAGCGCACAGCCTTTAAAGCCAATACACCAAAACGTAAAGTCCTAACCATACGACGTCAACGAAGTGCCAGTACCACGCCGCTCCCTCGAAACCAAAATGGCGCTCCGAAGTAAAGTGGCCTTTTTGCAAACGCAAGGTAATAAACAAAAGCATCAACATACCAACAAACACGTGAAAACCGTGAAAGCCGGTCAGCATGTAGAAAGTGGAGCCGAAAATGCCTGAGCTCAGTTTCAAGTTGTAGGCCGTGTAGGCATGGTAGTACTCGTAGCCCTGCACACCCAAGAAGGTGACACCCAACAACACCGTCATCCACATGAAGTTAATGGTTTTGCTGCGGTTGCCGTCAATGAGCGCATGGTGTGCAATGGTCAAGGTGACGCCCGAGGTCAAAAGCAAAGCCGTATTGATCGTAGGCAACCAGAAAGGCCCCATGGTAGTAAAGGGCTCAACAATTCCTGCGGGAGAGGCGGTCGCTCCAGCGACCAGACTAGGCCACACCGCCTTAAAGTCCGGCCACAACAAAGCATTGTCTAAACTTCCCAAGGCAGGAATAGAGTGCGAACGCGCCCACCATAAAGCACTAAAGAAAGCGCCGAAAAACATCACTTCCGAGAAGATAAACCAGCTCATGCTCCAGCGGAAAGACAAGTCGATCTTTCGGCCGTACTGCCCACTCTCGCTCTCAGAAACAGCCTCACTAAACCACTGGTACAAAACGGTAAGCCAAAAAACCAGGCCAAACGCCAAGGAATACTTGCCCCAGTCTGCGCCATTGACCCATTGGCCAGCGCCTAGGATCACAAAAAACAGACCGAAAGCTGCCAGCACCGGATGGCGAGAAGGCCCAGGGACAAAGTAATACGGTGTTGTTGCGTGTGCGCTTGTACTCATTTCAGCTCCATTTTTCCAAATTCATCTCTAAAAATTCGCCCTGCCCATGCAGGTTATTATTTTGCTACGACCCAAGTCGCCAGCGTAATTAATCCCAGCACCAAGAGCAGCGCTCCTATGAGGCCAACCAACACCACGTGCATGGGGTTGACTTTCGCTAAATCATCTTGGTAACCCGCTCGGCTGCGAATGCCCAAAAAAGACCATGCCACCAGTTTGACGCTGCGCCAAAACGATGTTTTTTGTTTGCTAATTTTTTGCAGCTCAGCCATCAAGACCCTGCCCCTTTGTTGATCCAATGCGGTGCACTGGCTATTGGGGCAGCAGGCGTTTTACCGCCCACCTCAAAAAAGGTGTACGACAAGGTAATGGTTTTTACATCTTTGGAAAGCTTGGGATCAATCACAAAAGCCACAGGCCAAGATTTTTTCTCACCTGGTTCTAAGGTGTACTGGTTAAAGCAGAAGCACTCTAATTTATTAAAGTGGGCCGACGCTTGTTGTGGCGCATAGCTCGGAATCGCTTGAGCAGACATGCGTCGATTCTGGGTGTTTTGAAACTCGTACATCACTGTCGTTAATTCGCCAGGATGAACTTCTACCGAACTTTGCGCAGGCTTGAAATCCCAAGGACCCCGCGCGTTGGCATCAAATTCAACCGTGATGGTCCGCGAGGTGTCCACTTGGGTATTCGCTGGCAATGTAGGAGAGATCCCCTTTAAGGCCTGCTCACCCAAGGCCAAGACGTTGATGCCAGTCATCTCGCAAATCGCTTTGTACAAGGGAACCAAAGCGTAGCCAAATGCAAACATCAGGACCGTGACAAGGGCCAACTTTCGCACCATCAAGAAGTTTTCACGCTGCAAATTCATAACAAGACTAGCGACTTAAAACGGTTAGCTTAAGCATAAATCCGGCAAAGAAAACGATGGCCACCGAAGCCAAGATCAGCCCCAATTTAAGGTTGGCCTTTTTTTGTTCCGGTGTCATAGCGTTCTTGGTACCTGTTCATTCGCACTTAAGCAATGACTTTATTGGCCGCAGCGTTTAACTTGGGCGGTGTTTCAAAGGTGTGGAAGGGCGCAGGGGAAGGCACTTCCCACTCCAACCCTTCAGCACCTTCCCAAGGACTTTGAGCGGCTTTTTCGCCTTTGCCCATCATGGCAGGAACCACGATAAACAAGAAGAAGTACACCTGCGCAAGACCAAAAGCAAACCCGCCCACCGAAGCTACTGCATTGAAGTCAGCAAACTGCATCGGGTAGTCAGCGTAGCGGCGTGGCATGCCAGCCAACCCTAAGAAATGCATAGGGAAGAAAGTCAAATTAAAGGCGATTAAGGACCACCAAAAATGGATTTTTCCGCGGGTTTCGTTGTACATCACACCGGTCCATTTGGGAGACCAGTAGTAGTAACCGGCAAACATGGCATAGAGCGAGCCCGCAACCAAAACGTAGTGGAAGTGCGCAACCACGTAATAGGTGTCTTGCAACTGAATGTCGATGGGGGCCATCGCCAAGATCAAGCCGGTAAATCCACCCATGGTGAACACGAAGATAAAGCCCACTGCAAACAGCATGGGCGTCTCAAACGTCATGGAGCCTTGCCACATGGTCGCAATCCAATTGAAGATCTTCACGGCCGTTGGAACGGCGATCAACATCGTGGCGTACATAAAAAACAGCTGACCGGTTACGGGCATACCGGTAGTAAACATGTGGTGGGCCCACACGATGAACGACAAAATCGCGATCGATGAAGTGGCGTACACCATAGAGGCGTAGCCGAACAATTTTTTACGGGCGAAGGCCGGAACGATTTGGCTGACGATGCCAAAAGCCGGCAAGATCATGATGTATACCTCGGGGTGGCCGAAGAACCAGAAAATATGCTGGTACATCACCGGATCACCGCCGCCGGCAGGGTTAAAGAAGCTGGTGCCAAAGTGGCGATCGGTCAGCGTCATGGTGATGGCGCCAGCAAGGACGGGCATCACCGCGATCAACAGGTAAGCAGTAATCAGCCAGGTCCAGCAGAACATGGGCATTTTCATCAAGGTCATGCCAGGCGCGCGCATGTTCAAAATCGTCACGATGATGTTGATGGAACCCATGATGGACGAGGCGCCCAAAATGTGCAGCGCAAAAATACCAGCATCCATACTCGGGCCTTGTTGCAGCGTCAAAGGCGCGTACAAGGTCCAACCTGCGGCAGGGGCGCCTCCAGGCATAAAGAAAGAACCTGCGAGCATCAAGCCGGCAGGAATCATCAGCCAGAAGCTAAAGTTATTCATCCGCGCAAAGGCCATGTCAGCAGCGCCGATTTGCAAGGGAATCATCCAGTTCGCAAATCCCACAAAGCCCGGCATGATGGCGCCAAACACCATGATCAGGCCGTGCATGGTGGTCAAAGAATTAAACAACTCAGGATTGACCAATTGCAGGCCAGGCTGAAACAACTCTGCCCGAATCAACAAGGCCAAAATGCCGCCGATGATTAGCATCGTGAAACTGAACAACAAATACATCGTCCCAATGTCTTTGTGGTTGGTCGCAAAAAGCCAACGCTGCCAACCGGTGGGCGCGTGGTGGTGGTCGTCATGGGCATGATCGTGGTGATCTAAAACTGCGCTCATTTTGATTTCCTTCTCAATTCTCTAAATTCGGTGCGGGGATGTTGGTGAACTTGCGTCTAGTGGCTTGGCATCACTTGCGCAAAGCCAGAACCTCTGCAGGTTGTACAAGCTGGCCCGTTTTGTTAGACCAATGGTTTTTGGTATAGCTAATCACAGCAGCAATATCGGTGTCGCTCATTGCCTTCCATGCGGGCATCGATCCGTTGTTTTGGCCATTCAACAAAACCAAAATTTGTTTGTTTTTATCGGCATCGAGTACCACGGCAGCACCGTCCAGGGGCTTGATGGGGCCTGCGCCTTTGCCGCTGGCCTGGTGACAAGCCACACAGTTTTGGGCATAGACTTTTTCACCGCGTTGCGTGATCTCCGCCAAGGTCCAGACTTTGCTTGGGTCGTCGGCCTTGGCAGCTAATTTCTTCTTCTCGCCTTCAACCCAAAGGGAGTAGTCTTCAGCAGACAAAACTTTCACATGAATGGGCATGTAAGCGTGCTCTTTGCCGCACAGTTCTGCACATTGACCGTAATAGTCTCCCACTTTTTCAGCGCGAAACCAGGTATCACGAACAAAACCGGGGATCGCATCTTGTTTGATACCAAATGCTGGAACCATGAAGGCGTGGATGACATCGTTAGCAGTCGTGATGATTCGAACCTTTTTGTCCACAGGAACCACCAAGGGGTTGTCCACTTTGAGCAAGTAATTGTCAACGGACTCACCCTTTTTAGGGCCGCCTTGGTTAGAGAGTTCGCGTTGGTCTGCGTCAATCGTGGAGACAAAACCAATGCCTTCGCCTTCACCTTTGATGTAGTCGTAACCCCATTTCCATTGCATGCCCGTGGCCTTGATGGTGAGGTCGGCGTTGGTCGTGTCTTTCATTGCCACCACGACTTTGGTCGCAGGCAAGGCCATCAAAATCACGATCACAAAAGGAACAATCGTCCAGATAATTTCTACTGTGACTGATTCGTGGAAAGTTGCCGCTTTGTGGCCTACGGATTTACGGTGTTTCCAGATGGAATAAAACATCACCGCAAAAACTGCCAAAAATATAGCCACGCAAAGAATCATCATGAACCAGTGGAGCCATTGCTGCTCCCGGGCTATGGCTGTGACGGGTGGGGCCAAATTCAGCTGGCGCACCGCGGGGCCGCCAGGCAGGTCATTGACAGCATAGGCAAGGCTTAACGCTGAAGTTCCTATCCAAACGCTTGCAATTGCCAGCAGAGATGCTAATTTGTTCCAAATGCTCTTCATCGTATTCACTTTCAATGCCCAAAAGTAAGCAAACTCAAAAACTAAAAGGGTAGGTTAGGTTTGGGGTGGAACGTCACACCGATAAGGTGTGCTTCCTCCATAGGAAAAACCGATTTATTGACCTGCATCAATTGTATCCGAGAGTTTTTTTCTAAAAACAACCAATTCACTACCAAGGTTTCTCAACTAAAGGGGATTGTTTTTGCCGCCTTTGGAGGATAGCAACGCCGCACGCATTTCCTCCAAACTTAAAGTAGTTTGGGCTTGTACAGGAATCCGCGGCGCAGGTTTAAACGCATGACCATAAATAATCTCGAAAGTCAAACGCAGTCTTTGGGGCTCTTGGGGATCGCTTAAGTGCGTTTGTAATTGCGCATGCAGGTTTTTAAGCCACCCTTTTGCGCGCAAACTCTGAAAGCGCCCCACATGCAAATTACGCCCCAATCCCCGAAGCTCCAATAAAAGCCGCTCAGGACTAGAAAAAGTCAATGTAATGCGCTCCATGTCCATGACCGGCTCGGCAAAACCTGCGCCCACCAACATATCGCCCCAATCGTGCATATCGGTAAATTCATGCGCTGGGGCGGGCCATCCCATGGCTGCATAGATCGGGCGCAATTCCCGCAAGGTATCGGGGCCCAAACAGGAAAACATCGCAAAACCATCCGCCTCCAACATCTGGCTCCACTGGACAATCAGCGCCTGGGGCTGCGCTGCCATGTGCAAAGCCATATTGGCCCACAGCATTTGCACCTGGCGCTTTGGCGTTTCAAAGCGAAGCGATGGGCTCGTCCACCTGCGAAAACTCCACCAGGGCGGACGCAAGTACTTGTGTGAATATGAATCTGCGGCGGCTTGCATTACATAGCACTCCGACTGTGGGTAGCGCTTGGCCAGCAAGGCATGGGCTTGTACCCCGCCGCGAAGGGGCTCCCAATGCAGCCACTGGTGCGGCTGTTTAACCAGCCACTGCAAGCGGCTCTCCATGCGTCGCGCTACTTCTTCATGCAACCACGCTGAGCCAGATTCTTCAAGCAACACAGGCATTTTTGCCCAACGATCCGCAGCAACAGGGTCTAGAGTTGGCGGTCGCTTTGCTGTCATAAACGCAGTATATTGGCATGATGTTTCGACAATTGACTCGAAGGTTTTTCTATCGACTGCCCAGCCAATGCGCGGTGTGCAATGCGTGGCCAAGCCAAGGCCTGTGTGAATCTTGCGTTGGCTTATTTGCCCAGCCTTGTGCGCGTTGCAGCCGGTGTGCCTTACCAGTTTTACCGGGGATGCGCCAATGCGCTGCTTGTACAAAAAAGCCGCCGCACATCGACGCCGCTCACGCCGCTGTAACTTATGGCTTTCCTTGGGCAAAACTCGTGCACGACTTTAAATTCCATGACAAGCCCGCGTGGGCAAGAAGCATGGCCACCTTGATGCGAAGTACCCCGTGGGTTGACCCCGCACTTGAAGCTGCACACTGGGTTGTGCCCATGCCTTTGTCCCCAGAGCGATTGCGCCAAAGAGGGTTTAACCAAGCCTATTTGCTCGCGCGGGAATTGGCCCCCACTGTAGTTCGCAAGGATCTGTTGCTGCGCATCCGAGATACTCCCGCCCAAAGTTCTTTGCCACGGCGCGAACGCATGGCCAACGTACAAAACGTATTTGCCATCGAACCCCTGCAACACCACCAAATTCAAGGAAAACGGATTGTCCTGGTAGACGATGTGATGACCAGCGGCGCGTCTCTCAACGCAGCAGCACACACCTTAAAGCAAGCGGGAGCTCAACACGTCACCGCACTGATTTTTGCACGAACCGACTAAAAAGCAGCCATTCCAACAGGCCATCAGTGGAGCGACAATCTTCATATGTTCCATATTGTTTTAGTCGAACCCGAGATCCCCCCCAATACCGGCAATGTCATCCGACTCGCAGCCAATACCGGATGCACTTTGCATTTGGTCGAGCCCTTGGGGTTTTCGATGGAGGACAAGCACATGCGCCGCGCGGGCTTGGACTACCACGCGTATGCCACCCTGCGCCGCCACCGCGATTGGCAGGCCTTTTTAGACACCGAGCGCCCTGCGCCCGATCGGCTCTTTACCCTCACGACTCGGGGAACGAAAAATCTTTATGACACCGCTTTTCAACCCGGGGATTGGCTGGTTTTTGGTTCGGAGACCAAGGGCATTTCTGACGCCGTCAGGGCATGCTTTGGGCCAGGGCAAAGTCTCAAACTACCGATGCAAAAAGACCAGCGCAGCCTTAATTTATCAAACGCCGTCGCAGTCTCCGTATTTGAGGCGTGGCGACAAAACGATTTTAATTAGACCAATTGCATCACGGGTAAAGGCGTGCCAACGACTCGGCGATACACACCGGCTTGGCAACGCCTTCCCGCTGGGTGGTGACTTCCCAGGTGAATTGAAAACCCTGGTTTTCAATCGCGTCGGCCTTGAGTAACTTTAACGTAGCCCGCAGGCGGCTATTGACGGGCACAGGCGCCATGAACCGCACCTTATTGAGCCCGTAGTTCACACCCATGCGCGCTTGGGTGATTTTCAGAGCAGAGTCAAAAAACTGGGGGATCAACGACAAGGTGAGAAAGCCGTGCGCAATGGGCGCGCCAAAAGGGCCTTGGCTTGCGCGTTCGAGATCCACGTGGATCCACTGGTGGTCGCCCGTGGCTTGGGCAAATTGGTTGATGTGCTCTTGCGTAATTTCAACCCAGTCGCTGCTTGCAACCTCTTGGCCGACGCAATCGGCCAAGTCTTGTAAAGTTTCAAAAGTTTTCATACTTGGAGGCTCATAAAGCTTGAAAAGCCCATGGTAACCTCGGCGCATGTTCAACCCATCCCAAGAAGACGTTCGTCGATTTTTTTGCGCCGTCTACGAAAAGTCCTTGTGCAATGCGCCCATGGAAGCGATTGAAACCTTGGCCAGCCAATGGATCGCCGAACACCCGGAGTACCACGCAGAGTTCGCCAATGTGGAGGCTGCCTTGGCTAAGGTCTACACCAACACCCAAGGGCAAAGCAATCCCTTTTTGCACTTGTCTATGCACCTGTCCATCAGTGAGCAGTGCAGCATTGACCAGCCTCGTGGAATTCGCCAAGCCGTTGAACTGCTGACCCACAGGCGCAACTCACTGCACGACGCACACCATGAAACCATGGAGTGCTTGGGCAAGATGTTGGAAGAAAGCCAAAGCGCAGGGCGCGCGCCCGACGGAGACGCATACATCGCTTGCGTGCAAAGGCACGCAACGCGAGATTAGCGTGAGCTAAGTATTAACGGAACCGGCTTTCAGGCACGGTTTTGAGTTCGCCAGGCAGGCGGCCGATGTAATTGGCCAGCTCTTTCAGTTCTGCATTGGTGAACTGTTTTGCAACGCCTCCCATGATGGCGTTGCCACGGCCCACTTGGGGGTTGCCATCCACTTTGTAAGCCTTGAGGGCGACAAGCAGGTAGTCGCTGTGCTGTCCCGCAATTTTGGGGTAGCTCGGATCAATGGGCTTACTCAGACTCTCACCGTGGCAAGACACGCAGGCGCCTTTGGCGAGCAACTCCATGGCTTTGGCAGAGCCATCAGCCGCTTTTTCCAAGGGCTTGGCGTTGGCATCAACGCCGCTGTTTGCGTAAAAAACAGCCAAATCAGCCATGTCTTGGTCTGTAAGCGAGACGGACACGCCGCGCATGGTGGGGTGTTTGCGCTCGCCTTTTTTATAGGCATTGAGTGCAGCAATGATGTATTTCTCGCCTTGGCCAGAAATTTTGGGAACTTTATGGATTTCGGGAAAGCTCGCTTGGTATCCCACGATGCCGTGGCAACCGATACACATAGCATTTTTCTTTTCTCCTGCCTTGGCATCCCCCTTGATTTCTTGCGCATGGGCAGAAAGAACGGTCACAGAAGCGACAAGAAAAGCGGACAGGGACAGAAGCAATTGATTCATTTTGCGCAGACAATCAGGTAGAGATTGGTATAAATTGACTGAGCGATTATATCGACGACTATGCAAGCACATCGCGCCCCCGCAAACAATGACTTTTGTCAAGAAAAACGAATGCCATGAAATTTCACGGAACTAAAAATTACGTTGCCACCAAAGACCTGATGCTGTCCGTTAACGCGGCCATCACTTTGCAAAGGCCACTTTTGGTCAAAGGCGAACCCGGAACCGGTAAGACCATGCTGGCCGAAGAAGTCGCCCAAGCACTCGATCTGCCCTTGCTGCAGTGGCATATCAAGTCCACCACCAAAGCCCAACAGGGCCTCTACGAATACGACGCGGTGAGCCGCCTGCGCGACTCGCAGCTCTCTGATATTGATGGCGGTGAGCGGGTCAAAAATATTCACAACTACATTGTCAAAGGCGTCTTGTGGCAAGCCTTTACCGCTGACCGCCCGGTAGCGCTTTTGATTGATGAAATCGACAAAGCCGATATTGAGTTTCCCAACGACTTGTTGCGAGAAATCGACCGCATGGAGTTTTATTGCTACGAAACCCGCGAACTCATTAAAGCCAAGCACCGGCCTTTGGTGTTTATTACATCAAACAACGAAAAAGAACTGCCAGACGCATTTCTTCGCCGCTGCTTTTTTCACTACATTAAATTCCCCGATGCACCCACGATGCAAAACATTGTGGACGTGCATTTCCCCGGGCTCAAAAAAGAGTTGTTGAGTGCGGCCATGAAAACTTTTTACGACGTTCGCAACCTGCCAGGTCTCAAGAAAAAACCCTCTACCAGCGAACTCTTGGATTGGCTCAAACTCTTGCTCGCCGAAGATATTCCTGCAGAAACGCTGCAGTCCAAGGACGAGAAAATGGCGATTCCTCCGCTGGTGGGCGCGCTGTTAAAAAATGAACAAGACGTCTCGCTGTTTGAGAAACTGATGTTCATGCAACGCAACAACCGCTAAGGCAAGACTCCATGAAAAAAAATGTGTGGGCCGAAGGTTTTTCTGATGCCATTGGCTTTGTCGGAGGCGCCTTGGCAGGGTTTGGGGGCGGCCGATTGCTGGGCTTAGATTTGTTTGCACCCGGCTATGGCACCGCGAGCATCTTTGCCATCTTGCTCGTGGGCTTGGGCGGAGGGCTCGGTTTGCAATGGGCAAAGCGTTGGCAGAAATCACGCAACGATAAAGAATAAAAGGATTACATGGCGTTTGTAGAACCTATTACGTTGAGTGCCCGTGGTGTTTCCCTCGTCCCACTTTCTTTAGCCCACGAAGAAGGGCTTCGCGGGGCAGCAGCAGACGGTGCCTTGTGGAATATTCGGGTGACGTCGGTTCCTGCGCCCCAAGAAACCCGCAAATACATCGAAGACGCCTTGGCCATGCGCGAAGCAGGCCACCGGTTTGCCTTCGCAGTGATCGATGACCACAGTGGCAAAGTGATTGGGTCGAGCAGCTACCACGACATTGTTCCAGCGGTTCATCGCCTTGAAATTGGCTGGACGTGGTATGCCAAAAGCCACCAGCGCAGCCATGTCAACAGCACGTGTAAATTGCTTTTAATGACCCACGCCTTTGAAACATTGGGCTGCCATGTGGTTGGTTGGCGTACCGATAACTTCAACTTCGCTTCGCAAGAGGCCATTGAGCGTTTAGGCGCCAAAAAAGACGGCGTTTTGCGCGGCCATGCTCTGCGCCGTGACGGGACCATTCGCGATACGGTGATGTACAGCCTTCGCTCTGGCGAGTGGCCCGAAGTCCGCGCCCAACTGCTACACGCCTTGAACAAGCCACGTTAATCAAATTACGCCATGTTGCTCGACTTTTTTTACACCCTTCGCTCCGCCAAATTACCGGTCTCGGTGAAAGAGTATCTGACGCTGTTGGAAGCGCTGCAAAAAGGGGTTGTCGGTCCGAACACGAGCGAGCCCGACAGCGATGAAGAAGCCAGCGGCTATGCCATTGACGATTTTTATTACCTGAGTCGCACCGCGCTGGTCAAAGACGAAAAGCATTACGACAAGTTTGACCGCGCATTTGCTTCGTACTTCAAGGGTGTAGAAATGATTGCCGACTTCACCAAAGAAGTCCCGCTGGAGTGGTTGCGTAAAAATTTAGAGCTCCAACTCAGCCCTGAAGAACTCGCCAAAATCCAGAAACTCGGCTGGGACGAGTTGATGGAGACGCTTAAAAAACGTTTTGAAGAGCAAAAAGAACGCCACGAAGGCGGCAGCAAATGGATTGGCACCGGTGGCACATCGCCCTTTGGGGCTTATGGCCACAACCCGCAAGGCATCCGCATTGGCCAAGACAAAAGCCGCAACCGCAGCGCGGTCAAGGTTTGGGATCAGCGTGCTTACAAAGACTACGACGACACCCAAGAACTCGGGACCCGCAACATCAAAGTCGCCTTACGCAGGTTGCGTAAATTTGCCCGTGAAGGCAATGACTTCGAATTGGATTTAGACGACACCATTCGCAGCACCGCCGCCAATGCGGGGTATCTGGACATCAAGATGATTCCTGAGCGACACAACAATGTCAAAGTGTTGTTGCTGATGGACGTGGGCGGAACCATGGACGACCATATTGCGCGGGTCGAAGAACTTTTTAGCGCGACCAAGACCGAATTCAAGCACCTGGAGTTTTATTACTTCCACAACTGCGTGTACGACTTCATGTGGAAAAACAACCGGCGGCGCTTTGCGGAAAAATTTGCGACGTGGGACATCATCCGCAAATACAACAAAGACTACAAACTCATTTTTGTCGGTGACGCCACTATGAGCCCCTACGAAATTTTGCAACCCGGCGGCAGCGTTGAATACAACAACGAGGAACCCGGCGCGGAGTGGCTGCAGCGCCTTACCAGCGCTTTTCCGAAATTTGCGTGGATCAACCCTGAGCCCCAGGGCGTGTGGCAATACCGCCAAAGCATCAGTGTGGTCCAACAACTCATGCAGCAACGCATGTACCCGCTGACCCTCAAGGGGCTTGAAGAAGCGATGCGAATGCTCACGAAATAGGGCTTAGCCAAATGGAATAGGGCCTCAAAAGGGCTAAATTACATCAATGTAACCAAAATACTTGCCTAATTCCCCGTATTGCCGTATCGTCACACTCCCCCTTTCAAAGAGTACAGCGACATGAGCGCAATCAAAATTCTGGTGACGAGCCAAAAGGGTGGCGTTGGAAAAAGTACCTTGACCGCAAACTTGGCGGCCTTCTTTGCCCATCACCACCACCGCAAAGTTTCACTGGTCGACTTTGACCACCAAGCCTCTTCAAGTACGTGGTTAACCAGGGCCCCGATTGAGGGAGCAACCCCAACGGTGTGTGACGTCGTCACCGAACGCGATCCGCAACTGGCGGTCTTAAAAATGCGCCAAGCGGTCCGTCTGGCCGAACGCGATGCTGATTTCGTGTTCGCCGATCTCACTTGGATCAATATTTTCCCCTCGTCCTTGATGCTGGACTTTGACATCGTCATTGTTCCAACGTCTTTGTCCAAGCTTGAACTCAGCAGCTCAATTGAGTTTGTCTCCCGCTTCAAAGCGGTTTTCAATACCCCAGGCGACTTTGCGCCCAAGTTGGTGATTGTTCCCAGCCGCTTGCACCGCGAGCAAGACTACCAAGACATCTTGACGCAAAACAATTTCCCCGTACGGTTCTCGCTCACCAGCCCTCTGCCCTTTTTCTTAGATATTCAGTCCATTTTTGGCCAAGAGTACATCTTCAACACCAAAAACCAACACTGCAGAGACAGCTTTTTGCAAATCGGCCACGAGCTGGGGCAAGCGGTCAAAGAAATCCAAGAAACCCGCGAGCTCAAACAGGCGGGAGATAAAGTCACGCCCATTTGGAACAGCAAAAAACGTGCGGGGCTCGGTGCCACATTGTTAGATACTTTTGTTTTTGAACAGCATAGTCGCCAAAAAGAATCGCTAATCCATACGGTTGTGCAAGCGGAGCCCGCCCGGTCTTTTGGGAACTTCTTTAGCAAGTTCAAGAAAGCCGTTTGATTGATCGAGACACCCCATGAAAAAATTTGACCCTACTGTTGGGTGGATTCACAGTAACTCAGACACGGCCAGCCAGCCCGAGGCTGCTCCATCGCAAGCCACTGCATCTTCGGCTCAGTCTCCTTCGGCTGAGTCCCCAGGCGTGTACCACTTTAGTCGCCAAGGCGCCCGTCTGAATATTTCGGAACAAGCCCCCAGCCATTCAGAAAATTCGGCTCAAGCGCTTTCTAAAACCAAAATCCCAGAGGTCGCAGAAACTGCAGAGCTCGTTCGCGAGCTCTTTAGCCGGCTTGACCAAGCAGACAAATCACAAGACATTTTGCGTCGCGTTGCGCGCACGCTGTCTGAACTTGATGACCTCAAGCTCCGCAAATTAGCGCTTGAAACCGTGATTTTGCAAATGGGCTCAGAGATCAATCAGCTCCAAGCCTTAGTAGAGTCCGACATGCAAGAGGCCAAGGCCACGGAAGAGCGCAACCTCAAAATCAGCAGCTACCGCCACGATTTGATTGCACAACTGGCGCTTAAAGTACCGGCAGCGCAAAAGCCCTTCTAAAAAAGATGACCCATGCTTAAGAAACTGCTGTCTTCCTACTGGGTTCATTGGTATTGCTTGTTGTTTTCTGGCTTGCTTTTAAGCCTCGACGCGGGGCCTACGGCGTGGTTTAAACAACTGCCATGGATGGTTTGGGGAACCGAGCTGGGAGAGAGCTATGCCCTCATGCAAATCCCAGCTGCCGGTGCCGTGTGGCTTCTCCTTTTTTGGACACTGATCGCTCTTGGGTTCTTAGGTATTTTGGTCGCAGCTGTCAGCTTGGTTGTCATGAGCTTTGAAACACCCCTCGCCCAAAGCACTATCGAGCGCCGACCAGAAGAAATCCAACTCGACGCGCCCGCATCGTTAAGTCAGGCAACGCCATCAGCAAACCCAGTCTCACCAAGCACCGCAGAAAACACACAAGCCAACGCATCAAGCGATGAACTGGCCACACTGGTTAACGACCCCGCCATCAGCCACCTGATGCGCCAGCTCAACAGCCGCTTTGGTTGAGCTGGGGTGCGTTCGTTTACATCCGCCCCACTGAGCCGCCCCCTTGCCAACCTGGCCTGCATGCTGTCCATGCTGGTTTGGGCTGCAGGGCTGCCTGCCGCCGATTTACTGATCGGCCTCGTTCCCCCCTTGCTTTTAACTGCGGTTCGCATGGCCTTGGCGGCGCTGTGCCTGCTCCCGGTTTGGTGGTTCATGGAAGGAGGGGCAGCGCTTAAAAATGCTGGCTGGCTCAAAGGCATTGCCATAGGGGGTGGCACCATAG
>JAIPDD010000024.1 GCA_021737875.1 Sulfuritalea sp.
CATTGGCGAACCCGGTGTTGGAAAAACCGCGATTGTTGAAGGCCTGGCGCAGAGAATCGTCTCGGGCGAGGTGCCTGATTCCCTCAAAGGAAAGCGCGTTTTGTCATTGGACATGGCATCACTCTTAGCCGGTGCCAAATTCCGTGGCGAGTTTGAAGAGCGCCTGAAAAATGTACTCAAAGATTTGGCGAAAGACGAAGGCCAAACCATTGTCTTTATCGATGAGTTGCACACCATGGTGGGGGCTGGTAAGGCCGAAGGTGCGATGGATGCAGGCAATATGCTCAAGCCTGCGCTGGCCCGCGGCGAGTTGCATTGCGTTGGCGCCACCACGCTGGATGAGTACCGCAAGTTCATTGAAAAAGATGCGGCACTTGAGCGTAGGTTTCAAAAAATACTGGTCGGAGAGCCTAGCGTGGAAGCGACCATCGCCATATTGCGTGGACTCAAAGAGCGCTATGAGAAACACCACAATGTCGATATCACCGATCCTGCCATCGTCGCTGCGGCCGAGTTAAGCCATCGCTACATCACCGACCGGTTTTTACCCGACAAAGCTATCGATTTGATTGATGAGGCCGCGTCCAAAGTCAAAATTGAAATGGACTCCAAGCCCGAAGTCATGGACAAGCTCGACCGGCGCTTTATCCAACTTCAAATTGAGCGCGAAGCCGTCAAAAAAGAAAAGGACGAAGCATCTCAAAAACGGTTTGAACTCATCAACGAAGAGATCAGCCGTTTACAAAAAGAAATTGCCGATCTGGACGAAATTTGGAAAGCCGAAAAGGCCAGTGCCTTGGGGAGCAGCCAAGTTCGTGAAGATATTGAAAAGCTGAAGTTTCAAATTGAGGAACTCACCCGCAAAGGGGATTTCAACAAAGTGGCTGAGTTGCAATATGGGAAATTACCCGAATTGGAAAAGCGCATGAAAGAGGTTCAGGCGCGGGAAGCGGTTCGTGGCGAAGGAGCAGCGCCACGCCTTTTGCGCACCCAAGTGGGCGCTGAAGAGATTGCCGAGGTGGTAAGTCGGGCCACGGGAATCCCCGTTTCCAAAATGATGCAAGGTGACCGCGAGAAACTGCTTCAAATGGAGGGCAAGCTGCATGACCGCGTTGTGGGTCAAGACGAAGCCATTGGCGCCGTCTCGAACGCGATACGCCGCTCCCGCTCAGGCCTGTCGGACCCGAATCGACCCACGGGTTCTTTCTTATTTTTAGGACCTACCGGGGTAGGTAAAACAGAACTGTGCAAAACACTGGCCGGGTTTTTGTTTGACAGCGAAGACCACTTGATTCGTATCGATATGAGCGAGTTCATGGAAAAGCATTCCGTGGCCCGATTGATCGGAGCGCCTCCAGGTTATGTGGGTTACGAGGAGGGCGGCTATCTGACCGAAGCAGTGCGCCGTAAGCCCTATAGCGTTTTGCTCCTGGACGAGGTGGAGAAGGCCCACCCGGATGTATTCAATGTTCTGTTGCAGGTTTTGGACGATGGACGGCTCACCGACGGCCAAGGCAGGACGGTGGACTTTAAAAACACCGTGATTGTGATGACCAGCAACATGGGTTCGCACTTGATACAAAGCATGGTCGGGCAAAGCTCGGAGGACATCAAAGAGGCCGTCACCGGCGAGTTGAAAAATCACTTCCGTCCCGAGTTTTTAAACCGCATTGACGAAATCGTGGTCTTCCACGCTTTGAACGCCTCGCACATTTCGAATATCGCGAAAATCCAGTTGCAGACCTTGGTCGCGCGCTTGGAGAAGATGGACTATGTGTTGGCGGTTTCAGATGCGGCCGTAGCGGAGTTAGCCAAGGTAGGTTTTGACCCTGTTTATGGTGCGCGCCCGCTTAAGCGCGCTATTCAACAGCGACTGGAAAACCCATTGTCGAAATTGCTGTTGGAGGGAGGCTTTCTGCCTAAGGATGTGATCCAAGTCGGGGTGGATCCGATTCGGGCACCGGGTGAATTCTCCTTCACCAAAGGGCCTTAAGCAGAGGCGTTAAGGAGAGGTGCCGGCGTTCGTTTCAACAGGGACGCGCCGTGCGCCATCAAAGCGGCGGGCCCAATAGGCCACACCCATGTCTTCGACCCGAACCTGGGCGCCAGGTTTGGGCGAGTGAATGAACTTTCCGTTGCCCACATAAATACCCACATGGCTGAAGGCCTTGCGCATCGTATTGAAAAAAACCAAGTCGCCTGGGCGAAGCTCTGACTTTTTAATGGTTTGCGTCGCAGCGGCTTGTTGGGCTGCGTTGCGCGGAAGCGCTAAACCAATGGTCTGCTCGTACATGGCTTTGACAAAACCACTGCAGTCAAACCCCGTTTCTATGCTGGTTCCACCAAGGCGGTAGGGAACCCCCAGGAATCCCATGGCGCCAATGACCAAGTCCGATGCCTTGGTCTGCACCTGGGTGCTGACATCCCCCATCTTGGCAATCAAGCCTTTTTCAGCCAAAAAGCCACCCATATCATCACCCGCTGCAGCCGGATCTGCCATAGCAGGAGCACTCGCCAAGGCGAGGGTTGCAATGAAGATGAGAAGAATACGCATACTTACAGCTTACCACGCTTAGATCGGATATGAGAGAAAAAAGGTGAGGAATTTACGCTAACTTGTTGATTAATTTAGGTTTATTGTTGCTTTATTGCAATATTTCACCATGGTTGGTCCGGGTTGACTTGCTTGGTTTGGGTGAATATGACAGATTGGTTATGCTCGCCCCTTTGAAACGCTCCGAAAGAAATGCATGTTGTTAGAAGCCGATGCCAGCCAGTTGGTTCTGGTGGATTACCAAATTCAATTGATGCCCGTTATGTTTGAGCCAGCACTTGTGTTGGCCAATGCGGTGCGCCTCGCCCGCTTGGCTCAGGTGATGCAAGTTCCGGTTTTTGTCACGGAGCAAAGTCCGTCTAAATTGGGGGCCACCGTGCCTGAGTTAAGCGAAGTTCTGCGTGCCATATCGGTTCAGCATCTTGCAAAAATGCAGTTCAGCGCAGTGGAAGAGGGCTTGGGCGATATGCTCAGGCCGCCACCCAAGCCGCCCCAAGGCAATGCGCGAAGCCTGCCCAAGCACTTGCAAAAAAGTACCAGCGACGCAGAGCACCGCTCAACCATTCTTTTGGCGGGTTGCGAAGCCCATGTGTGTTTGCTGCAAACGGCGCTTGATTTGTTGGAAGACGAATTCGAGGTGTGGGTCGTCACCGATGCCTGCAGTTCCCGTACCGAGCGCAACCGCGATGCGGCGTTTGACCGACTCGCGGGTGCAGGTGCAGAGTTGGTCACGACGGAAATGGTGGCCTTTGAGTGGCTGCGCTCGGCTGAACACCCTGCATTTCGCGAAGTACAGGCGCTCATCAAATAAGGCCAAAAAAATTCAAGGCCGCCCACAGTTTTTTAAGTCAGCCTCTTGCAAGTTGGCTGATCATAATTATGAATTCAGCTTACTGCCATGGCTGTCATGGCTTGCTTGGAGATCTCTATGACTGCTTATTCCGAATTCCATCGCCGCTCCATTGAAGACCGTGATGGGTTTTGGGCTGAACAAGCCCATTTGATTGAGTGGAAAGCACCCGCCCAGCAAATCTGTGACTACAGCAACCCTCCGTTTGCACGGTGGTTTGTTGGAGGAACGACCAACCTATGCCACAACGCGGTTGACCGGCATCTGAAAGACCGTCCCAACCAGGCTGCCTTGATTGCGGTGTCGACGGAGACCAACTCAGAAACGATTTACACCTTTTCGCAGCTGCATGCAGAAGTGCAACGCATGGCGGCTTCGCTGCTGGATCTGGGCGTGAAGAAAGGCGATCGCGTCTTGATCTACATGCCCATGATCGCCGAGGCATCGTTTGCCATGTTGGCGTGTGCTCGCATTGGTGCCATTCATTCGGTGGTGTTCGGCGGTTTTGCGGCTGGCTCATTGGCTACACGCATTGAAGATGCGTCTCCTACCGTGATTGTGAGTGCGGAAGCAGGTTCTCGCGGAGGCAAAGTGGTGGAATACAAACCCCTGTTAGACGAAGCAATCCATATTTCTTCGCACAAGCCCAAAGCGGTGTTGATGGTTGACCGCAAGCTCGCGGCCATGAATTGGGTGGCTGGGCGTGACCACCTGTGGAGCGAGTTGCGTGAAAAGCATCTCCATGCGGTAGTGCCCTGCGAGTGGGTCGAATCAACCCATCCGAGCTATACCCTCTACACCAGTGGAACGACAGGTAAACCCAAGGGCGTGCAACGCGACACAGGCGGTTACGCCGTCGCTTTGGCCGCCAGCATGAAAAACATTTTTTGCGGCAAGCCTGGTGAAACATTTTTTTGCACCAGTGACATTGGTTGGGTGGTTGGCCACAGTTACATCATTTACGGTCCGCTCATCGGGGGCATGGCCACCATTCTTTACGAGGGCCTGCCGATCCGGCCCGATGGGGGTGTTTGGTGGAGCTTGGTTGAGAAATACAAAGTCACGGTGATGTTTAGTGCGCCCACCGCCATCCGGGTATTGAAAAAACAAGACCCTGAACTGCTCACCAAGTACGACCTGAGCAGCTTGCGTTCTTTGTTTTTAGCGGGTGAGCCCTTGGATGAGCCCACCGCCCAGTGGATTAGCAAGGGCTTAGGCAAGGCCATTATTGACAATTACTGGCAGACCGAAAGCGGCTGGCCTATTTTGACGATTGCCAATGGCGTTGAAAAAGCCAAGAGCAAATTTGGAAGCCCCGGTGTTGCCATGTATGGATACAACGTCAAACTCCTTGACGAAGCGACCGGCGAAGAGCTCATGGGCGAAGACAAAAAAGGGGTGCTGACGATTGAGGGTCCCTTGCCGCCGGGATGCATGCAAACCGTGTGGCGGGATGATGCACGTTTTGTCAAAACGTATTGGAACAGTATTCCTGGGAAAATGGTTTACAACACCTTTGATTGGGCGGTACGCGACAAGGAAGGGTATTACTTTATTTTGGGCCGAACCGACGATGTGATCAACGTCGCCGGTCACCGTTTGGGGACCCGTGAAATTGAAGAATGCATTTCGAGCCACCCCAATATTTCTGAAGTGGCCGTGGTCGGCGTGGCCGATAACTTAAAAGGCCAAGTGGCGGTTGCTTTTGCCATAGCGAAAGACGCGAGTGCTTTGGTCGACGATGCCGCCCATGCCAAGTTAGAAGCCGAGGTGATGAAGGTGGTTGACCAGTCCATTGGTGCCGTTGGCCGGCCGGCGCGGGTGTATTTTGTGACGGTTTTACCCAAGACGCGCAGCGGGAAACTGTTGCGCCGTGCGATACAAGCGGTCTGCGAAGGCCGTGACCCCGGTGACTTGACCACCATGGAGGACCCGAGCGCTTTGCAGCAAATTAAAGCCATGGTTTAACCCCCTTTTGCCTTTTCGATGGCAAAATGCGGGGTGTTACTGAGGCTTTTCTGCCCTGGTCGCATCCGCTAACCGGTTCAGCCGTGCCGCGGAAGGTTTATCAACCAACTTATGTTTCCCAAAGGGGAACGGAGGTCAGCGAAAATGAGTGAGACACAATCCGTCTACGCCGCCTACCAAGGCAATACCCATCTCTTTGGCGGCAATGCGCCCTATGTAGAAGAGATGTATGAAAACTACCTGGCCAACCCAGGCAGTGTTCCAGACACCTGGCGCCAGTACTTTGATGCGCTTCAACACGTTCCGGCAACGGACGGCAGCAACGCCAAAGACGTCCCCCACCAACCTGTTATCAATGCATTTGCAGAGCGGGCAAAAGCAGGCGGCACCAAAGTCGTTTTGGCCAGCGCAGATGCGGAAATGGGGCGCAAGCGGACCTCTGTTCAGCAGCTTATTGCGGCCTACCGCAATGTGGGGCAGCGTTGGGCTGATTTAGACCCGCTCAAGCGAACCGATCGGCCTGCTATCCCCGAGCTTGACCCTGCGTTTTACGGTTTTACCGATGCAGACCAAGAGACGGTGTTTGATACCAGCAATACCTTCTTTGGCAAGGACCGCATGTCCTTGCGCGAATTGTTAAACGCATTGCGTGAAACCTATTGCGGCACCTTGGGTGCCGAGTACATGTACGCCACCGACCAAACTGAAAAGCGCTGGTGGCAACAAAAGCTCGAAAGCATTCGCAGCAAACCCAGCTTCAACGCAGAAAAGAAAAAACACATTCTGGGTCGCTTAAGCGCAGCCGAAGGCCTTGAGCGCTTTTTGCACACGAAATATGTGGGCCAAAAACGCTTTTCTTTAGAAGGCGGCGAGAGCTTTATCGCAGCGATGGATGAACTGATCCAGTCCGCCGGAAGCCAAGGCGTTCAAGAAATTGTGATCGGTATGGCCCATCGGGGCCGGCTGAATGTTTTAGTCAACATCATGGGCAAGTTGCCTAAAGATTTGTTCGCTGAGTTTGACCACACTGCGCCCGAAGAGTTGACTTCAGGCGATGTGAAATACCACCAAGGCTTTAGCTCCGACATGAGTACTGCCGGAGGACCAGTTCATTTGTCCTTGGCATTTAACCCTTCGCACTTGGAAATTGTCAATCCAGTGGTTGAAGGCTCTGTGCGCGCTCGGATGGATCGCCGCTCGGACCCCATGGGTAAGCAGGTGCTGCCGGTATTGGTGCATGGCGACGCCGCTTTTGCGGGCCAAGGTGTTAACCAGGAAACGCTGGCGCTCGCCCAAACCCGGGGCTATACCACCGGTGGAACGGTGCACATCATCATTAACAACCAGATTGGTTTTACGACGTCAGACCCGCGTGATATGGGCTCTACCGTGTATTGCACTGACATTGTGAAGATGGTGGAAGCCCCCGTGTTGCACGCCAATGGCGACGACCCCGAAGCGGTTGTGTTGGCTGCGCAACTGGCCTTGGAATACCGGATGCAGTTCAGCAAAGACATTGTGGTTGATATTATTTGCTTCCGTAAATTGGGCCACAACGAGCAAGACACCCCGAGCCTGACGCAGCCGCTGATGTATAAAAAAATCAGTGCGCACCCCGGAACGCGAAAACTATTTGCAGAAAAGTTAAGCGCCCAAGGATTGGGAGAGACTTTGGGTGACGATATGGTGAAAGCCTACCGTGCTGCGCTGGATGAAGGCAAGCATGCGGCCGATCCGGTCCTTACCAACTTCAAGACCAAGTTCACTGTGGACTGGGCACCGTTTCTGGGTAAAAAGTGGACCGATGCCGGCGATACAGCCATTCCGATGGGCGAGTGGAAGCGTTTATCTGAGCGCCTCACGACCATTCCTGCTTCAGTCACACCGCACCAATTGGTCAAAAAAGTCTATGACGACCGCGCCGCAATGGGCCGGGGTGAGATTCCCGTGGACTGGGGGATGGGTGAGCACATGGCGTTTGCGTCCTTGGTGGCCAGTGGTTACCCGGTGCGTTTGTCTGGCGAAGACTGCGGCCGCGGAACTTTCACCCACCGCCACGCCGTCATCCATGACCAAAACCGGGAGAAATGGGATGTGGGGACCTATGTGCCCTTGCAAAACGTCGCTGACAACCAGGCGCCTTTTGTTGTCATCGACTCGATTTTGTCGGAAGAAGCGGTGTTGGGATTTGAGTATGGCTATGCCTCCAATGATCCCAACACCCTGGTAATCTGGGAAGCGCAGTTCGGAGACTTTGCCAACGGTGCGCAAGTGGTGATTGACCAGTTCATTGCCTCTGGCGAAGTGAAGTGGGGCCGTGTCAATGGCCTGACTTTGATGCTTCCCCATGGCTATGAAGGCCAAGGCCCTGAGCACAGCTCGGCCCGGTTGGAGCGTTTTATGCAGTTGGCAGCCGATACCAATATGCAGATTGTTCAACCCACAACGGCCAGCCAAATCTTTCACATCTTGCGCCGTCAAATGGTTCGCAACCTGCGTAAGCCCTTGATCATCATGACGCCGAAGTCCTTGCTGCGTAACAAAGACGCGACTTCGCCACTGAGTGAGTTCACCAAAGGCGGGTTCCAAACGGTCATCCCTGAAGTCAAGGATTTGAAGGCCGACAAGGTCAAGCGCCTCGTCGTTTGCTCTGGCAAGGTCTATTACGACTTGGTCAAAAAACGCGAAGAAAAAGAAGCCGACGATGTCGCTATTGTTCGGGTCGAACAGCTGTATCCCTTCCCCCACAAAGCGTTCAGTACGGAATTAAAAAAATACCCGAATGCGACAGAACTGGTGTGGACACAAGACGAGCCACAAAACCAAGGGGCTTGGTTTTTTGTGCAGCACTACATCCACGAAAACATGGCAGATGGTCAAAAACTAGGGTACTCAGGGCGTGCGGCTTCTGCGTCTCCTGCTGTGGGGTATTCCCATTTACACCAAGAGCAACAAAAAGCACTCGTTGACGGTGCGTTTGGCAAGCTCAAGGGTTTTGTTTTAAGTAAATAAGCTTAGATCACTACCACGTCCCCCTATTTGAAAGAAATCACCATGGCTATCGTAGAAGTTAAAGTTCCTCAGTTGTCTGAATCGGTGGCAGAAGCCACCATGCTGCAGTGGAAAAAGAAAGTGGGCGACGCAGTCGCTGCTGACGAGATATTGATTGATGTGGAGACAGACAAAGTCGTACTCGAAGTCCCCGCGCCATCGGCTGGCGTTTTAGTGGAAATATTGGTGGCCGATGGCGGCACGGTCACGGCCGAGCAACTGATTGCCCGCATCGATACGCAAGCCTCTGTAGGCGCAGTGTCTGCTCCCGCTGTGAAGGCAGTGGTGGCAAGTGTGGCCGCAACGGCTGCCGCACCTGCGCCTGGTTCCAACAGCAAGGCCGGTGTGTTGATGCCCTCGGCAGCAAAATTGATGGCTGATAACAGCATGGCTGCGGGTTCGGTGACTGGTTCTGGCAAAGACGGCCGTGTGACCAAAGGCGATGTCCTCGCCGCTGTGCAATCCACCCCGTCCGTGATTCCAACAGGCGTGCCAACCAAGACACTGCCCCAAGTTTCTGCCCCGTCTGTCAACCTCGGCGAGCGCCCAGAGCAGCGTGTTCCGATGACCCGCCTGCGTGCCCGTGTGGCCGAGCGTTTATTGCAATCGCAATCGACCAACGCCATTCTGACCACCTTCAACGAAATCAATATGGCGCCCGTCATGGACATGCGTAAGCGCATGCAAGAGCGTTTCGAGAAGGAACACGGCGTCAAGCTCGGCTTCATGAGTTTCTTCGTTAAAGCGGCAGTGCATGCCCTGAAGAAGTTCCCTGTGCTCAACGCTTCGGTGGACGGCAATGACATCGTCTACCACGGCTACTTCGACATCGGTATTGCGGTCGGCTCGCCGCGCGGACTGGTGGTACCCATCTTGCGCAACGCTGACCAAATGAGCTTTGCAGATATCGAGAAGAAGATTGCTGAATACGGTTTGAAAGCACGTGACGGCAAGTTGGGGCTGGAAGAAATGACCGGTGGAACGTTTTCTATCTCCAATGGCGGCACCTTCGGCTCCATGATGTCAACCCCCATCATCAACCCACCACAATCCGCGATTTTGGGCGTGCACGCAACCAAAGACCGCGCCATGGTGGAAAACGGCCAGGTGGTGGTTCGCCCCATGAACTACTTCGCGATGTCGTATGACCACCGCATCATTGACGGCCGCGAAGCTGTCTTGGGCCTGGTGGCAATGAAAGAAGCGCTGGAAGACCCCGCTCGCTTGTTGTTTGACATCTGATTGAAGGATTCACATGTCTAAACTATTCGACATCGTCGTCATCGGCGGTGGCCCTGGCGGGTACATTGCAGCCATTCGCGCGGCCCAACTCGGTTTCCAAGTCGCTTGCATTGACGAGTGGGAAAACGCAGCCGGTGGCCCAGCGCCCGGCGGCACCTGCACCAATGTAGGTTGCATTCCCTCTAAGGCTTTGCTGCAGTCCAGCGAGCATTTTGACCATGCCAACCACCACTTTGCCGAGCACGGCATCAGCGCCAAAGACGTGAAGATGGATGTGGCCAAGATGCTGGCCCGCAAAGACACCGTGGTGAAGCAAAACAACGACGGTATTCTTTACCTGTTCAAGAAAAACAAGGTCACGTTTTTCCACGGTCGCGCAAGCTTTGCAGGCACGGCTGAAGTTGGCTACACCATCAACGTGGCAGGCAAGGCCGAAGAAACCATCTCCGCCAAACACGTCATCATCGCCACCGGCTCGAACGCTCGTGCCTTACCCGGCACGCCGTTTGACGAAGTGAACGTGCTGTCCAACGACGGCGCATTGCGCGTGGGCGCAGTGCCTAAGAAGCTGGCCTTGATTGGTTCTGGTGTCATCGGCTTGGAGATGGGCTCGGTCTGGCGCCGTTTGGGTGCAGATGTCACCATCCTTGAAGGTCTGCCCACATTTCTGGGTGCCGTGGACGAGCAAATCGCCAAAGAAGCCAAAAAGGCGTTTGACAAACAAGGCCTCAAAATTGAACTGGGCGTGAAAGTGGGCGAGATCGTCAACGGCAAGAAGGGTGTGACGGTCCATTACACCAACGCCAAAGGCGAAGCCGTGGTGTTAGACGCCGACAAGCTGATCATCTCCATTGGACGCGTACCCAACACCAACGGTTTGAACACCGAAGCGGTGGGCTTGCAGCTCGACGAGCGTGGCGCGATTGTGGTCGACGCCGATTGCAAAACCAACCTCTCCGGCGTCTGGGCGGTGGGCGATGTGGTGCGTGGCCCCATGTTGGCGCACAAAGCCGAAGAAGAGGGCGTGGCCGTCGCCGAACGCATTGCGGGTCAGCACGGGCATGTCAACTTCAACACCATTCCCTGGGTCATTTACACCAGCCCCGAGATCGCTTGGGTGGGACGCACCGAGCAAGAGCTCAAAGCGCAAGGTGTGGCTTACAAAGCGGGCACCTTCCCCTTCCTCGCCAATGGCCGTGCGCGTGCCTTGGGCGATACCACGGGGATGGTGAAGTTTTTGGCTGACGCCACGACCGACGAAATCTTGGGCGTGCACATGGTGGGCCCACAGGTGTCGGAGTTGATCTCTGAAGCCGTGGTGGCGATGGAATTCAAGGCGTCTGCGGAAGACATTGCACGCATTTGCCATGCGCATCCGAGCTTGAGCGAAGCGACCAAAGAAGCCGCTTTGGCCGTGGACAAACGCACGCTGAATCTCTAAAGAAGTTTCTCTGTATCGCGTCCCAAAGCCCGCTGGTAACAGCGGGCTTTTTACTTGTCAGGGCACAATAGAGTCCCTATGCCAGCGTATCCATCCGTTCTACAAAAGTACCGAAAAGAACTCGAAATTCGAGGCTTTCAAAGCGACCCGGCACAACTGCGTGCCATCGATGCCTTGGAGCGTTGTGCCACCGAGTGGGCAGCTTACAAAGGAAAGCGTTCCAACGCGTTGAAGAAAATGATTAACCGCCCACCGATTCCCCGCGGTGTTTACATGTACGGTGGGGTGGGGCGGGGTAAAAGTTTTTTGATGGATTGCTTTTTCGAAGCCGTGCCTATTAAGCGTAAAACGCGTTTGCATTTTCATGAATTTATGCGCGAGGTACACCGCGAACTCCATGAATTACAAGGCACCGTCAATCCATTGGATGTGTTGGGCCAAAGAATTTCCGAAAAATACAAACTCATTTGTTTTGATGAGTTCCATGTGGCTGACATTACCGATGCCATGATCTTGCACCGATTGCTGATGGCATTGTTTGACAATGGTGTTGGTTTCGTCACAACGTCGAATTTCAAGCCCGATGATTTATACCCAGGCGGAATGCACAGAGACCGTGTGCTGCCAGCCATTGCTTTGTTAAACCAAACCATGGACGTACTCAGTGTGGACAACGGCGTGGACTACCGAAGCCGCACCTTGGAGCAGGTAGACCTCTACCACACCCCTGCAGGCCCTGCCGCTGATACTGCAATGACCCAGGCCTTTGAGCAGTTGGCGATGTGCCGTGATGAAGATCCAATTTTGCATATTGAATCGCGTGAGATACAAGCCCGTCGCCGTGCAGGAAGTTTGGTGTGGTTTGATTTCAAAGCGCTGTGCGGCGGACCGCGTTCTCAAAATGATTATCTGGAAATAGCCAGCCAATTCAGTACGGTTTTACTCAGTGATGTGCCTTATATGCCGGTCAACCGCGGCTCTGAAGCGCGACGTTTTACGTGGCTTATTGATGTCCTGTATGACCGCCGTGTCAAATTGATCATGTCGGCGGATGTAGTTCCAGAGAAGCTCTATACCGAAGGCCCTTTAGCCCATGAATTTCCCAGAACCGTGTCACGCTTAATCGAAATGCAGTCTGCTGAGTTTTTGGCCCTGGAGCGCCGTTCTGTGGATACGCGACTGACATGAAAATTTCGCAAGCCTTGGTCTGGATATTTGCCTTGGGTCTACGTGTCGCTTTGGCTGATTCCGAGAGTGTGTTGGACAACCTAGACGCGCAGCGAAGGGTCATCGCGTCTGAACGCTCCGAGGCGGCCAAAGCCTATGACGAAAAAGATCGCGCTTGTTACTCTGATTTTGCGGTGTCTGTCTGTTTGCGCCAAGTGGCCAGCGAACGCCGTGCAGTGCTTAACGAACTTAAACAAAAAGACCTGGTCCTTGCACGGCAAGAGCGTACGGAAAAAGCGGCCCAACAACGTGCAAGGCTAGAGGAAAAAGCCAATGAGCGCTTGGAGATGGAGAAAAAAATCAGCCCTGAGGCCATTGAATCAAGCCAAATGGAGAAACGCAACGCACAGTCGCTGAAATTGCAAGACCACGCCAGTTCAGCAAAGATTCCAGCGGCCCGTTCATCGGCCCCCAAAGACAGCAATGCGCCAACACAGGCACAGCGTGAAAGCAAGCAAGCCGCCTACGATAAAAAAATACTGGATGCAAAGAAACGAATCGAAGAGAGAAAAAAGCGGCTGGATCAGCCTACTGCGGCCCCAGCGCCGCCTTTACCGCTCAAGCCACCATTGCAGTGATGGACTTGCGCACTCAAGTGGAGGCCGTGTTTACGGAGCACGGCTTGTTATCCGCTGCCTTGGCGAGTTTCTCTCCCCGACCAGGCCAGATGGCGATGGCGCAAGCCGTTGCCACTGCGATCGAAGATGGCACCATTTTGGCGGTGGAAGCCGGAACCGGGGTTGGCAAAACATATGCCTATTTGGTTCCCGCTTTGCTTAGCGGTGAGCGCGTGATGGTTTCTACTGCAACCAAGGCCCTGCAAGACCAGCTTTTTGTCCGCGATATTCCACGCTTGCTTTCTGCTTTAGGCTTGTCTTTGCGGGTTGCCTTACTCAAGGGGCGAAGCAGTTACCTGTGCATGCAGCGCTTGGGCACAGCCCGCCAAGCGGCCGAAAACCTGGATGGGGTGGCGCTCAGACAACTCGCGCGCGTGGAAGATTGGGCCTTGTCAACGCACTCCGGCGACATGGCCGAGGTCAATGATTTGGATGACGCATCGCCTGTGCTGGGTCTGGTGACGTCAACCCGAGAAAACTGCCTTGGCAGCCAATGTCCACAAGCAAACCATTGCCATACCCAGTGGGCCAGGCAAAACGCGATGAAGGCCGATGTGGTAGTGGTCAATCACCATTTGTTTTTTGCAGACTTGAATATCCGTGAATCTGGGGTGGCAGAACTCTTGCCTTCGGTCAGGAGCGTTATTTTTGACGAAGCACACCACTTGAACGACATTGGTGTCCAGTTTTTAGCCCGCCAGTTCAGTACCGGGCAATTGAAGTCTTTGGGCCGCGATCTGGTAATGGTGGGGCAAAATGTGGCACGCGGCTTCGCCGATTGGCTCGGTTTGCAGCTACAACTCGACCGTGCTGCTCAAGGATTGGAAGAGGCGGTCAGGTCTGGTGGTACAGGCGCGCGTTTAGGCTGGATCGATGCTGCCCCCGAAGGCGTGTTGAACCACGATTGGCATGCCGGTGTGAATGCCTGCGTGGCTGCTTTGCAGAACGCGCAAGCTATTTCGCTGCAGATGGATGAACGGGGTCCGGAGTTCACTGCTTTGGCGCAGCGTGCAGACCTCATAGCGAACGCCTTGCTCCCTTTTTCTCACCTAACCCCCACGGGGAGCGCACGCTGGGCAGAGCGGGGCACCCATTTGCGTTTGTCCGAGTCTCCTTTGGATATTGCACAGGCTATGCGTTCTACTATCAGCCCGGATCCTGACGTGAAAAATCAAAAATCTTGGGTGTTCACATCGGCCACTCTAGGCGTTGATGACCAACTCAGTTGGTTTGTGACGTCGTGTGGTTTGGACGACGCGCAGGTGCTGAAGGTTGAAAGTCCTTTTGACTATGTGAAACAAGCCTCGGTGTATGTCCCACCAGATTTCCCCAAACCCAGCGAGGCAGGACATACCGAAGCGGTTGCGCGCTTGATTTTCGAAGGCGCTTCGCGCCTGGGTGGGCGCACGCTGGTTTTGACCACGACCACCAAAGCCATGCACGCCCTGGGCCGCTTGCTACGGGCGCTTTTTGCAGACAGTGCGCAAGCGATGGACATTTTGGTGCAGGGTGAGGCAGCCAAACGCGCTTTGATTGAGCGGTTTTGCAAAGACCCGAAGCAAGAGGAGACGGGCTGCATCTTGGTCGCTACGGCCTCTTTTTGGGAGGGAATCGATGTCGCTGGAGATGCACTCCAACTGTTGGTGATCGATAAGCTGCCTTTTGCGCCGCCAGATGATCCCTTGATGCAATCCCGGGCCGAGGCCTTACAGGCTGTGGGCAAAAATGCGTTCAAAGATTTGCACTTGCCAACGGCAAGTATTGCCTTAAAACAGGGCGCTGGCCGCTTAATACGGTCTGAACGTGACCGTGGAGTCTTGGTGGTCTGTGATGTCCGCTTGCTCAAGATGGGCTATGGCCGGAAATTGATGTCAGCCCTTCCACCCATGCAGCGCCTACCCGACCACGCTGCTTGGCTCCAAGCCCTTAACGCGTTGCGTGGATCACTTCCATTTGAACCAGGATTTTGACTCTGATTTTCCGTCGGTTTGAATCAATGTGGACTGGGGAAAACTGGTTTCCAAAACCCGTTTGGTGTCATCACGCAGTTGCACCATCCCAAGCGCAGCATAGGATTGGTAAAGAATAAAAAGCGCGTCTTCTACAGCCGGCACATCACGGTAGTCGGTGATGGCGATTTGCGCGCGGTTAATGGCAGCAAGGTAGGCGCCGCGTTTGAAATAATAGCGAGCGACATACACCTCGTATTTGGCCAGGGATTGGACAATGTAGGTCATGCGCTGTAAAGCGTCGGGCGTATACCGTGAATTAGGAAAACGGGTCGTTAGCCCTTTGAATGACTCAAAGGATTCTTTGGCGGCTTTTTGGTCACGCTCAGCCAAGTCTTGGCCTGTGTAGCTTCCAAAAATGCCCAGGTTTTCGTTGAAGTTGACGAGGCCCTTGATATACAGAGCGTAGTCAATGGCAGGGCTTGCAGGGTGAAGACGCATAAAGCGGTCTAGGGTCGCAATGGCTTGCGCAGGTTCGGCGGCCCGGTAATGGGCATAGGCCTTATCGACTTGGGCTTGCTGGGCAAGAGGCGTCCCGGCTGCACGGGCTTCCAATTTCTCCAGCAGTGGGATGGCTTTTTCAAAGCGGCCTGAGGCCATCTCGTCTTGCGCTTCGGCATATATTTTGCTGGGGCTCATGCCGGCTGTCGCATCAACCACAGGGGTTGAACAGGCCGTTAATAAGCTGGTTCCCACTGCCATGAGCAGGGCATAAACGACCGATAATTTGACTCTCAACATCATGAATACCTTCATAAACCAAAGCCCTGCCATTATATCGGTCGACCCGTATCCGTCCGACGATACGCAGGAAAGTGACGACCTTCAGGTGGAGGCCGAGTGGCGCGAGTCCAAGGTGGGCTTAGCCCAGCATGGCGAGCGACTCGACCGTGCTTTGGTCCACGCCGTTCCAGAGTTTTCTCGAAGCTATTTGCAACAACTCATTGATGCGGGCTGCGTGCAATTGAACGCCAAGGTGGTGACTAAACCGTCCTTAACCGTCAAAGCAGAAGATGTGCTATCCATCGAAATGCGGCCCACGCCGCAAAGCAAAGCCTTTAAAGCTGAGCCTTTGGATTTGAAGGTGGTGTATGAAGACCAGCACATCTTTGTGATTAACAAGCCCGCAGGCTTGGTGGTACACCCCGCACCCGGCAATTGGAGCGGAACTTTGCTCAATGGCCTGCTCTTTCACGATCCCAAAATTTCTGAGGTACCACGGGCTGGCATCGTGCATCGGCTTGACAAGGACACCAGCGGCCTCATGGTGGTCGCCCGTTCCCGTAAAGCGATGGATGCTTTGGTTTTGGCCATCGCTGCGCGCACCGTAAGCCGTCAATACTTAGCCGTAGGCCATGGGCCGTGGAAGGGGGCGCAGGCCCGTACCGTCGAAGCAGCCATAGGGCGCGATCCTCGCAACCGTTTGCGCATGGCGGTCGTAGATTTATCGAAGTCTTCGGGTAAAACCGCCAAAACGGATCTCATTTTTTTGGCCAATAGCCAAGAGGGCTGTCTGGTACGGTGCGTACTTCACACGGGAAGAACCCACCAAATCCGGGTCCATATGGCCTCGGTCGGTCACCCTTTGGTGGGGGATGTGGTGTACGGTGGAACCGTTCTCGAGTGCATGCCTCGCCAGGCTTTGCACGCCTTTCGCTTGGCATTCCAACACCCTGTCACGGGCTTGGACTTGGCTTTCGAGGTGCCCCCGCCCCCAGATTTCATGCACTTACTCAATCAGTGGGGGCTCAGCTACAATGCATCAACCGCTAGCAACCCTGCTTAAATAGGCGGTCCTCGGTGGCAGTTGCGGTGTTTTGCACCGTCTTTTGCCCAAAACATAACCGCTTTGCTTATCCTTCTAAGACAAGCAAACCGCCCGGAAACGCTTCATGATCCATACGTCCGAAGCAAAGCGAGTCCTCGAAACTGCGCTGATTTGCTCGCAACAAGCTTTGTCGGTCCGCGAAATGCGAACCCTC
The DNA here is from genome assembly GCA_021737875.1 of Sulfuritalea sp. Taxonomy (GTDB): domain Bacteria; phylum Pseudomonadota; class Gammaproteobacteria; order Burkholderiales; family Burkholderiaceae_C; genus Allorhodoferax. Next base: position 16,942 of record JAIPDD010000024.1, read on the forward strand.
TTTAACGATGCAGTGGGTGCTGACACGCTCAAAGAATTGCTCCAAGAGATCGCTTTAGAGTGGACAAGTAAAGGCGTTGAGCTAGTCCTTGTAGCTTCAGGTTGGCGCTTTCAAAGTCGCCCTGAAATGCGCGAATTCTTAGACCGCTTGCATCCAGAAAAGCCCCCTCGCTATACCCGCGCCACCTTGGAGACGCTGGCGATCATCGCCTACCGTCAACCGGTGACACGGGGCGATATGGAAGATATCCGGGGCGTCACAATCAATTCGCTGCTCATCAAGCAATTGGAAGACCGGGGCTGGGTAGAAGTGATTGGCCACCGAGAAGCCGTAGGACGCCCCGCACTTTTTGCAACGACCAAGCAGTTTTTAGATGATTTGGGTTTGACCAGCCTCGACCAGTTACCTGCCATCAACCACCCAGGCGCACAAGCTGCTGATGCGCTCGACCCCTTCATGGAGGCTATCGCCCCCAGCTTAGAAGACTCCGGCCAACCCGTAGCTGAGGCACCTCAAGAGGATACAGAGGAAGCCCAACTGTCCATGGATTTACCCATGACCCCCCCGATTTCCCGCTCTGAAAGTTTTGGCAATGAATGACATAGATCCGACCCTGCCAGAGCCCGTTGTGGACGAGACGCAGGAGACCCCTATCGACGCAGATGGCAGCCGCTTTGTGGAGGTGATTTCGGGTCAATTTGACGCTGACGAGGACCTTGTTGATGCAACGCCTCCAAAACGCGTTTTGGCACCGCAAACGGAGTCGCCAAAACTGCATAAAGTCTTAGCACAATCGGGCTTAGGTTCGCGCTTAGAGATGGAGCAGCTGATTCTTGAAGGTCGAATTTCTGTCAACAATGAACCCGCGCACATTGGCCAACGGATTCAATTTGGTGACCATATCAAGGTCAATGGCAAGCCCATCCGTTTTCGCATTGACCCGCCGCCAGCGCGCGTGATTGCGTACCATAAGCCCGTGGGTGAAGTGGTTACCCACGACGACCCCCAAAATCGGCCCACGGTGTTTCGTCGTTTGCCTAAATTGCACCAAGGCAAGTGGCAATCCGTGGGGCGGCTGGACTTGAATACAGAAGGACTGCTTCTTTTTACCAGCTCCGGCGAGTTGGCCAACAACCTGATGCACCCTCGTTTTGGCCTGGTTCGCGAGTATGCCGTTCGGGTTTTGGGGTCTTTGAGCAAAGAAGAAAAGCAAATGCTGCTCTCGGGCGTCAAGCTTGACGATGGGATAGCGCAATTTGGCTCCATTGAAGCCGGCGGTGGTGAGGGCAGCAACTGCTGGTACCGCGTGACGATTTCAGAAGGACGCAACCGCGAGGTGCGTCGGATGTTGGAAGCTGTGGGCCACGCTGTGAGCCGATTGATTCGTATCCGTTACGGTGCGATGGTGCTTCCTCGGGGCTTAAAACGCGGCGCTTGGATGGAACTCGATGAATCCGACATCCAAGCCTTGGTGAAAGCCGCGGGCACTGCATCACCCTCGGCCCGCGAAGGCCAAGCCGATGAAATAAAGCGCCCCGTGCGTTACCGCGGCGCAGAGCCCCGGATGTACGCGAAACGCCCACCGCCTGGGCGGGGGGCGAATCGATCAGGAAATGCCAAACCTGGCGCATCTGCGCAGCCCGATCCCTTGAAAACCTCGGTTGGCTATATCGGCGCGGACAGCCTCACGCGCCAACGCAAACAAGATGCCTTAGGCCCTCGCAATGGCCCCGGCGGACCGCGCCGCCCCGGGCGCAGTCGCTGAGCGGCGAATGCTAAAATCAGGCGCTTTGCTGCGCAGGGTGGCGAACCATTAACTTCTAGACTGAAAAATTCATATGACTATCGAACGCACTCTTTCCATCATTAAGCCCGACGCCGTTGCAAAAAACGTTATCGGCCAGATCTACGCTCGATTTGAAGCATCTGGTTTGAAAGTGGTTGCTGCGCGTATGGCGCATCTTTCGCGTGGCGAAGCTGAAGCTTTTTATGGGGTTCACAAAGCCCGTCCTTTTTTCAAAGACCTGGTTGATTTCATGATTTCAGGCCCTGTCATGATTCAAGCCCTTGAAGGCGATAACGCTATTTTGAAAAACCGTGATTTGATGGGTGCCACCGATCCCAAGAAGGCCGCCCCTGGAACCATTCGCGCCGATTTCGCCGACAGCATCGACGCCAATGCGGTCCACGGTTCCGACGCAGCAGAAACTGCCGCCGTAGAAATCGCCTTTTTCTTCCCCGGCATGAACGTGTATTCGCGTTAATTTGCAAAATGACGGCCAATCTTCTCGACTATGACCTCGAGGGCTTGGCCCTTTTTTGTGAGCAACTAGGCGAGAAGCGGTTTCGCGCCACCCAACTGTTTCGCTGGATCCATCAAAAAGGGGCATCCCAATTTGATGCGATGACTGACTTGGCGAAATCGCTCAGAGAAAAAATGGCAGGCTGTGCTGCAGTGACGCCACTGAAGCTGATTTCGCAGCACGAATCCCGCGACGGAACCATCAAATGGCTCTTCGACGTGGGGGCAGGGGACGCGGTAGAGGCTGTCTTTATTCCTGAAACCGACCGCGGAACATTGTGTATCTCTTCACAGGCCGGCTGTGCAGTCGGATGCCGGTTTTGTTCTACCGGGCACCAGGGTTTCAGCAGAAATTTAACAGCGGGTGAAATCATTGCCCAGCTTTGGTTTGCTGAGCATTTTCTTCGCAAGCATCTCGCGCGTGATGAGCGCATCATCTCCAACGTCGTGATGATGGGCATGGGTGAGCCCTTGCAAAATTACGATGCCTTGGTCCAAGCTTTGCGGGTGATGTTGGATGACCATGGCTACGGATTGTCCCGCCGCAGGGTCACCGTATCGACTTCGGGCGTGGTCCCCATGATGGACCGACTCGGTGCCGACTGTCCCGTGGCTTTGGCGGTTTCATTGCACGCCCCACAAGACCTCTTGCGCGATCACTTGGTGCCGCTCAATAAAAAGTACCCCATTGCAGAGCTCATGCAGGCTTGTGTGCGTTATTTGGACCATGCGCCGCGCGACTTCATTACATTTGAATACTGCATGCTCGAAGGCGTAAACGATTCGCCGGAGCTCGCAGCGCAACTCCTGTACTTGCTTCGTACCTCTGGTGGTGGGCTGGCGTGGTGCAAGTTAAACCTGATTCCTTTCAACCCTTTCCCAGCCTCTGGCTTGAAACGTTCCAGCCCAGAGCAAGTGGCTGCCTTTGCCAAAGTCCTCACGGATGCGGGCTTGGTGACTACGATTCGCAAAACCCGTGGCGATGATATTGACGCTGCTTGCGGTCAATTGGCCGGGGATGTCAAAGACCGGACCCAGGTGATGGTGCGAATGAACAAACAACGCAGCGCCATGCTCGTCCCCAACCCCACCGCTATTGCCCATGTGGCGCTCGGCGTTGATTGACATGGTGTCGCTGATGCGCTTACCCAATCTGTACATCCTTATGGTGCTTGCGTTGCTGGGGCTCTCAGGATGTGCGAATTTTTCTGTGCAATCGAGCGCCACGTCTGATCTTGTCACCGCATCGGATGAGTCCGAGACCCGAAAGCGTGCGCGTATTCGATTGGAATTGGCCATTGCGTACTTCCATGCGGGCAAACCCACGATCGCTTTGGATGAAGTAAAGCAGTCCATTGCTGCTGACCCGACTCTGACTGAGTCAGTCGCTCTGCGCGGCTTAATTTACATGCAGCTGCACGAGCCCGCGCTGGCTGAAGGAAGTTTTCGCAAAGCCCTGGAATTGAACCCTGCCTTAGTGCAAGTCCAACACAATTTTGGTTTGCTTTTGTGTCAGCAAGGTCGCATGGAAGAAGCGTCGCGTTACTTGAACGCTGCGATTGCCAGTCCCGTGGAGGAAGAGCGTGCCAAATCGTGGATGATTTTGGGGCTGTGCCAGGCGAAAAATAAACAAATGGCCCAGGCAGAGAAAAGCTTGCTCAACGCCTACGCTATCAATCCATCCCATGCACCTGCGGCCTTTAGTTTGTCGAATTTCTTGTATGAAAACGAACAGTACACGCAGTCCCAAGGCATTCTTGGGCGTCTCAATCAAACCAAGCAAGCCAATGCCGAGTCCTTGTGGCTGGGAATCAAGGTGGCGCGAAAGTTAGGGGATGCCCAAACCGTTGAAAATTTGCGTTCGGAGCTTATCCAAAGGTTTCCCAACTCCAAGGAAGTTCAGTTTTTAGAGCGAGGCTACACCAATGAATGAGGATGCCAACGGTTTGATTTCACCATTCGAGAGCGAAACTCCTGCGCAAGCGCCCATGACTGCGGGCGGGCTATTGCGTCAAGCCCGGCAAGACGCCGGATTGTCCATCGAGGACTTGGCTTTGCGGGTAAAAATCCATGTCAAAAGGCTGGAAGCTTTAGAAGAAAACCAGCTCGATCAAATTCCGGATGCCGTTCTCTTGCGGGCGATGGCTTCGAGCGTCGCACGCACACTTCATTTGGAGCCACAACGTATCTTGGAGCTTTTGCCTGAAAGCCCTAAACCTGTTTTTGTCAACATTGAGGACAACATCAAGGCGTCTTATGGCGAGCCAACGCATCTGGGCGCCAAATTGCGCATTTTCTTTTCAGCCTCATCCCACGTATTTTTTGCCGGCCTCTTGGTGGTGGCTGCCGCGCTGGTGTATTTTTCTCCTCAACTTGAATCTGTGTGGGATTCGTATTTCCCGCAGTCTACGGAAATCACGTCCACTGTCACCGTGGTCGAAGTTCCGCAAGCCATTCAAGTCCCACAAGCTGTGGTTGTTCCCGCACCGATGCCTGAGACAGCCCCCATTGCCACTGCGCCCGTGGTTCTCCCGGTGAGCTCACCATTGGTTTTCAAGGTGCGGGGCAGTTCGTGGATAGAAGTCACCGATGCGGCGGGAATGGTTCTTTTTCAACGAAGACTGGAGGCCGGCGAATCCGCTAGCGTTTCGGGCGCCTTGCCGCTTTCCGTTGTTGTTGGACGCGCGGACTTGACCGATGTGCAATGGAAAGACAAACCATTTACCCTCACGGGTGTGGCCCAAGACAACGTTGCAAGATTTAAGGTGCAGTGATGCAAGATGTTCCTAGTTTCAATTTAAGTGGCAAACCCAGCCGCAAAAGTTTGCAGTCGCGGGTGGTGTGGGGTGACCGGGTGGTGACCGTTGGCGGCGGTGCCCCGGTTCGCATCCAGTCGATGACCAATACCGATACCGTGGATGTGATTGGTACGGCAATCCAGGTTAAGGAATTGGCCAATGCGGGCTCAGAAATGGTGCGCATCA
>JAIPDD010000025.1 GCA_021737875.1 Sulfuritalea sp.
TTTACGATGCCGCGAAGGTCATATTGACCTCCACTTACTCGACCACCGAGACAGGATTGTCTTTTTGGGTCACTACGCCGAATCACCGCGCCACGCGGCAAAACAGCACCAATTAATCTACAAAAACCTCGGCTTATTTAGCCTTTGGCTTTTTCGCACCGTATTTAGAACGCGACTGCTTGCGGTCTTTCACGCCTTGCAAGTCCAACGATCCACGCACAATGTGGTAACGCACACCGGGCAAGTCTTTGACACGACCGCCGCGAACCAGCACAACACTGTGTTCTTGCAAGTTGTGGCCTTCACCGCCGATGTAGGAAATCACTTCAAAACCGTTGGTCAAGCGCACTTTGGCAACTTTACGCAAAGCGGAATTAGGCTTCTTTGGGGTCGTGGTGTACACACGGGTGCACACGCCACGACGCTGGGGAGAGTTCTGCATCGCAGGGCTCTTTGATTTGATCGTTTCGACCTCGCGCCCCTGACGCACTAGCTGGTTAATGGTTGGCACTTAAGCCTCCTAAATATAAACGTCCCTAAACGTTTGGTAACTAAATTTCAAAAAACTTCGAAAACGTGAATCCCTTCGGAATTTCCGAAAAGCCTTCTAATATAGCAGATTGGGGGAGGGAAAGCAAAAAATTCTAGCGAATCCAAAGCCGAACCGCGTCCCAGGCCCGTCCAAAAATGCCGGCTTGGGCAACTTCTTCGAGCGCCAACAAAGGCACCTCGACCACCTGGACTCCGGCAGACTTCACCCGCAAGAGTGCCACTTGTTGGCCTTTTGCAACAGGCGCGAGCAAGGGCTCCCTGCGGACAATCTCCGTCGTCAGCTTGCCCGCACTGCCCTGGGCCACTGCGACAATGATGGCGTTGGGCCGACCCACTTTGATCATTCCAGTGCTGCCTTTCCACACCTTTTGGCTGAGCAAGGACTGGTCTGCGTCGAACAGTTTCACCGGCTCATAGGCGACAAAACCCCAATTTAAGAGTTTTTGGGATTCGTTGGCACGGGCGTTCTCGCTTGCCGTACCCAAGACGATAGACAAAAGCCTGCGTCCGCTTTGGGCCGTACCTGCCGGTCCTAGGTTAGCGTAATCCCGCTTAGCGGTCGCAACCATGCAATAACCTGCTGCATCGGTATAGCCCGTCTTCAGGCCATCAACCGTTGGGTCACGCTGCAACAGCAAGTTGCGGTTGGTGTCGTTGGCCGCTGGTGTGCCGGGGTAGCGGTATTTTTTGATCGCGTAAAAACTGACGTACTCTGGAAAGTCCGACATCAAACGCATCGCCAATGTGCTCAGGTCGCGTGCGGTCGTGGTGTGGCCAGGCTCGGTGAGCCCTTCCGGATTTTTGTAAGACGTTGATTTCATGCCAAGCGCCTTGGCTTGGTCATTCATCATTTGGACAAAGTGGGCTGCGGTTCCGCCGACGCCCTCGGCCAAAGCCATCGTGGCATCGTTGCCAGACTGCACAATCATTCCCTTGATTAAATCTTCCACGGGAACTTGCATTTTGGGGTCGATAAACATCCTCGAACCCGGCATCTTCCAAGCGCGCTCACTGACGGGGAAGGTCTGCTTGAGGTCGATTTTTTTAACCCGCAAAGCATCAAACACCAAATACGCCGACATCAGCTTGGTCAACGAGGCCGGCTCCATCGGGATGTCCACGTCTTTTGCGGCCAACACTTGGTTGGCGGTGACGTCGATGAGCAAATAAGAGCGGGCTGCAATTTCTGGGGCTTGCGGGATTTGCGAAGCCGCCAAACCGCACCAAAACGCCAACACAATAGAAAAGAGTAGTTTCATAACAAGCAGCACAGGGACCTCTTTTGAGGCGCTAAGGGACCAAAGGCGAGAGAAGGTGTCGCAACACCAAACTTCGCAAAAGCGACAATTGTCCATGAAAGAAGTGCCCGCCTCCAGGAATCACCGTCACAGGCAATGACTGGGGACGTGCCCAATCCATCACATTCGCCAAGGCAACGGTATCGTCCTCTTCGCCATGCAATACCAAAGTGCACTCATGCAAAGTGGGATCAATAGGGGCTACTTCAAACCGGCTTGCTGCAGTACCCACCAAAACCAATTTATCAATGGGCCGATTTGGATAAAGCACGCGCGCCGCATGGCTGGTGACAAAAGAGCCAAAAGAAAACCCCGCCAAGGACAAGGCCGATTCCTGACTGGCCAGAGGCGCCATGTGCGCAATGACATCCAACAAGTCTTGCAGCTCACCGCGCCCTTCGTCATACACCCCTTGGCTTTGGCCGACACCGCGAAAATTAAATCGAACAGCGCGCCACTTCGCCAAAACAAACGCGCGCGCCAAGGTTTGCACGACTTTGTTGTCCATCGTGCCGCCAAACAGGGGGTGCGGGTGGGCAATCACCGCGACGCCCATGCATTTTTCACCCTCTGCGAGTTGCGGCTCGTCAACCAGCATTTCCAAGATGCCAGCTTGGCCCTGCATGGTTTGCTTAAGCGTACGCGGGTTCATGAATGGCGGTCAATCTTGTAGGCGCAATCGTTCTACGGGCTTGCCTGCTTTGAGGTGTGACTCAACAATTTCGTCAATGTCTGCTTCATCAACATAGGTGTACCACGTCCCTTCGGGGTATACCACCGCAACTGGCCCTTGCTCGCAGCGGCCTAAGCATCCGGCTTGGTTAACGCGAACCTGCCCTTGGCCAGAAAGCGCAGCATCCCGAATTTTTTGTTTGCATTGGTCAAAGGCTTTTCTAGCGTGCTGCTGCGCGCAGCTCATTTCTCCATTTTTTCTTTCATTAAGACAGAAAAAAATATGGCGCTCAAAATACGATTTTTCAGGCAGCGGCAATTCAGTGAATTTGTCAGTCATAGGTTTGTGGTTTCCGATCAGTGTGCCGCCCGAACTGGGTCAGCACAACCAGTGCGGCAGCATAGGGCCAAATCCATCCCAGCCATTGGGCCAGGCCATTAAAACGAATAAAACGGCCCTGCTCCCAGGCCTGTAAAGTTTGGGAAAAGTACGGGCTCTCTGGCGCTTGGTTGAGTAGGCTCAAGTCCACGCCCAAAGCCAGTAAAACCAGCGCTGCGCTGGCGCGAACGGGAAGCCAAACCAATACCAACGCCAAAAGCACAGCCGTCACAACCGCGCTGCGCACAGGCACATCCAACCAAGCCCACGCGTGCGCAGGCCCCCAAGTCAGCGCCGAAGAAAACCCGGTGGTACAGACGCCCAGCAGGACCAAGCCCACGGCAGCAATGGCGCGGTGCAAGGGATTTCTCACCACGCAAAAGGCTAAAAAGCAAGGGATCAACAAGCCTAGAAGGACGCACAAATACACCCCACTGGGCGAGAGCGCATGTTCCACGGCATGGGGCGCAGGAAGCCAAGTCAGCCATATCGCGGCTGCATCTGGTCCGCCCCATTCAGTCACCATTTCGTCCACAGCAGCGATAGAGCGTGCCAGTACTTGGCCCACCCCAAAAGGAATCGACGCAGGAAACAACAGCGCCAATGGCCAGGTGGCCAACAACACCACATACCCCCGGCCATAGGCAACCAACCAGCGACTGCGAACACGGTCCCAACGCGCCAATACGCCCAGCCGATCCAAAGCAAGCGTCGCCCCCGCACCGAGCGCAGCACCCAGTGTGTTCAAAATCCAATCCTCTTTGGAGGCGACCCGCTGGGGCAAGTAACTTTGCAAACCCTCCATGAGCAATGACAGCACAGCCCCCGCAAGCAGGGGAATCAAAATTGGGTACTTCATGCGCAGGCTGCGCAATATCGCTAAAGAAAGCAGCGCACCCAAAGGCGCATAGCCAACCACATTAATGGCGACATCGAACCCCGACCAGTAGCGCGGCAAAGGCGCGGTTAAAAAAGACCAGGTGGAAATGCCTTGGTCACGCCACTGGGCAAACGGGTAAAGACTTGCGTAAACCACCAAGCCGGCATACATCCAAGACAGAGGCCAGGCTGCGGATTTATGCATGGCTGCCCGCACTTAAAAAGGCTTGACAACCACCAGTACAACGACAGCGGTCAGCATCAAAACCGGAATCTCGTTGAACCATCGGAACCACACATGGCTGCGGTGCATGGATTGGGACTCGAATTTTCGCAAGATCACAGAGCAGCTGTGGTGGTAGCCAATGACCAACACCACCAACAAAAGTTTGACATCCATCCAGCCGTTGCCTGGGCCTTTGCCGATACCGTAAACCCACCACAGCCACACGCCCAGCGCCAGCGCAGGCAGCGAAAGCAAGGTCGTAAAACGCAAAAGCTTGCGCGCCATCAAAAGCAAGCGCGCGCGCTCCTCAAGCGAGTTCGGCTCGACCATGGCCAAGTTCACAAAAATTCTTGGCAAATAGAACAAGCCTGCAAACCAGCTTGCGACAAAAATGATGTGAAAGGCTTTGATCCAGAGCATGGGCGCAGTGTAGCCGTGGGAAAAAGAGCAAAAAAAACCCCAGCATAGAGCTGGGGTGATAAGCCTATTAGCTGTCACACGTCAAGGCCCCGCTCAGGGAGGAAAAGCGGGAGGCACCAGAGTGCCCAAAAAAATTATAGCAGCGGTTTTAACTAAATTGTCAAATATAGTTAATTTACAAAAATCAGTAGAAAATCCAGTTCTTTCATGCGCAGATAATCAGGCACAATTTTCCTATGATCTCCCCCGCTCCTTTTCCCCTTGGTCGACCACGCCGTTTACGCCGTGATACCTATACCCGCAATTTGGTGCGCGAACACACGCTCAGTGCACACGACCTGATTTATCCGGTCTTTGTGGTGGAAGGAAAAAACCAGCGGGTTCCTATTGCGTCCATGCCTGGGGTGATGCGTTTGAGTTTGGACCTGCTGCTTCCCGTTGCCGAAGCGTGCGCCAAACTAGAAATCCCCGTGATGGCGCTTTTTCCTGTGATCGACCCCTCACTAAAAACCTACGGCGGCGAAGAAGCGCTCAACCCGGATGGGCTGATCCCGCGGGTTGTCGAAGCCTTAAAGAAAGAGTTTCCCGATTTGGGCATCATGACCGATGTCGCACTTGACCCCTTTACCAGCCACGGCCAAGATGGCCTGCCCGACACCAAGCCCGACAACGCGGGCTACATCTTGAACGACGAGACCACTGCCGTCCTAGTTCAACAAGCGCTCACGCAGGCCCGCGCAGGTGTTGATATCGTGGCGCCCAGCGACATGATGGACGGGCGCATCGGCGCCATTCGCCAAGCGCTGGAAGCAGAAAATTTGGTGCACACCCGTATCATGGCTTACAGCGCCAAATACGCCAGCGCGTTTTACGGACCCTTTAGAGATGCTGTTGGCTCAGCCAGCAATTTAGGCAAGAGCAACAAAAAAGTTTACCAAATGGACCCCGCCAATTCAGATGAGGCTTTGCGCGAAGTAGCCATGGACCTGGCCGAAGGCGCCGACATGGTAATGGTCAAACCCGGCATGCCCTACTTAGACATCGTGCGGCGTGTCAAAGACGAATTCAAAGTACCCACCTTCGCCTACCAAGTCTCGGGGGAGTACGCTATGCTCAAAGCCGCGGCCCAAAACGGCTGGCTCGATCACGATGCGGTCATGATGGAAAGCCTGATGGCCTTCAAACGAGCCGGGGCTGATGGGGTCTTGACTTACTTTGCACTTGACGCAGCCCGGGCACTTCAAAAATAAGCTGGCTTTTCGTAACGCACTGGAAATCTATGGACCTTAAACCGCTGGTGACTTTGCTAGCCATCGTCAATCCGCTGGCCATCATTCCTTTTTTCATTCACTACACGCAGCATTGTTCTGAAGAACAGCGCCGCAACACCGTTCGCGTTGCATCGTTTAGCACCTTTGTAGTGATCGCTGTCAGCGCCTTGCTAGGGCTTCATATTTTGGAATTCTTTGGCATTTCGCTGGCCAGCTTTCAAGTCGGGGGCGGCATGCTGCTGCTTATCAGCGCCATGAATATGCTCAACGCCCAACCTGCTGAGGCAAAAACGACCACCCATGAGCTTGAAGACGGCGCTGAAAAAGCGGCCATGGGCGCAAGCATTGCAGTCGTGCCACTGACCATCCCTTTGCTAACCGGGCCCGCCACCATGTCCACCGTCGTGATTTACGCCGAAAAAGCAAAAACGGTGCTTCAACTTGGAACCTTGGTCGGGTATGGCGTGATCGTGGCATTGGCAACCGCGCTTTGTTTTTCGATGGCGCAACCGATTGCCCGCGCTTTAGGTAAAACCGGGATCAACGTCATGACGCGGCTGATGGGCTTGATCTTGGCTGCGCTCGCGGTGGAAGTCATGTCGGACGGGTTGACCAAACTTTTTCCCGTGCTGGGCCATTAACTTCGCGCCCTGTACTGACAATTTTCGGAGAAATTTTTTATGACCACTCACGCTGCCTTCACGTCAAACTCCGAGCTCAACATCGCCTTACACGGTGAAGTGCTTTGGCTCACCATCACCCGTGAGGAACGCCGAAACGCAATGAGCCATGCGGTTTTGCATGGAATGACCCAAGCTATTGATGCAGCCCAGTCCGAGCGCAGTATTCGGGCCATTTTGATCACCGGCGCAGGGGAGAAAGCTTTTTGTGCGGGTGCAGATTTGCAAACAGCCCAGGCCTTTACCACCGACTACTCCGAGCCCCATGGCCATCTCGCCCAACTCTTGCGTGCTGCCAAGGCCAGCTGCGTTCCCTTGATAGCGCGGGTGAATGGCGCGTGCATGGCCGGCGGCATGGGTTTGCTTTCAATGTGTGACATGGCTGTTGCCAGCAGCCACGCGATTTTTGGTTTGCCTGAAGTAAAGGTGGGTGTTTTCCCAGCGCAAGTGCTCAGCGTCTTGCAACACCTGATTCCACGGCGCACCTTGGTTGAGATGTGCATTACAGGCGAGCCCATTAGCAGCGCCCAGGCACTTCAGTATGGCTTGGTGAACTATGTCGATGGTGATGTCGACACCAAGCTGCAGTGGCTGATTGATCGCCTGCTGGACAAGTCACCGGCTGCCGTGCGCCGCGGGCTGTACACCATGAAACACGTAGAGACGATGGCGTTTGAAGAATCGATGGCGTTTACTGAGAGCCAGATCGCACTCTTCACGTTGACCGAAGATGCCAAAGAAGGACAAAAAGCCTTCCAAGAAAAGCGCAAACCCGTTTGGACTGGAAAGTAAGCGCATGAACGACACCACATTTGACTACGTCATCATCGGCGCCGGAACCGCCGGTTGTTTGTTGGCGAATCGCCTGAGTGCCGATGCGTCCAAGCGGGTTCTTTTGATTGAAGCCGGACGCCGAGACGACTACCACTGGATCCATATCCCCGTGGGCTACCTGTATTGCATTGGCAACCCCCGCACTGATTGGATGTTGCACACCGAACCCGATGCTGGTCTCAACGGGCGCAGTCTGCGTTATCCGCGTGGCAAAACTTTGGGTGGTTGCAGCAGCATCAACGGCATGATTTATATGCGCGGCCAATCCCGAGACTACGACCAATGGGCGCAGTTATTGGGCGACGACAGTTGGAACTGGCAGCACAACCTGCCCTACTTCAAACTGCATGAAGACCATTACCGCGGCGCCGATGCGATGCACGGCGCCCGAGGAACTGCGCCTGAACTGATGCGCGACAGCGCCACGCCCTACCGCCAAGTATTGCGCCACCGCAATGCGGGGGGCGAATGGCGCATTGAAAAGCAACGCGTGCGCTGGGATGTGCTCGACGCCTTTGCGCAAGCCGCCATCCAAGCGGGCATTCCGGCCACGCCTGATTTCAACACCGGCGATAACAACGGCGTGGCTTACTTCGATGTGAACCAAAAAAACGGCTGGCGCTGGAATACCGCCAAAGCTTTTTTGCGCCCCACCTGCTATGCCCGCCCGAACTTTGAACTGTGGACAGGTGCACAAGCCTCCAAGCTGCTGCTAGAAAATGCCCAGGACGGCACAACGCCGCTTCGGTGCACCGGCGTTGAAGTGTGGAATGGCCAAGAGATGGTGCGCGTTCATGCCCGCGGCGAAGTGATCTTGAGCGCAGGCAGCATCGCCTCGCCCCAATTGCTTCAGCTCTCTGGACTAGGGCCTGCGCAACTGCTGCAAAGCACAGGGGTAGACGTGGTCAAAGATATGCCGGGCGTGGGCAACAACTTGCAAGACCACCTGCAAATTCGCACGGTTTTCAAAGTCAAAAATACACCCACACTCAATACACTGACCCAGAGCCTGTGGGGCAAAGCACGTATTGCTTTGGAATATGCGCTCAAGCGCACCGGCCCCATGAGCATGGCGCCAAGCCAATTGGGTGCGTTTACCCGAAGTGACCCCAGCCAGGCGCACCCGAATTTGGAATACCACGTGCAACCCTTGAGTCTGGATGCCTTTGGCTCTCCCTTGCATACGTTTAACGCGATCACTGCCAGCGTGTGCAACCTCAACCCCACCAGCCGGGGCACGGTTCACATTAAGACCAACCGTTTTCAAGATGCACCTGCCATTGCACCAAACTACTTAAGCACGCCAGAAGATCGCAAAGTGGCTGCAGATTCTTTGCGCGTCACCCGCCGCATCTTGGCCCAAGACGCCATGAAACCCTTCGCCCCTGAAGAGTTCAAACCCGGCGTGCAATACCAAAGCGACGAAGAGCTTGCGCAATTGGCCGGTGATATTGCAAGCACTATTTTTCATCCAGTAGGTACAACCCAAATGGGGCGCGCTGACAACCCCATGGCCGTCGTCGATGCGCGTCTTAAAGTGCATGGTGTTGCGGGTTTGAGGGTGATTGATGCCGGGGTCATGCCATTGATTACCAGCGGTAACACCAACTCACCCACGCTCATGATTGCAGAAAAAGCTGCCCAATGGATTGCCGAAGACGCGATCGTTTGATCGTGAATAAAGTGGGCGATGGGGGAAGGGTAAATCCTTAGACATTTTTCTCCTCATGCGCGTTACAGTTCGTTCGGAACTAACGTAGTGGCAACTGCAAAAAAAGAAGAGCTCGCTCGAACCAAGAACGAAAGCCGAGGAGACCCATAACAACCATTGCAATACAATGGAAAACACCTTGAAGAAAAAGGTAAAAAAGCACTGGCTAGCCGGTGCTTTTTTTATTCCCCTCACCTGACTTCACGCACGCCAACAGCACGTCAAAACTTCTTTTTACAAGACGCCCACTGCCATGGAACTTCTCTTTGTAACGCTTGCCTCCATGCTTGCTGGCTTTGTGGACTCTATCGTTGGTGGCGGTGGCCTCATATTGATGCCCGCACTTTTTGCAGCGTTCCCCAATGCACCACCGGCAACCTTGCTCGGCACCAACAAAGGCGCTTCCGTGTGGGGAACCGCCATGGCAACCCTTCAGTACAGCCGCCAAGTCTCTATGCCTTGGCATGCCCTGCTCCCCGCAACGGCTTGCGCTTTAGTTGCATCCTTTGGCGGCGCCTGGTTGGTGACTTTGGTCTCGCCAGAATACTTGCGCAAAGCTCTGCCTTTCGTACTGGCGTTGGTACTGGCTTACACCTTGGCAAAAAAAGAATTAGGGCGCGACCATGCGCCGCGTTTTTCTGGTCGCCTCGAAATGGCAGTGGTCTGCGTAATTGGCGCCGGCATTGGTTTTTATGATGGATTTTTTGGACCTGGAACGGGAAGCTTTTTGGTTTTTTTGCTGGTGCGCATTGCTGGCTACGATTTTTTACACGCATCGGCCAGCGCCAAACTGCTTAATACAGCGAGCAACTTAGCAGCGTTGGTGCTGTTTACGCTCAAAGGCCATGTGTGGTGGCACTTCGTTATCGCCATGGCTATTGCTAATACCGTGGGCAGCTTGGCAGGCAGCCACTTGGCGATTAAACATGGCGCAGGTTTTGTGCGCATCGTTTTTTTATGGGTGGTCACCGCTCTCATCCTCAAAACTGGCTGGGATGCGTATCTTCGCTAATTTAAAGCCTCACTGAGGGCCCTCTAATGCCGGCGTGAGTGTGGTCGCGGGGCTAGGATTTAAAGGCCAAGGGACCTCAGCCACTTTGCGCGGTCTCCCAATAGGTGCGGCTGCTTGGCCAATACGAACCGCGGCCAAATCTGCCTCATTGGGGTACTGTTGCATCAGCCAATAATCAAATACACGGCGAACAATAGGCGCAGCAGAAGCAGAACCAAAACCTGCATTCTCTACAATCGCAGCCACTGCAATTTGAGGGTTGTCGGCAGGAGCAAACGCAATATAAAGCGCATGGTCGCGCTGGCGCTCGTCGATCCGCGAAGCGTTGTATTTTTCCGTTTTTCCCCAACTCACCGCTTGTGCTGTACCCGTTTTTCCGCCACTCAAATATCCTGCGCCGGCAAAAGCGCGAGCCGACGTCCCATCCTGCGTCACACCAACCATGGCCGGCAAAATCACGTCCAAGTTTTCGGGTTTGTACTTCAAATCTTCACCCGGATTTTGAGGCATGACATTGCGGGTTTTGGCACCCGCTTCTTGGGTTGCAATCACCAAGTGGGGCGTATGCTTCATGCCCCGATTGGCCAAAGTCGCGGTTGCTTGTGCCAATTGCAGCATCGTGAAACTGTTATAGCCTTGGCCAATCCCCAGAGAAATCGTTTCTCCGGCGTACCATTTTTTTTGCTCTGGTTTTTTATAGTAGTTGCGTTTCCACTCTTGGCTTGGCAAGACGCCACGCAGTTCGCCCAACACATCAATGCCCGTCATTTGCCCAAACCCCAAAGGCTTCATAAAGTCATGCATTTGATCGACGCCCAACTCATTAGCCAGCGAATAAAAATAGGCGTTGCTCGACTCCACAATCGCGCGGTGCATATCCATAATGCCGCCGCGCTCATTTTCGGGACTGCCAAACCGATGGCCGCCAAACATATAAAACCCAGGGTCGTTGATTAACGTCTTCGCAGAGCGGGTACCCGTTTCAAGTGCAGCCATGGCCATAAACGGCTTATAGGTAGACCCCGGAGGATAAGTCCCGCGCAGTGCGCGGTTGAGCAAAGGATGGTCGGGGGACTCGTTGAGCATTTGCCAATTGTCTTGGTCAATTCCCTCGACAAACAAATTGGAGTCAAACGTCGGCTTACTCACAAAGGCCAAGACTTGGCCTGTCTTGGGATCGAGCGCCACCAAAGCACCACGCCGGTCACCAAACATGGTCTCTATCAACTGTTGTAATTTGATATCGATGGACAAAATGACCGTGTCGCCAGGGGTCGAGTTGCTGCTCGAGAGGCGGCGCATCGCGCGCCCACCCGCAGAGGTTTCAATATGCTCCACCCCGGTCGTTCCGTGGAGTTGGTGCTCAAAGCTTTGCTCTATGCCGAGTTTTCCAATGTACTCCGTACCCCGGTAATTGGCTTGGTCTTCCGACTCTGCAATTTGGGCTTTTTCGCTTTGGTTGATCCGCCCGATGTAGCCAATCACATGGCTGGCCAGATCGCCATACGGATAGTTACGGAACAAGCGCGCCTTGATTTCTACGCCAGGAAAACGGAAACGTTGTGCGGCAAATCGGGCCACTTCCGCGTCGCTGAGTCGGTTGCGAATGGGCATGGACTCAAAGCTTTTGGACTCCTCCAGCATTTTCTTAAAGCGTCTGCGGTCGCGAACCGTGATGTCCACAAACTGCGCTAAATCATCGATGGTCTTTTCAAGATTGTCGACCTTCGAAGGTGTGATTTCTAAAGTGTAAGCAGAGTAGTTGCTCGCCAAAACAATTCCGTTGCGATCCAAAATCAAACCACGGTTGGGCACGATGGGAATGATGGCCGTTCGGTTGCTTTCCGCCTGCGCCCGCAAGTCTTCGTGACGCCACATTTGCAAATAAACCAAACGCAAAATCAGCAAGAAAAAGCAGGCCAAAATGAGCACGGTCACGGCAAAGACCCGCACCCGAAAATCTGCCAGTTCTGCTTGTACGTTGCGTAATTCCATCGTGGCAAGCCGCTACAAGGGGCGGTTTTCGTCGGGGTCGGGAGCGCGGCGCTGCGGCGCGAGCAAAACGACGCTCAGTACAGGCCAGAGAATGGCTTCAAACAAGGGCGCAAAAATCACAGCCCACGACGGCCAACTTCCCCCCAACACCAAAGTCAAGACTATTTCTACAACATGAACGACGGCAAACAAAGGCAAGACCTGGAGCGCTTGCGATGTCAAAGAAAACCAAAGCAAGCGCCGGTGAATCATGATGGCCAAAAAGCTCAGCACGGTATAGGCCATCGCATGCTGACCCAACAAGCCGCCTTGGTAAACATCCATGAACAGACCAAAAATAAAAGCAGCTGTTACGCCCACGCGCAAGGTCTGGTTCACTGTCCAAAACACCAACACCACAGACAAGATATCGGGAACCCACGCGCTGCGGCCCCACAACAACATATTAAATAACATGTTGGCAAACAGCGCGGCAAACAGCGTCGCCCAAATAAACAAAGGGTTGGCTTGTAGCAGCAACTGCTGTCCCGGGCGCATGATCATCGCCGACCCCTTGACTTTGACACGACGGTCTGTGGTTCATCTGCAGGCCGGGGTTCTATCGTTGGCGTCAACGGCGCAAGCACCAATACATGACCCGCTCCCGATACCAAAGCCAGCGGCATGCAATAAATGCGGGCAAACACGTCTGTGGTGCTGCGCTCCACCTTTTCAACCCGCGCCACGGGAAGGCCTGGCGGGTACACGCCGTCCACGCCACTGGTGGTCAGCAAGTCACCCACCGCAACATCCGCATTGGCCGCCATAAATCGCAATTCGATGGCGTCGGCATGGATCGAGTTTTCCCCATAGGCCACACCCCGTGCGCCCGTACGTGCATTGAGCACCGGTGTGGCATGGTCGTGGTCGGTAATCAAGGTCACTTCGCTGGTCAAAGGATACAAGCGGGTGATCTGACCGAGCACTCCCAAGTCATCAATCACCGGAGCGCCCAAGGCCAGGCCTTGGACAGAGCCTTTGTCCAAAATGATTTTTCGGGAGTAGGGATCGGCAGCGTCATAAATCGCTTGGGCAGCGATGCCTGACACGCCCGGGCGGCCCTTGAGGTCCAACAAATCACGAAGGCGGCGATTTTCTAAGGTCAGTTGGTCCACCTGCAATGCGCGTTGCGACTGCAAGGTGAGTTTGTTGCGTAAGACTTCGCGGTCTCTCTCGGTCTCGCCCAAAGAGACGGCCCACGAGTCGAGCTCTTGCACCATTAAAACCGGGCGCATCGCCAACCACTGTAAAGGGTAAATCACGGTGGCCAACACGGTGCGCAGAGGCTGCATCATTTGAAAGCGCACATCTGCAACCATCAAAAAAAGCGCCAACGCGCTGAAAAAAATGAGTTTTGACAAGGCCGAAGGGCCTTGTCGGAATAAGGGAGGGGGTTCTCTACCTAGCGGAGCCAGGGCCATGGCTGCTTTGTGCGCTTATTCGTTGGTAAAAATGGAATCCAAGTGTTCCATTTGCTCTAAGGCAATGCCGCAACCCCGCACCACGCAGGTCAAGGGATCTTCGGCAATCAGCACAGGCAGGCCGGTTTCTTCCGCCAACAAACGGTCCAAGTCACGCAACAAAGCGCCGCCACCGGTCATCATCATGCCGCGGTCGGCAATATCCGCTCCCAACTCTGGGGGCGTTTGCTCCAACGCGTTTTTCACAGCCGAGACGATGTTGTTGAGCGGATCAGTGAGCGCTTCTAAGATTTCATTGCTAGAAATCGTGAAGCTGCGTGGCACACCTTCCGACAGATTGCGTCCCCGCACTTCCATCTCTTTGACTTCAGAGCCTGGGAACGCAGAACCAATTTTTTTCTTGATCGCTTCAGCCGTAGGCTCGCCAATGAGCATGCCGTAATTACGGCGGATGTAGTTGATGATGGCCTCATCAAACTTGTCGCCGCCCACGCGCACACTGCCTTTGTACACCATGCCGCCCAAAGAAATCACGCCGACTTCGGTGGTACCGCCACCGATATCAACCACCATGGATCCGCAAGCATCGCTCACCGGCAGACCGGCACCAATAGCCGCGGCCATCGGCTCTTCAATCAAATACACCGCACTGGCACCCGCGCCCAAGGCAGATTCGCGAATGGCGCGGCGTTCGACTTGGGTGGAACCGCAAGGCACACAAATAATGATGCGCGGGCTGGGACGGAACAAACCGCGGGGGTGCACCATCTTGATAAATTGCTTGAGCATTTGCTCGGTCACGGTGAAGTCGGCAATCACGCCGTCTTTCATCGGGCGAATGGCTTCAATATTGCCGGGTACTTTTCCAAGCATCGCCTTGGCTTCGCGGCCGACGGCTTGGATCGATTTTTTACCGTGGGGACCGCCTTCATGGCGAATCGCAACGACAGACGGCTCATCAAGAACAATGCCTTTGTCACGGACAAAGATCAGCGTGTTTGCCGTGCCCAAATCGATCGCGAGGTCAGTAGAAAGGTAACGGCGAAAAGTGGTAAACATGTAAAAAAATCCTCTCAAGCCTTGGGGCCTACACTCCCATAAGGGCATATCTTCTAAAGGCTGGATAATAACCCATCCCCAGTGAAACCCGCCCTGTGCAAAAGGCCCCGCGCGGCCTCAAACCCTTTGCTTTTAAAACTTTGATCACCATGTCTCTGACAAATACAGATATTGAACGGATTGCCAACTTGGCACGGCTTGAACTCCAGCCCGAAGAACAGGCCAGAATGCTCAGCAAAATCAATGGGTTTTTTAGCATCGTCGAACAAATCCGCACCGTTGACACCACAGGCGTTGTGCCCATGGCCCACCCCATTGACGCCATGCCAGGCGCACTGATGGAGTTGCGACTGCGCCCCGACGTGGCCAGTGAGCCCAACGCGCGCGACCTCAACCAGCGCAGCGCCCCGGCTGTGGAGCGCGGTTTGTTTTTGGTGCCGAAAGTGATTGAATAAGCCATGGGTGATTTGCACAACTTAAGCGTCAAAGCGCTTGCCTCACTTTTACAGTCCAAGGAAGTCAGCGCCGTTGAAGTCGCAACACGCTTTTTGGCCCGCACTGGCGGCAATCCGCACCATGCGTTTTTAGACATTGACAGTGAAGCCACGCTGGTCCAAGCCCGCGCATCTGACGCCAAGCTCGCCAAGGGCAACGCCGGGCCGCTTGAAGGCGTTCCCATTGCCCACAAAGATGTGTTTGTTACCCGCGACTTTGCCACCACCGCGGGCTCCAAAATTCTCAAAGATTACCGCTCTCCCTTTGACGCTACGGTGGTGAGCCGCCTCCGCACGGCAGGCATGGTTACCTTAGGAAAACTCAATTGCGATGAGTTCGCTATGGGTTCAGCCAACGAAAACTCCGCCTACGGCGCGGTCACCAACCCCTGTGATACCTCTCGCATTCCCGGCGGCTCCTCAGGCGGCAGCGCCGCCGCTGTGGCCGCCCGCTTAACACCCGCGGCAACGGGCACCGACACCGGCGGCTCGATCCGCCAACCCGCGAGTTTTTGCGGTATCACCGGTATCAAGCCCACCTATGGCCGCGCCTCGCGCTACGGAATGATTGCCTACGCGTCAAGCTTGGACCAAGCCGGCCCCCTGGCCCGTAGCGCCGAAGACTGTGCGCTCTTGCTCAGCGCCATGTGCGGCCCGGATTTAGACCGGGACTCCACTTCGCTCGATGTGCCTGTTGAAAATTTCTCTGCCACGCTTGGCGAGCCCCTGCAAGGCCTGCGCATCGGTATTCCCAAAGAGTTCTTTGGCGAAGGCCTCGCTGTCGATGTGCGTACCACGATTGACGCAGCGCTTCAAACCTTAAAGGCCCAAGGCGCCAAGCTGGTGCCCATCACACTGCCGCGCACGGAGCTGGCCATCCCCGTCTACTACATCATTGCCCCGGCCGAAGCCAGCTCCAACCTGAGCCGCTTTGATGGCGTAAAGTTTGGCCACCGCACCAAGAACTACACCGACTTGGTCAGCATGTACAAAAAGAGCCGCGCTGAAGGTTTTGGTGAAGAGGTCAAGCGCCGCATCATGACTGGCGCGTATGTTCTTTCCCACGGCTACTACGACGCCTACTACCTGCAAGCGCAAAAAATTCGCCGCATGATTGCCGACGACTTCCAACGCGCCTTTGAAGAGTGCGATGTGATCGCGGGACCTGTCGCACCGACGGTGGCTTGGAAGCTGGGCAACAACGCAAGCGACCCGCTGGCCGACTATTTGGCCGACATCTTCACACTGCCGGCGTCTCTCGCTGGCTTGCCGTGCATGAGCGTGCCGGTGGGTATGGGTGAATCAAATATGCCAGTGGGGATACAGCTGATAGGCAACTACTTGCAAGAGGCACGGTTGTTGAACGTGGCCCATCAATTCCAATTAGTCACCGATTTCCATAACGCCAAACCGGAGGGCGTTTAAATGACTGCACCTAAACTCGTTCAAGGCTACGAAGTCGTCATCGGCTTTGAAACACACGCCCAACTCTCGACCCAAAGCAAAATCTTCAGCCGCTCCTCGGTGGCTTTCGGTGCCGAGCCCAACACGCAAGCCTGCGCACTGGACATGGCCCTGCCCGGCACACTGCCGGTGATGAACATCGGCGCGGTCGAACGCGCCATTGAGTTTGGCCTGGCCATCAACGCGCACATCGCCGAGCGCAGCGTCTTTGCACGCAAAAACTACTTCTACCCCGACCTGCCCAAGGGCTACCAAATCAGCCAGTTCGAGATCCCGGTGGTGCAAGGCGGCGAGGTGTCGTTCTTTCTGGAAGAAGGCAAACAGACGGTGCGCAAAACCGTGCGCTTGGAGCGCGCCCACCTCGAAGAAGACGCGGGCAAATCGCTGCACGAAGACTCCGCACTCGGAGGTGGGGGCCAATCTGGCATTGACCTCAACCGCGCTGGCACACCGCTCTTGGAGATCGTGACCCAGCCCGACATGCGCAGCAGCGAAGAAGCGGTGGCCTATGCCAAGGAGTTGCACAAGATCGTCACCTGGATCGGCATTTGCGACGGCAACATGCAAGAAGGCAGTTTCCGATGCGACGCCAACGTGTCGGTGCGCAAACCTGGGGCCCCCCTGGGCACGCGCCGCGAGATCAAGAACCTGAACAGCTTCAAGTTCATGCAGCAGGCCATCGACTACGAAGTGCGTTGGCAGATCGACCAGATCGAAGACGGCCATGCCATCCAGCAAGCCACCGTGCTTTTCAACCCCGACACGGGCGAAACCCGCGCCATGCGCACCAAAGAAGATGCTGCTGACTACCGCTACTTCCCCGACCCGGACCTGCCGCCGCTGGTGATCGGTCGCGATTGGGTGGAGCGCGTGAAAAGCGAGATGGCCGAGCTGCCGCGCGTGATGGCCGAGCGCTTCGTCAAAGACTACGCGCTGCCCGAATACGACGCCACACAACTAACGCAAAGCAAAGCGGTCGCTGCTTACTTTGAAACCACGGCACGCGTCTGCGGCCAGGCCAAACTGGCCAGTAACTGGATCATGGGTGAAGTCACTCGCCGGCTGAACGCCAGCGAGATGGCCATCGAGCACGCGCCCGTGAGCGCCGCGCAACTGGCCGCCCTGATTGGCCGCATCAGCGACAGCACGATTAGCAACAACGCAGCACGCCAGGTGTTTGACGCCATGTGGTCTGAAGGCGGTGAAGTTGACGCCCTCATCGAAGCCAAAGGCCTCAAGCAGATGAACGACACCGGCGAGCTGGAAAAAATCATCGACGACGTGTTAGCCGCCCACCCCAAGAACGTGGAAGAGTTCAAGGCCGGCAACACCAAGGCCTTGAACGGTTTGGTCGGCCCCATCATGAAGGCGAGCAAGGGCAAAGCCAACCCAGCGCAGGTCAACGAACTGTTGATGAAAAAACTGGGGTAATGTATTTCTGAACTGGCTCCCTCGCCTCCACCGGCTCCCCACAGCCTGCTAGAAGACACCCAAGGCTTGCTCACCGGCTGCCTGTTTGTAGCCTTGGCAGTGTGCATGTTTCGTGAAGTGGGTTTGTTTACGGGTGGTACCACGGGGCTGGCGTTTTTGGTTCACTACCTTGCGGACTACCCCTTGGGCGCGGTGTTGTTTGTGATTAACTTGCCGTTTTATGTTTTCGGTTGGCGAACACTTGGCAAAGTCTTCACGCTTAAAACATTTGCAGCGGTGGCCTTGCTGTCGGTGTATGTGGAAGTGCTGCCGCAGTGGCTTGGGTTTTCCCATCTCAATCCGGTCTTTGCTGCCGTCATGGCCGGCTTGTTGGCAGGAACAGGCATTCTGATTTTGATCCGCCACGGCGCCAGCTTAGGCGGCGTCACCATCACGGCGGTGTACTTGCAAAAATCCCGTGGATGGCGGGCAGGCAATGTGCAAATGGCGGTGGACTTTGTGATTTTGTTGGCGGCGTTCGCAGTGGCTGACCCGAGCAAGGCCTTGCTCTCGCTCTTAGGCGCTGTCGCACTCAATCTCGTGATTGGCGTCAACCACCGAACCGACCGCTACTACGGCGTTTAGCCTTTTAGCTTTTCACCCCATAGCGATCGCGGTAGGCCTGGGTACGGCTTAAGTGTTCGCCCATCGCATTTCCAGGCTGCGCATGCAAGTACGTCAACAAATCCCCCAACTCCGCAATCGCACAGACCTGCAAACCTTCATGCTCGCGCACATATTGCACTGCGCTGTAAGGCACGTCTTTGGTGCTGCCGTCGGCTTGTGTTTCGGTGGCCATTTCTTGGCGGTCTAGGGCGATCGCCACTGCATGCGGCGTAGCGCCTGCGGCCTTGATCAGGGCAATGGACTCACGCGCGGCGGTGCCTGCGCTCATCACGTCGTCGACGATCAACACCCGGCCTTGTTGTGGCGCACCCTCCAAGCTGCCGCCCTCGCCGTGGTCTTTGGCCTCTTTGCGGTTATAGGCGAAAGGCACGTTTTTTCCTAAGCGCGCCAACTCAATGGCCACAGCCGCGCCCAAGGGAATGCCTTTGTAGGCGGGGCCAAAGATCATGTCAAACGCGATACCACTGGCAATCAGGCGCTGGGCATAAAATTGCGCCAAGCGGCCTAATTTTGCGCCGTCGTCAAACAAACCTGCGTTGAAAAAATACGGGCTTTGGCGGCCCGCTTTGGTGGTGAATTCGCCAAAACGCAAAACGCCGCAATCGACCGCAAACGCGACAAACTCTTGGGCCAGATTCGGGCTGGCCTGATCAACACTCACCATGGGGACATTCCTTGTTTAAATTAACCAGCCTCAACCTCAACGGCATCCGCTCAGCCACCAGCAAAGGGCTTGAGCCTTGGTTGCAAGCGCTTGCGCCTGATTGTATTTGCGTGCAAGAAGTCAAAGCCCAAGCCGACGATATTGCGGGCAAGTTTGAGGCCTTGGCTGATATGAAGGGCTACTTTCACTTCGCCCAAAAGAAAGGCTACTCCGGTGTGGGCGTTTACACCCGCCATGCTCCCAGCGACGTCATCGTGGGTTACGGCTCCGCAGAATTTGACACCGAAGGGCGCTATGTGGAATTGCGCTTTGACACCCCACAACAAAAGCGCTCCATCATCAGCGCCTACTTCCCCAGTGGCTCCTCGGGCGAAGAGCGCCAACAAGCCAAGTTCCGATTTTTGGCGGAGTTTTACGAACACCTTGCAGCATTAAAAAGTCAGCGCGACTTCGTACTGTGTGGCGACATCAACATCGCCCACCAAGAGATTGACCTCAAGAACTTCAAAGGCAACAAAAAGAACTCGGGGTTTTTGCCAGAAGAACGCGCATGGATGAGCAAGCTGCTGAGTGAGGCGGGCATGGTCGATGTCTATCGCCAACTCGAGCCTACCGCCACCGATGCGGCCTACACCTGGTGGAGCAACCGCGGGCAAGCCTATGCAAAAAACGTGGGCTGGCGCTTGGACTACCACCTGGCCACACCCGCATTGGCAGCGGGCGCGAAAACCCACGCCGTTTATAAAGAGGTGAAGTTCTCAGACCATGCGCCGCTAACGATTGCGTATGACTGGGCGGTGTAAGGACTTCACTTTACTGCGCTGGCTTTTCCCGAAACACCCAACGGCGCAGTTTGCCCAAGAAGTGTTCAATATCATCCATCACGGTAAACACCGACGGAATCACCAATAGGCTGAGCACCGTGGAGGTGATTAAGCCGCCGATCACTGCAACCGCCATGGGGCTGCGAAAACTGCTGTCGGCAGCGCCCCAACCTGCGGCAAGCGGCACCATGCCCGCGCCCATGGCCAACGTGGTCATCACAATGGGGCGAGCGCGTTTATGACAAGCATCCATCAATGCATCAAAGCGGCTCATCGGCGACACCACAGGGTGGCCGTCAGAGCCGTCGTTTCCGCGCCGCGCAAGAATGGCGTACTCCACCAACAAAATCGAATTCTTGGTCGCGATGCCCATGAGCATGATGAGGCCGATGAGCGAAGGCATGGAGAAGCTTTTATCGGCAATCAAGAGCCCGACAAAAGCGCCGCCCAGTGAGAGCGGCAAGGCAGCAAGAATGGTGAAGGGGTGTAAGAAGTCTTTGAACAGCAAGACCAACACAATGTAAATACACAACACGCCGGTGAGCATGGCTAGGCCAAAACTTTCGAACAATTCGGCCATGACTTCCGCATCACCCAAGGTGAGTTGCTTTACCCCGGCAGGCAGATTTTTAATGGCGGGAAGTTTCTCTACAGCGGCAGTCACGTCACCTAAAGCAGCACCCGAGAGCTCGACTTCAAAAGTGATGTTTCTGCTGCGGTTTAAGCGGTCAATGACAGCGGGGCCGCCCGTAACTTCCAACGTTGCGACTTGGCTGAGCATTACTGGGCCCTTGGCGCCAGGAATGGCAAGGCGGCCTAAGACATCGAGGTCTTGGCGCGCGGTTTGCTCGAGTTTGACGATGATGGGAACTTGGCGTTGGCTTAAGTTGAGCTTGGCTACGGCAGCGTCGTAGTCACCCACCGTGGCAATGCGCAAAGTGTCGCCAATCGCATTGCTGGTTACGCCGAGATCTGCAGCGCGAACAAAGTCAGGGCGCACGGCGATTTCTGAGCGAATCAAACTGGCACTGCTGGTGATGCTGCCCAAGCCGGGGATGGTGCGCAAGTCTCTTTCAACCGAGGCAGCCGCTAGCGTTAAGGCTTGCGGGTCTTCGCCAGCGAGCACGAGCACATACTTTTCACCCGAGCCGCCCAAGCCCACTTTGCTGCGCACGCCAGGCAGGGTCGACATCGCAGCACGAATATTGTTTTCAATGCCTTGCTTGCGCGGGCGTTTGCCGCGTTCACTCAAAAGAACGGTGAGCGTGGCTTTGCGAACTTCGGACGCGCCTGCGGGCGCAAAAGGGTCGGAGCCCGCAGCGCCACCGCCGATGGTGGTGTAAATGCTTTGGATGTGCTCTACCTTGGCCAGGAGCTTGCGAGCGGCTTCTGCGGTGTCGCGGGTTTGGGCCAAGGTCGTGCCCGGAGGCAGCTCGAGATACACCTGGGTTTGAGAGTTGTCATCCGGCGGAATAAAGCCGGTAGGCAACAAGGGAATTAGCATGATGGAGCCGACAAAAAACGCGGCGGCTCCCGTCATGGTGATCCAGCGGTGGTTGAGCGCCCAGCGGCTGGTCTTTAAGTAAGCCGGCATCCAAAAGGGTTCTTTGCGGCCGCCCTTGCTGGGTTTCATCAGGTAGGCGGCCATCATGGGTGTCAGCACCCGGGCCACCACCAAGGATGCAAAAACAGCCAAGGCCGCCGTCCAACCAAACTGCTTGAAAAACTTGCCCGGAATCCCGCTCATAAATGCGGTGGGCAAGAAAACGGCAATCAGGGTGAAGGTAGTGGCGATCACGGCCAAGCCAATTTCGTCAGCCGCCTCCATCGCCGCTTGCATGGGGGTTTTGCCCATGTCCAAGTGGCGCTCAATGTTTTCCACTTCAACAATCGCATCGTCCACCAAAACGCCAATCACCAAAGACAAGGCCAAGAGTGTGACGGTGTTGATTGAAAAACCAAGGTAAGCGATGCCAATGAAAGCGGGGATTACAGAGAGCGGTAAGG
>JAIPDD010000026.1 GCA_021737875.1 Sulfuritalea sp.
GGGGGTTACCGATGAGACGCTGGTGTTTCTTCACGTCGGACGATTAGCCAAAGAAAAAAATATTGGGCTTCTGATTGCCGCATACCAGGCTTGTTTGGTTGAGGACCCCACAGCAAAGTTGGTGTTTGTAGGCGATGGCCCGTTGAGAAAACAACTGGAAGAATCATGCCCGCAGGCGGGCTTCGCCGGTGTTCAAAAAGGTGCTGATCTCGCTGTGCACTACGCCTCAGCCGATATGTTTCCTTTTCCCAGTGTGACCGAGACCTTTGGCAATGTGGTGCCAGAAGCGCTTGCCAGCGGCTTGGCTGTCATTGCGTATGACACGGCCTCTGCCAAAGAGTTAATTACCAACGGGATAGATGGTTCTTTGGTTGCCGTGGACCAAGATTTAAATTTCATTCGTGCAACTGTTGCAATAGCCAAGCAAAGCGCGGACCGTGCACGCATGCGCAACGCAGCGCCTCGCAGCGTGTCCCATATGGGTTGGGAAAAGATTCACGATGCCTTTATTGCAACGCTACGTTCTGTCATTGACCGGCAAGGTGTAGGTTTATTTACCGCAAGTTCGCTGCCACGGCCGCAGCCCATTACGTCTGCCAGCGCATAAGGGCTTCTCCCATGCGGATGCGACTATTCGTTTGCAACCCGGAATCCAAGGTGAATCCTTTGCCGGCCAATACGATCACGGTGGAGCCGTGCTGGAACCAGCCCATTTCTTCGCCTTTTGCGAAAGCGGCGTTGCATTCCACCACTTCTGGGCCACGGTATTTCAGGTGAAACAAAACATCCAAAAAATGCAGTCGAATACTTGCCACCAAAACAGCAGCCACCGGAACCAAGGCAATCACTTGGTTGGCGCTCGGTCCGGGGGTTGTCACCCGCGTTCGAATCATGGCGCGTTCGTTTTTGCAAAACAATTTTTCGACACGTTTGAGCGCAATGGGATTGACGTTCCACGTGTCGCCCGAAAAATAACGTACTTTTTCTACGGCGCAATCAAAAGGCGAATGAAAACGGTGGTACATGCTCGAAGTCAAGCGCAAGGTAACAAAGTATCCATCGCGCCAAGCCGCCAACGGTTCCTCGCTTCCCAGCAAGTCTTCCAACCGGTATGGAAAGCCTTTGGCCTGAAAGACTGCGGTACCTTCAATCGGGCCATGGGCGCCCACAATGGCGTCTACCGGACTGGCCATGCTACTGGGATCCAAAGCGATGGGACGCAAACCTGGCTTGAGTTCCCGGGTAAAGCAGTCGTGCATGCTGCTAAAGCGATTCTTTTTGGCTTCGCTGAGATCCAGGTCAGAGAAAAACTTCCATGCTGCGATCGAACCATCGCGAATCCAGGGCGTTTCAATTTTGCTAAACCATCCCATGAAGCGCGTCAGCAGTTGGCGTGGAATGCGGTTGGTGAGCAAAAAATTCAGGTCTTCTTGACCTAATAGTGCATGCAATTTTTTTCGAATTCCCATTTCACCTATTCCTTATGGATTGATTTTTGAAAGTTTATTACTGTGAACGAAACAATGACACTGAGTGCTCTGGCTTTATACGGCGTTGGCGGTGGCGCAGGTTTGTGGGCTCTGAATAAAGCCAAGGCGCGGGCAGAGCTTTCTTTGGCTAAGCACCGCTCCTTGGCTGGCCACCCACGCACTGCCCGACGCATTGCCGCTTTGCTGCACACGTACTCGTACGAAGAGTCCCAAGCCTTGCGTGTGGACAAGGCCCCCAACGAAGTTGTCGCGTTGCGCGAAAAAGCGATTGCTCGCATGGTCGTTCAGTTTCAGACCCGGTTTGAAAAAAGCTTGAGTTCTACCAGTGAAGTGTGGGGGTCGTTGTCGGATTTGCAGTTTGTCAGCGCGTACCGCGTGCCTTTCCAATTCAAAAAGCTGGCTGCGCAAGGGCTGAAAATTGCATCCTTTGTGCAATCGACCCATGGCGTCACGGTCACAGATCTTGATGGAAACATTTTTTATGATTTGACGGGCTCGTACGGCGTCAATCTCTTGGGTAATGATTTTTACAAATCGTGTATGGACCAAGGTGCCGATGTGGCGCGTGATTTGGGACCGGTTTTGGGCTCTTACCACCCCGTGATGTTTGACAACGTCGAGCGTTTGAAGCGTATTTCCGGCTTGGAAGAAGTGTCGTTTCATATGTCGGGCACCGAAGCCGTGATGCAAGCGGTTCGTTTGGCGCGGTACCACAGCGGCCGCAAAAAAATAGTGCGCTTCTGCGGCTCTTATCACGGCTGGTGGGGCGATGTTCAGCCAGGAATTGGCAACCCCATGGCGGCAAGCGATACCTTTACCTTGTCGGAAATGGGCGAGGGGACTTTGCGGGTCTTGCGAAACCGCAATGACATCGCTTGTATTTTGATTAATCCATTGCAAGCCCTGCACCCCAATGCCGCCGCCCCCAGTGATTCGGGTTTGCTCGACAGCTCGCGTAAAGCGGCCTTTGATAAACCTGCGTATACCGCGTGGCTCAAAACACTGCGTGAGATCTGTGACCAAAAGTGCATCGCTCTGATTTTTGACGAAGTTTTTGTCGGATTTCGCTTGGCCAAAGGTGGGGCGCAAGAATACTTTGGTGTCCATGCCGATATGGTCACTTACGGAAAAACGCTGGGTGGCGGCTTGCCTGTTGGAGTTTTGTGTGGCAAACGGGTTTGGATGCAGCGCTTTCGTGAAGGCGCCCCTGCTGATATTTGTTTCGCCCGAGGAACGTTCAATTCTCATCCGTATGTCATGGGCGCAATGAATGTTTTTCTGAAGCATTTAGATCAAGCGGAAGTTTTAGATCAATACGCAAACTTAGAGGACACCTGGAACGCCAGGGCACGCTTGCTTAATACACGTTTGAAGGCTGCTGACATTCCGGTCCAAGTGGCTAATATGTCGTCGATCTGGACGGTGCTTTACACCCAACCGGCGTGTTACAACTGGCTGTTTCAACACTATTTGCGACTCGAAGGCTTGGCCCTGAGCTGGGTGGGAACTGGGCGCATCATTTTTAGCCTCAATTACAGTGACGCAGACTTTGAAGAAGTGACCAACCGTTTTGTAGCAGCTGCACAAGCGATGAAGGCGGATGGCTGGTGGTGGCATGACGGACTGGCCACCAATCAATCAATCAAACGCCGAATTTTGGGTGAATTGCTTCGGGCAAAGCTCAGCTGAAACGAAAATGACAAGGCATTCATGGCCTTGTCATTCGCAATGACTTCGAGTTTCAAACGTTGTGAATGCGTCCGCGGGGCTCAATCAACTCGCCGCGTAACAGGGCCATCGGCGCTTTGTAGTACAGGAAGATGTCGTGAAAGGGGTCGGTAATGATTTTTGTCATCCACACCAAACCTGACATCACGTCTTTTATAAAGAACAAGTGCACCGTTCTAAACAACAGGCCACCAACGCCAATAGCAAGCCACATTTCACCTGTATTGTGAACAAACGCTTGCAAGGATGCATGGGGCTCAAAAATCCCCATGAGGCTGGGATCAATGAAAAGCATCACTGGTGCAGCTACCCAAATCGCCATGAGAACCACTTTGCGGCGTAGGTTGTAACCCACCTTGATCTCTTCTTTGTAATCGTTGGTGGCCATATTGACTTCGTCATAGCCCAAAGGCTCAAAGAAGAAGTGGCCGCTCTGGCGCGTGGTCATCGATACGAGCCAAGCAATGAGTGCAGCAATAGCAGGGTCGATGAACAGGAACCCATAGGCCACAACAAAGCTGATGGCGCTAATGAGGTGCAAGCTCTGATTGATACGGCTGTGGTGGTAGTAGCGGTGGTCATCCCAACGTTGGATCTTCAATTGCTTCAAAAATTCGTTCATAACAATCTCCTTAAGCGCAAGATAAACCATCTTGATTGCAGTTATGTGACATGAAATGTGTCTTTTAAATGAAAAGCAGTGCGTGTAAAACGATCTGCTATCTGCCGATTGCAAAATACTCGAACCCAAGTGAACGGACCCATTTAGGATCGTATAAATTTCGACCGTCAAAGATCACGGGGTGTTTGAGCGCGAGCTTGATGTGATCAAAGTCGGGGCTTCTAAATTCTTTCCACTCCGTCACGATCACCAATGCATCGGCTTTTTCGAGTGCCAAGTTTTGGGACGTGGCATAGGTCAAGCCCACTTTGTCAAGCAAGTACTGTTGCATAGAGTGCGATGCGACGGGGTCGTAGGCCGTTACGGTAGCGCCTGCATCTAGCAAATCTTTGATGACGGACAGGCTACTGGCCTCGCGAATATCGTCGGTATTGGCTTTGAATGCGAGGCCCCACAGCGCGAAATGCTTTCCGTTGAGATCAGCACCAAAGCGCTGTTTAATTTTGCTGCCTAAGACCTTCTTTTGGGCTTCATTGGCCTCTTCGACGGCTTGCAATACTTTGAGGGAAATTCCCGCTTGGCTTGAAGCGGTCTTAATCAGCGCTTTCACATCTTTAGGAAAGCAGGAGCCTCCATAGCCTGCGCCGGAATACAAAAAGTCATAGCCAATGCGGGGGTCACTGCCAATCCCTTTGCGAACCAGTTCAATATCAGCACCCACATTTTCGGCCAAATTGGCCAACTCGTTCATGAAACTAATACGTGTTGCGAGCATCGCATTGGCAGCGTACTTTGTCAGCTCCGCGCTGCGAATATCCATCAAGATGAGCCGGTCATGGTGGCGTTGAAACGGGGCGTACAGCGCGCGCATGTTCAGCGCCGCTTGTTCGCTGTCGCAGCCTAAAACAATCCGGCCAGGGCGCATGAAGTCTTCGATCGCTGCGCCCTCTTTGAGAAATTCTGGATTGGAGACCACGCTAAAAGGGGTAGAGACACCACGCAAGTCAAGTTCCTCTTGAATGGCTGTACGAACCGCATCCGCCGTGCCGACCGGAACGGTACTTTTATCGACAACGACTTTGTAATCGTTCATGTGCTTGCCGATATTGCGAGCAGCTGCCATGACATAGCCCACATCGGCACCGCCGTCCTCGCCAGGAGGCGTTCCTACTGCAATGAACTGAACCGTGCCAAAGCGGGTGGCCTCTTCAATGTCATCGGTAAAGTGCAAACGGCCTGCTTTGATGTTACGCACAACCATTTCTTCAAGACCCGGTTCAAAAATAGGTATGACACCCTCTTTCAAAGACGCAATTTTTTCTGCATTGGTATCAAAGCAAAGCACATCATTGCCAACCTCTGAAAGACAAGTGCCTGTAACCAAGCCAACATACCCTGTGCCGATAACTGTGATTTTCATATGAGTGGGTTGCCCGCATTGTCAAAACTTTCAACCATGCAAGGCAAATAAGAATGTTGAGTGACGCTTGCTCTAGAGCAAGGTAATTGATAGCGGTAACCGCCGAGTTGTCCCAAACGGGTTGCGCTAAAAGTAAACTAAATCTGCCGGTACATCGCTGTTTCTTTCGACGCCGAAACGAATCCAACTTTCGCTAAACAGCACATCTAATTTCATCTGCAAGTCAAAAAATTTCCAAAGCATAGATCCACCTGTGAATGATGTGAAGGAGCAAGTTCGGGAGATCGCGGATGCGATTTTTGACAAAGTATTCAATTGCAATGACTGCAATTGTTACTTTTCAGTGTCGAAGGATAAGTAGGAATAATGACAATACCGTGTCAAAAAACGCGCACGAGAAGTTTGTTTTTTGAACTTGCCTTGAAAAGACTCAGTCCCGGTCTTTACTCAATAAGACCCATGCGGCAATGGCCGTGATGCTGATAACAATGGACACAACAATCCAAAAACCTTCCGAATTCTCAGCCAAGGGGATTCCGCCGACATTCATTCCCATCAGCCCCGCGATCATGTTGACTGGCAAGGCCATGACGGTGAAGACCGTCAGAATAAATAGCGTACGGTTGTTTGTTTCAGCAACCCGCCCTGCAATTTCTTCCTGTAGCAATTTGATCCGCTCTTGCAGCGCAGCCATGTCACTCAATGCGACATTGAATTCCTCAGACGATTGGTGGAGCTCCTCAATGTCCTCTTCGTCAATCCAAGCGGGTGGTTTTTTGAGCAGTCGAAAAAGAGCTGCTGGCTCCGGGGCCAATAAACGGGAAAGGCGAACCAAAAGCCGCCTTGAATTTCCAAGTGAAGCGCGCTTTTTCTCTAAACGTCCCGCCAGCAGCTTGTCCTCAATCGTATCTACCCGCGAGGCGGTCTCGCGAACAATATGGGCCAGAACATCGCCTTGGTCACGCATGAGATGGATTAAGAGCGCAACGCTAGAGCGAACCTGGGCCCCTCGGTTAACGGCGTCTCGCAAGCGATCAATAGAACGCAGTGGGTGAATTCTGGTACTTACAAGGAGCTTTTCACTCACCGATATCCAAAGCGTTGAAATGTCGGAGGGCTCAAAGCCGAAGTCGTAGTGAACGTCGTTGACGACGGCAATCAAAGTGCCATCGTCCAACTCAACCCGCGTTGAACGCGAAGGCTCTCTCAGCGCGTCAAAGTACACATCGGAGAGATTCAGGTTGTTTTTTAGCCATTTCTCTGTGGCTGAGTGTGCCAAGTTGAAATGCAACCAAACAAACTCTCCCGCAAGTGCATCTGAGCTGAGAAAGCCGAGCGCTTTTTCTACGCTGATTTGTTGTCCGAGGTGGTCGGATCCAAAAAGGAACCCGCAAATCAGACCATGGGCGTCTGCACCGTAGGTACTGGGTCGAATGTCGGAGTGACTTCTGGGTATTTGGCTTTTGGTCACACCATCCTTTTAACCGATGCCAGTGACCGGATGATGACTGTGCCGCAACCACAGCGACTTTTGTCATCAATATTTCATCTTATTGAAATATTTACGTCACTTGAATTTCGCACACTCTGTGTCCAAGACTAGAAAACTGTTTTGGAGAAAAAATGCACAACACCGCGTATGTAAGCACCGCCCCGATTGCAAGCGAGGCGCTGAAGTTCCCCAATGTGCTGAATACTTCGCCAGTCATTGGCGCGGTTGAGAAAAATCTTCACGGTATTGTGGTTTCATGGGCCGCGCACCAAGACGAAGTCCGTGCTGCGCAAAAACTCCGCTTTGATGTTTTCGCTGGCGAAATGGGTGCGCGATTGAATTCCCCCGTCCCTGGCCACGACATCGATTTATTTGATAATTATTGCGAACATCTGATAGTTCGCGATCAGGCCAGCCAAGAAGTGATTGGCACCTACCGGGTATTGACGCCAGTCCAAGCGAAGCGGGTGGGTAGCACGTACAGCGATACTGAATTTGACCTCACCCGATTGCGCGCTTTGCGCCCACGCATGGTGGAGTTAGGCAGGAGTTGCGTTCATCCCAAGCACCGCCATGGGGGTGTGATCATGGCACTTTGGAGTGCCTTGGCTGAATTTATGGTGCGCAATCAGCTCGACACCATGATTGGATGCGCCAGTGTTCCGATGTTGCATAACGGAATCGTCAGTGGCGATGTCGCCGCGAGCATTTGGCGCCAAGTTCAGGCTACCCACTTGGCTCCGATTGAGCAACATGTTCGTCCCAGACTGCCATTGCCTATTGAGAAACTCAACGCGCATCTTGTGGTTGAACCGCCTGCATTGATCAAAGGTTATTTGCGGCTCGGGGCCAAAGTCTTGGGGCCGCCTGCATGGGATCCAGATTTCAATTCTGCCGATTTACCTATGTTGATGCGAATCGCCGACCTGCCCGCGCGGTACCGCAAACACTTTTTGGGGGCCTAATGCGCGCTATTTTCAACCTTGCACAAAGTTCTATGCCATCCGTTGCTGCTGAAAGCTTGCTCGGTCAAAACCATAGTCATAACCACACCCCCACCCCCACCCCTATTGAACCCGAGGATGATCCTCGCAACCGGGTTCGGGCGGTTTTTGTCTCAGATGTTCATTTGGGTACCCAGGGTTGCCAAGCAGAAGCCTTGCTTGATTTTTTAAAGCACCATCCCAGCGAATATTTGTATCTCGTAGGTGATATCGTCGACGGCTGGCAGTTGAAACGACGGTGGTTTTGGCCCCAAGCGCACAACGATGTGATTCAGAAATTACTGCGACGGGTGCGCAAAGGTGACCGCGTAATTTTTGTACCTGGAAACCACGATGAATTTGCGCGTGCCTTTGTGGGTCATCAATTTGGCGGCGTTGATGTTCAACGCGAAGCCATACACACTACTGCCGATGGCAAGCGCCTGTGGGTAACCCATGGCGATGATTTTGACGGAATCATCCAATACGCCAAATGGCTGGCTTACCTTGGTGACAATGCCTATGAATTCACACTCAAGCTCAATCGCCATTTCAACGCTATTCGCAGAAAACTGGGATTCCCATACTGGTCGCTTTCAGCCTATCTGAAAGACCAAGTCAAGACTGCGGTGAATTTCATCTCTAGTTTTGAAGTAGCCGTAGCCCATGAAGCGCGTGTTCGTGGACACTACGGCGTGGTTTGCGGCCACATTCACCGTGCTGAAATGCGGATGATTGACGGAACTTTGTACTGCAATGACGGCGACTGGGTAGAAAGTCGCAGCGCCTTGGTGGAGCACATGGATGGGCGCTTAGAGCTGATCCATTGGAATTACGAAGAGGGCAAAGTCAGTAGTGCAAAAGCGGACAAACCTTTGGAAATTTCCAATGCGCCATCCGGGGTACTCGCATGAAAATCGCGTTAATCACAGACGCATGGCAACCCCAAGTCAATGGGGTGGTCACCACCTTGGTGGAACTGGTGCGCGAGATGCAATCGCTTGGGCACGAAGTGCAGGTGATTCATCCAGGTTTGTTTAAAACCCGCCCCTGTCCGGGCTACGCCGGTATTGATCTGGCCATCAATCCCAAAAAAGAGCTCGCCCGCATATTAGAGGGTGCGCAACCGGACGCAGTGCATATTGCCACCGAGGGCCCATTGGGTTGGGCGGGGCGCAATTTTTGTAAGAAGCGCGGATGGCCTTTTACAACGGCTTTTCACACCCGTTTCCCAGAAATTTTAAAGGCTGCGTTAAGAATCCCCTTGTGGGTGGGTTACGCAGTGTTTCGGCAATTTCATAAGCCATCGTCCGGAGTCATGGTTCCTACCCAAAGTGTGCTTCGGATGTTGGATCAAAAAGGCTTTCGCAATCTTAAAAGCTGGACGCATGGCGTGGACATGCAGCTTTTTGAATTTGCCAGTACCCCGACAGATCACCACGAACTCAAAGATTTGGTCAGACCGATCTCTCTGTTTGTTGGGCGGGTATCGTATGAAAAAAACATTGATGCATTCTTGAAACTCAATATCCCGGGAACTAAGGTGGTTTGTGGGGTGGGGCCGCTGGAGACTTCGCTCAAGGAAAAATACCAAAACGTCCATTGGCTCGGGCTGCTGCCACGCGAAGAGTTGGCAAAAGTCTATGCAAGTGCGGATGTGTTTGTGATGTCGAGTAAGTCGGAAACCTTTGGTTTGGTGATGCTGGAAGCGATGGCATGCGGAACACCCGTGGCGGCCTATCCTGTGGAAGGCCCCATTGAGGTGATGGGAACACCAGCGCAGGGCGGTGTATTGCATGACGACTTGGGCTTGGCATGGCGCAATGCGCGGACTATTTCTCGCCATGCGGCCCGTGATCGGGCTTTAACTTTCAGTTGGGCTTATTCCGCCTTGCTATTTGCTGGCCATTTGGTGAACCGAAAAGCGGTGACTTGATACCATAGGTGTTTTGAATGCTAGCCATGAAATCAGCTTCGTTATCACCCACCCCCAAAAAGACGGTCGTAAAGCATCCGGTTGATTCATCGGGAAATCCGGTATTGCTAGACCGCGACCACAGTTTGGTGGCGTTCAATGCGCGGGTTTTCAGTTGGGCTGAACGCGAAGATGTCCCCGTTCTTGAGCGGCTTCGCTACTTGTGCATTGTTTCTTCGAACTTAGATGAATTTTTTGAAGTGAGAGCAGATCCCCATATTTCTGCACTCAAGTCTAACGAGCGCAAAGGCGCTTATACGGTAGAGTCTTTTGAGCGCCTCTCCGCGTCACTTCACAGCTTGGTGGATCGCCAATACGCTTTGTACAACGAGGCATTGATCCCAGCTTTAGACGAATGCGGTATCAAAATTGTGTCGCATGGAAATCGAACTGCAGCCCAACGCCAATGGGTTAAGCAGTATTTCCAGCGCGAGGTGCGACCGCTTCTCATCCCTGTCGGCCTGGACCCTTCGCATCCTTTCCCACTGGTGGCCAACAAGTCCTTGAATTTTATTGTTCGGCTCAGCGGCAACGATGCTTTTGGCCGCGCCAATGAGATTGCGATCGTGAAGGTTCCCCGGGTCGTGCCCCGTGTGATCCGGCTGCCTGACAAAGTAGCTGGAAGCAAAGCGGTCTTTGTGGCCCTCACCAGCGTGATTCGTTCCCATTTGGCGGAGTTGTTTCCCGGCAGAACCGTGGAGCAATTTTCACAGTTTCGGGTTACCCGGCACTCCGATTTGGCGGTGGACGAAGATGATGTTCGCAACCTGAGGACCGCCTTGCGCCAAGGTTTGGTCCACCGTAATTTTGGTCAAGCCGTTCGTCTTGAGGTTTCTGCCGGTTGCTCCGAATATTTGTCGGATTTTCTTTTGAAGCAGTTCGATCTTCCTTCCCAGGCTTTGTACCGTGTGCATGGGCCAGTGAACTTGGTGCGTTTGACGCAGATGATCGATATGCTGGACCGTCCCGAGTTGTGTTTCCCGACCTACCAAGCCTGTTTTCCCTTGCAGATGGATCAAAACCGGGGTGTATTTGAGCAACTCAAACACGGGGACATTATTTTTCACCAGCCCTTTGAGAGTTTTGACGGGGTGCTGGCTTTTCTGCGTGCTGCGGTGAATGATCCCCATGTCTTGGCGATCAAGCAAACGATTTACCGCATGGGCTCAGACCCCTCCATGCTGGACTTGCTGCGCGAAGCGGTTCGCCGGGGCAAAGAAGTGACTGTAGTCGTCGAGCTCAAGGCCCGTTTTGATGAGGAAGCCAATATCAATGTGGCTGAAATTTTGGAATCCATTGGCGCCCAGGTCGTCTATGGCGTGGTCGGTCTCAAGACCCACGCCAAGATGCTGCTGATTACCCGGCGCGAAGGCAAATTGCTCAAGCGCTACGGCCACCTGTCAACCGGGAATTACAACCCGCGAACAGCCCGTTTGTACACCGACATCGGCCACCTTACTGCCGACACGGCCCTGACCACTGACATGGAAAATGTGTTTGTCCACTTGGCCAGCCAGAGCAAGTTACCGCGCCTGCAAAAAGTGTGGATGGCGCCTTTTTACCTGCACAGTCATTTGGTAAAGAAAATCGACAGCTTAGGACTCTCGGCTTCCAAAGGGCAATCTGCACGTATCGTTGCCAAAATGAATTCATTGACTGACGAGGTCTTGATTCAGAGTTTGATTCGCGCAGGGCAAAAAGGTGTCGTGATTGATCTCATCGTGCGCGGTGCCTGCATGCTTCCTGCGCAAGTGCCAGGGCTCACCGATAACATTCGCGTTCGCTCCGTGATCGGTCGCTTCTTAGAGCATTCCCGTGTTTTCTATTTTCGCCATGGCAACGTAGAAGATCTGTATTTGTCGAGTGCAGATTGGATGAACCGCAATATGGTGCGTCGTGTGGAGTTTGCTTGGCCTGTAACCGACCCAGTGCAGCGCCAGCGTATCGTCGATGAATGCTTGGTGGCCTATTTGCACGACAGCGTGGACGCTTGGGAAATGGGGCCAGACGGCGATTACACGCAGGTAAAACCTAGGGGCTCAAGTCCCGGCCACGGTGCGCAAAACGCGCTGATGGGTCGGTATGGCCAAGAACAGTTTCATAAGAACAAGGGGTAGGTTATGGACTTGGTGTTGTGGCGCCACGCGGAGGCGATCGATTTGGAGCTGGTAGGGGACGATATGCTTCGCACGCTCACCCCCAAGGGCGATAAACAAGCGACCAAGATGGGCGCTTGGTTAGACCGCCAGTTACCAGCGGGCACCAAAGTATTTAGCAGTCCCGCATTGCGTGCCGACCAAACCGCCCGAGCCTTGGACCGCAAATACAAAACCAGCCCCGCCCTGGCTCCCTTGGCCAGTGTGGAGGAGTTGCTGGAGTTAGTGCATTGGCCCCATGCAACGGGCTGTGTCTTGGTGGTCGGTCACCAACCCACGCTGGGAAAGGCCATCGCACGGCTGCTCGGTTTAAGCGAGCAAGAATGCGCGATGAGAAAAGGAGCCGTCTGGTGGTTGCGTTACCGAGAGCGCATGACCCAAACCTTGGTGGTGACGGTCCAATCCCCCGATATGCTCTAAGCCCGAAGGCCTTAATCTCCAGACTTAGACTTTTGCAGGACGCCCCGTTTTAAGGTTGGGCACTGCCGCAACGGCGCTTACGAATGCCGCGTCGCTTAAAGTAGAAAGCGATTTGATTGCGGCACGCAGCAATTCGGTTTTCTTTACCGTCACTTTAAGCCGCGCCGCGCGTTGCTTCATGGCTTCTAACACTTCATATTCCGCCTTAGGGAAAGTGAAACTGTCGCGAACCAATTTTGGTTTTTTCTCTTTGGCCGGTTTTGCTACTGCAGTTTTGGCGGCAGGCGCTTTGCGAACAAGGGGTGACTTCGCTGCAAGGGTTTTTTTGGCAGCCGGTTTTGTGGTTGACTTGGCCGGGACTCGTTTGACTGGGGCCCGTTTGGCGGCAGCAGGAAGGGCTTTTTTAGCGGCAGTTATTGACATAAATAAATTTCCTATGCAAAAGTTAAAAAATTAACGGTATATATAGTTTATACCGTTTTTATCCATTTGGGTTAATTATTTCTCCCTGCTCAATCTTCCATAAAGTCTAAAGGCCAAAGGGTTTTTTGCCAAGCACTGGCTTCTTCGCGCAGGCGGTAAGCCGATTGCGGGTACTCTTGGCTCCACTGCGCTGGCGCATGGAGTTGCAGTCTTTCCGGGCTGCTGTTGGTTTTTTTGCTACGCGTTAAGACCAGACCAGAGTAAGAAGGATCTCTTCGTGCGTGGCACAAAATAACCGCGATGCGCAGGGCCACCAATTGTGAGCGCAGGCTTTCATCCTGGAGGTCGGCTTCTAGTTTTCGAAGTTTGCCGCGGTGGCCGAGAACAAGCAAACTCAAGCGGTGCATTTCAGCCAAAGAAAACCCCATCGCATCGGCATTTTCTAAAATGTAGGCGCCGTGCTTGTGGTAGTCGCTGTGCGAAATATGGCTTCCAATTTCGTGAAGCTGGGATGCCCAATGGAGCTTGCGGAGATTTCTTTGGCTGAGCTCCTCATCTGCGGATGAGAAGCCATTGATTTGTGTCAGCAAAGCTTGCGCGACTTGACTGACGCGTTCACCTTGGTTGGTATCTATGCCAAATTTCTTGGCCAAGCGGCGCACGCTCTTTTCGCGCAAATCACTGGCTTCGTTGGTCGTGCCCAACATGTCAAACAACAATCCATGGCGCAGCCCACCGTTGGATTGTTTTAATTCTTGGATATTGAGCAGGCTAAAGAGGGCGCGAACTACGCTGAGTCCACCGCCTATCAAGGGCTTGCGATCGTCGCGCAGACCCGCTAGTTTGAGGCGATCTACCGACTGTGCGGTGATGAGTTTGTCAAGCAACCAGTCCAATCCTTCTTGGGTGATCGTGCCCTCGCGCCAACCTGCAGCTAGCAACACATCTCCAATGGCGCCAATGGTTCCGGCCGATCCGTAAGCAACGTTCCATTGGTCTGTTCCATACGCATCCAGGGCTTCGTCGAGCACGGCTTTGGCCGCAATTTCTGCAATCTCAAACGATTTTCGGCTGAAATTACCGCTTTGAAAATACCGCGTAGACCACGCAATACTGCCAACGCGAAAGGACTCCATGACGCTGGGTTTGAGGTTCTGTCCAAGAATCAATTCTGTGGAGCGCCCGCCAATGTCAATAACCAAACGTCTCTCTTCACTAGGCGGAAGTAGGTGGGCGACGCCTTGGTAAATCAAGCGCGCTTCTTCGCGGCCTGAAATAACGTCGATAGGAAAACCCAGTATCGAACTGGCTTGCGATAAAAAGACATCCCGGTTGCGTGCCTCGCGCAAGGTCTGGGTCGCAACCGCACGCACTTCCTTGGCGTTAAAGCCCGCTAAGCGTTCTCCAAACCGCGCTAAGCAGTCCCATCCGCTTTGCATGGCATCGGCGGTGAGATTGCGGTCTTCGTCAAGTCCTGCACCTTGGCGTACTGTTTCTTTGAGGTATTCGGTTCGGCGAAATTCGCCGTGGTCCACATTGCCTATTTCAAGTCGAAAGCTGTTGGAGCCCAGGTCCACAGCGGCGAGTCGGTTACCGGTTTGCATGAATTGAAATGATTTATATAGAAAAACGCCGCCGAGCATAGCACCGCAGTGCTACCCATCGGGCGGCGTTGGCTAAAAAGAGTCTAGCGGCTTATTATTTTGCGGGTGGGATCAACACGTTATCAATGATGTGAACCACGCCGTTGGTTGCAGCAACGTCAGCTGTTGTAACCATGGCATTTTCAATCGTCACAAATTCACCTGCTTTAGAAACAGCCACATTTGCGCCGTTCACTGTTTTCACATTGCTATTCTTGACATCCTTGGCCATCACCTTGGCGGCAATCACGTGGTAAGTCAAAACATCTTTCAGCATCGCTGGGTTCTTCGCCAAAGCTTCCATGGTTTTTGCGGGAACGGCCTTGAAGGCGTCATTGCTTGGTGCAAACAAAGTGAATGGGCCGGCAGACTGAAGGGTGGCAGTCAAACCAGCGCTGGTGACCAAGCCGTTCAAAGTCGACAGTGATGGTGTTTTAGCAAGGGTGTCGGCAACGGTGACCGGGGTAGACACGGTGGCGCAGCCAGACAGAGCCACTAAAACAGCGCTTACTAATGCAGCACGGCGAGAAAAATGGATTAAGGTCATCGTAAAGTCTCCAGGTTGAAAAATGTCAAGCGTAAAAACTTTTGATGACAAATATGTGACAAATGCCCTAAATTTAAGAAATTCTGCCTATTTCCCGATTTTCCAGTTCCTTGCCAAGTTTGTCACATGAATGTCACATAAGATTCTTAAAGTGCAAGGGTTCTTTAACCAACCTCTGAGGCTTCTCTATGAAAATCTCGTTCCAACTGCCAGCTCTGGCAATTGCAGTTACGTCAGCAATGGGTCTGGGCGCTGTTCAGGCTCAAGAAATTACTGGTGCGGGCGCAAGCTTTCCAGCGCCTATCTACTCCAAGTGGGCTTCTGACTACAACAAAGCCACCGGCGTCAAAGTGAACTACCAGTCCATCGGCTCTGGCGGCGGTATCAAACAAATCGACTCTAAAACCGTTGATTTTGGTGCGACCGACATGCCTTTGACCGACGAAGTTTTGAAAACCAAAGGTCAAATGCAGTTTCCCATGGTGATCGGCGGAACCGTTCCAGTGCTTAATGTCAAAGGTATTTTGCCTGGACAACTCAAGCTCGACAGCCAAGTATTAGGTGATATTTACCTTGGAAAAATCACCAAATGGAATGATCCAGCGCTCAAAGCCTTGAACCCCACCTTGCCTTTGCCTGATGCAGCGATTGCTCCAGTGCGCCGCGCGGATGGTTCAGGTACCACCTTTAACTTCACCAACTATTTGAGCCGTGTCCACCCTGAGTGGAAAGCCAAAGTGGGTGAGGGCGCAGCCGTGAACTGGCCTGTGGGCGCAGGCGGCAAGGGCAATGAGGGCGTGGCTGCATTCGTTGCACGTCTTCCTAACTCGATCGGTTACGTTGAGTACTCTTACGTGAAGCAAAACAAATTGACTTACGCTTTGTTGAAAAACAGAGATGGCAATTTTGTAGCGCCTGATGATGATGCTTTCAAAGCGGCTGCTGCAGGTGCAGATTGGAACAAAACCTTTTACCAATTGATCACAGATCAGCCTGGTAAAAACACATGGCCTATCTCTACCGCTACTTACATCTTGATGTACAACAAGCAAGACAAGGCAGCCAATGCGTCTGAAGCATTGAAGTTTTTCAACTGGGCCTATGCCAACGGTGGAAAAGCAGCGGCTGACTTGGATTACGTGCCAATGCCTCCAGCGGTTGTTACTGCAGTTCAAAAGGCTTGGGGCACCATGACAGACAACGCTGGAAAAGCGATTTCTTATAAGTAAGCAATGACCATGACCCCAACGTCTCTGAAGAAGCAGGCCCGGTCTGGGCCGATGGCTGACAAACTGTTTGGCTTTTTTGCCAAGCTGTCGGCTTTTTTAACCCTGAGCTTGTTAGCTGCCATCCTCACATCATTGGTGATTAGCGCGTGGCCCGCGATATCCAAGTATGGGTTTTCGTTTCTGACGAGTACGGTTTGGGATCCCGTCCAAGAAGAGTTTGGCGGACTGGTCATGATTTACGGAACGATCGCGACTTCGCTGATCGCTCTGATCATCGCTGTGCCAGTCAGCTTTGGGATTGCTCTGTTTTTGACAGAGCTTTCTCCAAGCTGGCTGAAGCGGCCTTTGGGTACTGCGATTGAGTTGTTAGCAGCAGTGCCTTCGATTGTTTACGGCATGTGGGGCTTGTTGGTGTTTGGCCCCGTGCTAGCGGAGTATGTGCAAATGCCTTTGCAGGCTGCGTTTGCTGGCGTCCCGTTTCTTGGGGCGTTTGTGTCTGGCCCACCAGTGGGCATTGGAATTTTGTCGGCCGGCATTATTTTGGCCATCATGATCATTCCTTTTATATCGGCTGTGATGCGCGATGTATTTGAAGTGACTCCCCCTTTGCTTAAAGAGTCCGCCTATGGTTTGGGTGCGACAACGTGGGAAGTGGTGTCTACCGTGGTCTTGCCCTACACCAAGGCCGGTGTGATTGGTGGAATCATGTTGGGCTTAGGTCGGGCTATTGGCGAGACCATGGCCGTTACCTTTGTGATCGGAAACTTTAACCAGCTCGATTCTTTAAGCCTCTTTCAAGCGGCTAACAGTATTACTTCTGCACTGGCAAACGAGTTTGCAGAAGCGGGCGAGGGATTGCACCAAGCCTCATTGATGTATTTGGGCTTGGTCTTGTTCTTTATTACGTTTGTTATTTTGTCGCTCTCTAAGCTCTTGCTTTCTCAGTTGCGCAAAGGCGAAGGAGCCAAGACATGATCACAGAACAACAACGCTTGGTACGCATTCAAAAGTTTGCCACGCGTAAACGCGTCAACATCATCGCGAC
Source organism: Sulfuritalea sp. (assembly GCA_021737875.1). Lineage (GTDB taxonomy): Bacteria > Pseudomonadota > Gammaproteobacteria > Burkholderiales > Burkholderiaceae_C > Allorhodoferax. Next base: position 17,174 of record JAIPDD010000026.1, read on the forward strand.
AACTTTGGCCTTGATGGCCATGTCGTTTGGGCTTTTTTGGTTGTTCTGGATTTTGATTGAAACCGTGCGCTTAGGCATTGAAGGTTTAACTATAGCGACGCTGACCCAAATGACGCCGCCCCCCAACGAAGAGGGCGGATTGGCCAATGCGATTTATGGCTCCTTTTTGATGGTCAGCTTGGCAGCCTGTGTGGGAACCCCCATTGGCATCATGGCCGGAATTTATTTGGCAGAGTTTGATACCAAAAGCTGGTTTGCCTCCACCACTCGCTTTGTCAACGATATTTTGTTGTCTGCGCCCTCTATCGTGATTGGCCTGTTTGTGTATGCGGTAGTCGTTTCACGCTTCAAGTCGTTCTCTGGCTACGCTGGCATCATGGCCCTGTCGCTGATTGTGATTCCTGTGGTGATTCGAACCACAGAAAACATGCTTCAGCTCGTCCCTGCGGGTTTGCGCGAGGCAGCATACGCCTTGGGTGCTCCGAAGTGGAAAGTGGTTTTGAGTATCACGCTCACGGCAGCCCGTGCGGGTGTGATTACCGGCGTATTGTTGGCGGTAGCGCGTATTGCGGGCGAGACAGCGCCTTTGCTCTTTACGGCGCTCAGCAACCAGTTCTGGACTTCAAGCTTAGGCGAGCCCATGGCCAGCTTGCCTGTGACTATTTTTAAATTCGCCATGAGCCCGTATGAAAACTGGCAGAAATTAGCCTGGGCGGGGGTCTTTTTGATCACTGCTGCAGTGCTGGCCTTGAACATTTTGGCGCGTATTTTGACCCGCCATAAATCTTAATTTGAATGACTGTAAGAACCCTATGACCACTACCGATATCGCTCCAGCAGCCACCAAGATTGCGGTTAAAAACCTTGATTTCTTTTACGGAAAATTCCATGCGCTAAAGAATATCAATTTGGAAATTCCTGAACGCAAAGTTACTGCGTTTATTGGCCCCTCAGGTTGTGGCAAGTCAACCCTTTTGCGCGTCTTTAACCGCATGTTTGAACTCTACCCTGAGCAGCGGGCAGAAGGCCAAGTCATCTTAGACAACGAAAATCTTTTGACAAGCAAAGAAGATGTTGCACTTTTACGCGCGAAGGTGGGCATGGTGTTTCAAAAGCCAACGCCTTTCCCGATGTCTATTTTTGACAATATCGCCTTTGGTGTGAAGTTGTTTGAAAATTTGAATACCACTGACATGGAAGAGCGTGTCGAGTGGGCTTTGCGCAAAGCAGCGCTGTGGACCGAAGTGAAGGACAAACTTCGCCAGAGCGGTTCTAGTTTGTCTGGTGGTCAGCAACAGCGCTTGTGTATTGCAAGAGGTATTGCTATTCAGCCAGAGGTTCTTTTACTTGACGAGCCATGCTCTGCCCTGGATCCCATTTCTACGGCCAAGGTAGAGGAACTGATTGTTGAGCTCAAGAATGACCACACCGTTGTCATAGTGACCCACAACATGCAGCAAGCTGCGCGTTGCAGTGATTACACTGCGTACATGTATTTAGGTGACTTGATTGAGTTTGGTGAAACCGAACAAATCTTCTTCAAGCCTAAGCGCAAAGAGACCGAAGACTACATCACGGGTCGTTTTGGTTAATTTACTGAATCGCTGAACACTTGCAACCTATAAGGAACCGTTATGCCAGATAAACACATATCTTCCCAGTTTGATAGTGAGTTGACCTCCATATCAAGCCAAGTTTTAGAAATGGGTGGTTTGGTCGAAACCCAAATTCAAAAAGCCATTTTTGCACTTTCACAAATGGACCTCGACGCCGCTAATGAAGTGTCGGTCACCGAGTCCCAGGTCAATGCAATGGAGCTTGACATTGATCGCCATCTCTCCTCCATCATTGCCCGCAGACAACCTGCTGCTGGCGATCTGCGTTTGTTAATGGCAATTTCTAAAACAACCGCTAATTTAGAACGTGTTGGCGATGAGGCCGAAAAAATGGCCCGCATGGTGCGCTCTATTATTGAAAGTGGATCTCCACGTAACTTGCCTTCGATTGAGTTGCGTTACGCAGCCAACTTGGCTTCAGGCTTACTGAACAAGGCCTTGGACGCGTTTGCTCGCCTTGATGTCAATGCCGCTTTGGCCATCCTTAAAGAGGATGACTTGATTGACCAAGAGTTTGACAACTTTGTCCGTATCTTGGTGACCTACATGATGGAAGACCCTCGGATGATTTCGCCAAGCCTTGATTTGCTCTTTTTGGCAAAGGCCATCGAGCGCATTGGGGACCACGCTAAAAATATTGCCGAATTTATTATTTATGTCGTCAAAGGCGAAGATGTGCGCCACACATCGATCGAAAAGATTGAGTCAGTGATTCAATGAAGACCATGCCAGCGATTTTGGTGGTGGAGGATGAGCCGTCGATTGCGGAGCTCATTGCTGTCAATTTACGCCACAACGGTTTTAGACCGACCTGGGCCATGGACGGCGTGAGCGCCCAACGGGAGCTGGAAGCGGCCTTGCCAGATTTAATTTTGCTCGACTGGATGTTGCCTGGTGAAAGTGGTTTGCAATTGGCACGGCGTTGGCGTGCAGATCCGCGGATCAAAGACATTCCTTTGATCATGCTCACAGCGCGAGGCGACGAGGAGGACCGGGTGGCTGGGCTGGATGCGGGTGCGGATGATTACATGTCTAAACCCTTTTCAACCAAAGAGATGCTGGCACGTGTTCGCGCCGTACTGCGTCGGCGCTCCCCTGAACCGGTGGGCGAGGCTATTGTGATTGCGGGTTTGAGTATTGATTCTTCAACCCACCGCACGACCTTTGCGGGCCAGGCTTTAAAGTTGGGCCCTACTGAATTTAAGCTCTTGCACCATTTAATGGCCAACGCTGAGCGTGTCCATAGCCGCGGTCAGTTGTTAGACAAGGTGTGGGGCGACCATGTGTACATTGAAGAGCGCACGGTAGATGTCCATATCAAACGTTTGCGCGAGGCACTCGGTGCTGCTGGGCGTATGGTTGAGACCGTCCGAGGTGCCGGTTATCGGCTCACCGCCAAGCCTATTGCAGCGACAGTGTTGGTTGAAAGTTCAGAGGGTTAATTTTTGACTTCTCGCGTACTGTGGCGTATTTTCACCTTCACACTGGTGCAAATACTGGGTGCGATCTTGGGCTATTGGCTTGACGAGCGCTACACACCTTCTCTCGCAAGTCCTTTCATAGCGGCTTTAGTGGGCGCCGTGATTGCGGGCTATGTGTGGCATGTGCTTGATCTCTCCAATGGACTGAAAGTTTTGCGTTGGTTGCGCCATGGTGATAGTGAGCTGGGCGGCGTGGGCTCTGGAGTTTGGAGCGAGGTGGGCGACCGTGTTCGGCGCTTGGTTAGAACGCACCAACGGTCCGTTGCCCAAAGTGAGGAGCGGCTTCAAGATTTCTTAGCCGCATTGCAAGCGTCCCCCAACGGGATCGTGCTTTTGGATAGTCAAAACCGTATCGAATGGTTTAACCAAACCGCAAGCAGCCATTTTGGCTTCGAGCCGCGGCGTGATTTGCTGCAACATTTCGGAAATTTGGTTCGAGATCCTGGATTTGCGGCTTATTTCTCAGCCAATGATTTCCAGGGCGGTGTGGTGATGCCTGGTCGCGCGAACACTCTTACTAAACCGGTTCGTCTATCGGTTCATATTCACCCTTACGGTGGTGGTCGCAGCTTGCTCTTGTCCCGTGACATCACGGCGCTGGAACAGGCCGAAGCGATGCGGCGTGATTTTGTCGCAAACGTGTCGCATGAAATTCGAACTCCCCTGACGGTGCTCAGTGGCTTTGTTGAAACATTGCAGTCCTTGCCCCTCAATGAAGCTGAACGCGAGCGGTATTTGGCGCTTATGGCGCAACAGGCCATGCGCATGCAGTCTTTGGTGAGCGATTTGCTCACCTTGTCGCGTCTTGAGGGCAGCCCCTTGCCACCGACGCATGAATGGGTCAATGTCACGGAAATCCTTGGCCAATGTAAAAACGAAGGCCATGAGTTGTCACGGGTTCTTTGGAACCAAGCACCTCTTCTTGTTTTTGAAGTCCAGTCTGGTATTGAAATAGCTGGGTACGGTTTGGAACTTCACAGTGCTTTCTTTAACTTGATTGGAAATGCGATTCGCTATACCCCGTCAGACAAAGAAATCCGGGTGAGCTGGAAGGTTCAATCGGATGGATCTGCGCTTTTTTCGGTCAAAGACCAAGGGGTAGGCATTGCTCTGGAGCATATTGGCCGCTTAACCGAGCGGTTTTACCGTGTCGATCGCAGCCGTTCGCGCGACACCGGGGGTACGGGTTTAGGCTTGGCGATTGTGAAACACGTTGCTCAGCGCCATAGCGCAGAACTGACAATCAGCAGCAAACTGGGTGAAGGCTCCACTTTTACCATTCGCTTTGCGCCTGCCAGGGTCAAAAACCCAGTTTGATTTAGCGACGCTGTAGTACCCAAAAGGCTTCGTTGGCGTCCCCCGGGTGGCGAACCAAGGCCTGTGGATTCCAAACCTTGAGGTCCACCGTGGCAGGAATTTCCACGTTGTCGCTGGGTTCGACCAAAAGCCAAGGGCATTGTGAAAATGCGGAGGCAGGAACCAAGGGCAAGTGGCCATACCAAATCAAAGCGGCATGGATACCTTGGTTGAGCCCCTGGGTTTGGATGCAGCCGGGGCGATTGATTTCTTTTTGCGCACGATCTACCAAGCTTTGG
>JAIPDD010000027.1 GCA_021737875.1 Sulfuritalea sp.
GCCTGGCCGTTGTAACTGATTCCTAGCGCTATTCTCACTTCGTTCACTTGAGATTTGGCCCCGATTTCGGAGGTTCCAAATCAAGCGACAAATCAGCAAGATCAAAGCCCATGGCTTTTGCGGCAGTTTGAACGGAATCCACTGTGTGCGGCTCGGTTAAAGCGGGCGGCTCTGGCTCGGGTGTCCACGCACTTGCTGTGGGTTTGTTGCGGTACCACCAAAGCGCCGCAAACAAAACCACAGCGCCACCGACCAAGGCCTCGGTGTTGTAGTTTTTAGAGGTAGGCTGGGGGATGGATTTTTCAATCGCGGGTGCAGAAGAGGTGGGGCTGGGTGAGGATGCAGCAGGCGCGGGTGGCGCTGACAAGGTCACTGCGGCTTGGGCAAGTTGGTTGAGCTCGGCGATGTTTTTGGCCAGTTCTGCTGTCTGGGCGGCTTCGTCTTTTTGGCTGCGCTCTTTGGCGATCTTGGCCAAGTCGGCTTGTTCAAGGGACGCACCCTTGGAGAGAGTGAGCTGATCGCCTGATTGCGATTTAGCTGCTGCCGCTTGTGCAGCCGCATTGCGACGGTCATTGAAGGTTTGGGCTTGTGCTTTAACCGCCTCGGCTGCATCTTGGGCGTTGATTTTTAGAATGTCCGCTTGGTCGGGAACCGTGAGGACCGCGCCGGCACGAATTTGGTTGATGTTGCCGTTGATAAACGCGCCCGGGTTGGATTGTTGTAGTGCAATCAGCATTTGCTCCACGGACGTGCCTAGGGGCTTGGTCTGGGCTGCGATGGCGCCAGCGGTATCGCCTGCTGCCACTACGACAGTGTGGGGCGCGGGATTTGGCGGTGGTGCTTTTTCTGTGGTTTTGGGCTCGTCTGTCAAGGCCGGGGCAGCCAGTGTTTCAGCGGCCTTGGCTGCCTCTGAGGACTTGGGTGGGTCAAGAAGCAAGGTGAAATTGCGAACAATACGTCCTGTGCTCCAGCGCACCTCAAGCACGAGGTCCAGGTATTTATCGCTCACGGGCGATAGGCTCAGTAATTTAAAAAACTGGCTTGCGTCGCTGCGCCGCTCCAGCGTGATTTGGATGTCTGCAAAGAGGGGTTTGTATTCCAAGCCCATCGCTGTAAATGACGTTTCGGGCGCCATACTCGCTTTGACAGTTGCTGATTCTTCGGCGCTCAGATTGGCAATATCTAATTCAGCGCGAAGCGCTTGCCCCTGCGCCGATTGAACGTGAATACGACCAAGCGTGAGCGCAAAAGCGCTGTGGCTCCCTAAAAAAAAGAGAACGAGAGCCGCTGGCCCTAGCCAGCGTTTCCATACCAACGACGTCAATGCCACAGAGCTGCTCTCTTTCTCATCTTGCACACAAATTACTTTTTAGGCGTCTAACACAATACGCAGCATACGACGCAAGGGTTCGGCTGCACCCCACAGCAATTGGTCGCCGACGGTGAACGCGCCAATGTACTCGGGCCCCATGGCAAGGGTGCGAATGCGACCGACGGGAATGGCCATCGTACCGGTGACGGCCACGGGGGTTAAGTCTTTGATGGTGTCTTCGCGGTTGTTCGGAACCACTTTAACCCACGCGTTGTCGGCAGCGATCATGGCTTCGATGTCAGCCACAGGTACTTGCTTTTTGAGTTTAAAAGTCAAAGCCTGGCTGTGGCAACGCATCGCGCCCACGCGCACACAAAAACCGTCCACGGGAATAGCGGCAGAGTTGAATCCTTCGCCAATCCCCAAAATCTTGTTGGTCTCAGCCATGCCTTTCCACTCTTCTTTGGATACTCCCCATCCGAACTCATCGCGATTTTTGCCAATCCCGAGGTCCTTATCGATCCAGGGAATCAAGGAGCCGCCCAGTGGCACGCCAAAGTTGGCGGTCTCTTGAGACGATAAGGCGCGTTGTTTTGCCACCACCAAACGGTCGATTTCTAAAATCGCGCTTTTGGGATCGTCTAGCAAGGCTTTGACTTCGGCGTTCAGGGTGCCGTATTGGGTCAACAACTCACGCATGTGCTGCGCGCCGCCACCCGATGCCGCCTGGTATGTTTGGGTGCTCATCCACTCGACCAAGCCAGCTTTGTACAAAGCCCCCACACCCATCAGCATGCACGAGACGGTGCAGTTGCCGCCTACCCAGTTCTTGCCACCGTGCGCTAGCGCATTCTTGATCACCGGCATGTTGACCGGATCCAAAATGATCACTGCGTCTTTTTCCATGCGCAGGGTGGAGGCCGCGTCAATCCAGTGGCCGCTCCAGCCGGCAGCGCGCAACTTGGGGAAGACTTCTGTGGTGTAGTCACCACCTTGGGCAGTGATGATGATGTCGCAGCGCTGGAGCTGTTCAATGTTGAAGGCGTCTTGCAGCGTGGTTTCGTTTTTAGCCATCGCGGGGGCTTTGCCACCCGCGTTCGAGGTGGAGAAGAACATTGGCTCGATCAAGTCAAAGTCTTTTTCCTCAACCATTCGGTCCATGAGAACCGAGCCGACCATGCCGCGCCAGCCGACCAAACCTACTAACTTGCTCATTTCAACGCCCTTTCAGTTTTTCTAAACAGTGATTGACCTGACTGTTTGCCCGGCTCGTCTGGCCGGGGGGCACACGACGAACCAGGCTGGATCAGCCCTTGATGGTCGTGGTTTTTGTGGAAATTGCACGCACACCTGCCGCTACCAATGGGGTAGATGCAGAGTTCAGGGAGAACAGGTGGGCGTGAAACATAGCTCAAATTGTAATGGATGCAGCCTGAGCGTTTCCTGACAGCACCCGTTGGGGCTCAGCCCAGCGCCTTAACCACCGCGTCACCCATTTCACGGGTGCTGACTTTGGTGGTTCCTGCACTGAAGATGTCACCGGTGCGCAAGCCTTGGGCCAGCACTTTTTGCACAGCCGCTTCGATACGCTGGGCGGCGGCTTCTTGGTTCAGGCTGAAACGCAGCATCATGGCCGCACTCAGAATGGTGGCCAACGGGTTGGCAATGCCTTTGCCCGCGATGTCGGGGGCGCTGCCATGGCTGGGTTCGAAAAGACCTTGGTTTTTGCTGTTCAGTGACGCTGAGGGCAGCATGCCAATCGAGCCCGTCAGCATGGAGGCTTCGTCAGACAAGATGTCGCCAAACATATTGCCGGTGACCACCACGTCAAAACGCTTGGGTTCCTTCACCAGTTGCATGGCGGCGTTGTCCACGTACATGTGGTCAAGCGCAATGTCTGGATATTCTTTGCCGACTTCGCTGACCACGTCCTTCCAGAACTGGAAGGTCTCGAGTACGTTGGCCTTGTCCACGCTTGTCACGCGACCCTCTTTGCCCGCAGCCTTGCGCTTGAGTGCAGCCTGAAAAGCTACATGGGCGATGCGCTCGATCTCGGGCTTGGAATAGCGCATGGTGTCAAACGCTTCTTCGGCACCAGGGAAGTGGCCATCGGTGGCTACACGGCGTCCGCGGGGCTGGCCGAAGTAGATGTCGCCCGTGAGTTCTCGGATGATCAAAATATCCAAGCCGGAGATCAGCTCAGGCTTCAAGCTAGATGCACCCACCAGTTGCTCGTAGCAAATCGCAGGGCGGAAGTTGGCGAACAAGCCCATGTTTTTGCGCAGACCCAAAATGGCCTGCTCAGGGCGCAGGGGGCGGTCGAGCTTGTCGTATTTCCAGTCGCCCACCGCGCCAAACAGCACGGCATCCGAGTCCATCGCCAGCTTCAAAGTGGCTTCGGGCAGAGGGTGGCCATGGGCGTCGTAGGCGGCGCCGCCAACCAGGGCGGTTTCCATATCGAACTTCAGGCCGAGAACTTTCAGGACTTTGACGGCTTCGGCGACGATTTCGGTGCCGATGCCATCACCGGGAAGGACTGCGATTTTCATGGGGATTCCAGATTTCTTTTATGCGTTGACAGCGGTGTGTGCCAACCAGGGCTTGGTGGCCAGACGTTCGGCTTCAAAGGCTTTGATCTTGTCGGCGTGGCGCAAAGTCAAACCGATGTCGTCTAGGCCATTGGTTAAACAGTACTTGCGAAACGCTTGCACTTCAAAGGGAATTTCTTCTCCTTGGGGGCGCACGATGACTTGGCGCTCTAAATCGATGGTGAGTTGGTATCCGGGGAAGGCCAACACTTCATCAAACAACGTTGCCACCGTGGCCTCGGGCAACTGAATAGGCAGCAAGCCGTTTTTGAAACAGTTGTTAAAGAAGATATCGGCAAAGCTGGGCGCAATCACAGCGCGAAATCCGTATTGGTCAATCGCCCAAGGCGCGTGTTCGCGAGATGAGCCGCAGCCAAAGTTCTTGCGGGCCAACAACACCGACGCGCCCTTGTAGCGGGGCTGATTGAGCACAAAGTCGGGGTTGGGTTTGCGGCTGGCAGGGTCTTGGCCGGGCTCGCCATGGTCCAAGTAGCGCCACTCGTCAAACAGGTTGGGTCCAAAGCCCGTTTTGCGGATGGACTTCAAAAACTGCTTGGGGATGATGGCGTCGGTGTCGACGTTCTCGCGGTCCATGGGGGCCACGATGCCTTTGTGGAGTGTGAATTTCTGCATATCTGTTTCTTGCCTTAGGCGAACTTGCGCACGTCCACAAAGTGGCCGTGAATGGCGGCTGCTGCAGCCATGGCGGGGCTGACCAAATGGGTGCGTCCTCCATTGCCTTGGCGGCCTTCGAAGTTGCGGTTGCTGGTGGATGCGCAGCGCTCACCGGGTTCTAAGCGGTCGGCGTTCATGGCCAAACACATGGAACAGCCGGGCTCGCGCCACTCAAAACCTGCAGCGATGAAAATCTCGTGCAGGCCTTCGCTTTCCGCTTGCGCTTTAACCAAGCCTGAGCCGGGAACCACCAAAGCGAGCTTGATGTTCTTTGCCACTTTCTGGCCGAGTTTCTTCACCACGGCTGCGGCTTCGCGCATGTCTTCAATGCGGCTGTTGGTGCATGATCCAATGAACACTTTGTCTACGAACAGGTCGTTGAGCGCTTTGCCAGGTTGCAAGTTCATGTAAGTCAGCGCACGCTCCATCGCACCGCGTTTGTTGGCGTCTTTTTCTTTGTCGGGGTCGGGCACGATGCCGTTGATGTCGAGCACCATTTCGGGGGAGGTGCCCCAAGTCACTTGCGGCAAGATGTCCTCGGCTTTCAGCTCCACCACCGCATCAAACTTGGCGCCGGGGTCGGAATGCAAGGTTTTCCAATACACCACGGCGTGGTCCCATTCCACACCCGTTGGGGAAAGCAAGCGGCCTTTGACATATTCAATGGTCTTGTCATCTACTGCAACCAGACCGGCCCTTGCGCCTCCTTCAATGGCCATGTTGCACACCGTCATACGGCCTTCCATGCTCAAGGAGCGGATGGCAGAACCTGCAAACTCAATCGTGTAGCCCGTGCCGCCTGCAGTTCCAATCTTGCCGATGATGGCCAGCACCACGTCTTTGCCTGTCACGCCTTTGGCCAACGCGCCATCGACTGTGATGAGCATGTTCTTGGCTTTTTTAGCCAGCAGGGTTTGGGTGGCCATCACATGCTCGACCTCGGAGGTGCCAATGCCATGCGCCAGCGCGCCAAAGGCGCCGTGGGTGGAGGTGTGGCTGTCACCACAGACCACGGTCATGCCGGGCAGGGTGGCGCCGTTTTCAGGGCCGATGACATGCACGATGCCTTGGCGCTTGGACATGAAGGGGAAGAACGCGGCAGAACCGAACTCTTTCATGTTGGCATCGAGCGTTGTGATTTGTTCTTTGCTGATGGGGTCGGTGATACCGTCATAACCCAACTCCCAACCCGTAGTGGGGGTGTTGTGGTCGGCAGTGGCCACGATGGAACTGACTCGCCAAATTTTGCGACCGGCTTGGCGAATGCCCTCAAACGCTTGGGGGCTGGTCACCTCATGTACCAAATGGCGGTCGATATAGAGCACGCTGGTGCCATCTTCTTCGGTGTGGACGACATGTTCGTCCCAAATCTTGTCGTAAAGCGTGCGTCCCATGGTTTTTCCTTTTTCCTTCAGCTAAGTATTTTATGCCTTGTAGGAATAAAAATGCCCCGCCAAGTGCACACATGGCGGGGCAGCATTCACAGTGATGGATTTAGCGTTTAGCGATAGCAACGACGTCGCGGCGAGGTGAGCCGGTGAACAATTGGCGTGGGCGGCCAATTTTGTATTCCGGGTCACTGATCATTTCGTTGAGCTGGGCGATCCAACCCACGGTGCGTGCCAACGCAAAAATGCCGGTAAAGAGTTTCACGGGGATGCCAATGGCGCGTTGCACAATGCCGGAATAAAAATCGACGTTGGGGTAGAGCTTGCGGCTGACAAAGTAGTCGTCTTCGAGTGCGATTTTTTCCAAGGCTTTTGCCAACTTGAAAAGTGGATCGTTTTCAAGGCCCAAGGCAGCTAGAACTTCGTCACAGGTTTCCTGCATCATTTTGGCGCGAGGGTCGTAGTTTTTGTAGACGCGGTGTCCAAAGCCCATTAATTTGACGCCAGAGTTTTTGTCTTTGACTTTTTCCATGAATTCGCCGACCTTGGAAATGCCGCCTGAGGCTTGAATTTCTTCCAGCATATTCAAGCAGGCTTCATTGGCGCCGCCATGGGCAGGGCCCCACAGGCAGGCCACACCAGCTGCAATGGCCGCAAAAGGGTTGGTGCCGGAAGATCCGCACAAGCGCACGGTGGAGGTAGACGCGTTTTGCTCATGGTCTGCATGCAAGACAAAAATACGATCAAGCGCACGCTCAATGACTGGATTGACTTTGTAGTCTTCACAGGGCGTGGCAAACATCATGTGCAAAAAATTGCCTGAATAGCTCAAATTATTTTTGGGGTACATGAAAGGCTGGCCAATGCTGTATTTGTAGGCCATGGCCACCAGGGTCGGCATTTTTGCGATCAATCGGATCGCTGAAATTTCACGGTGCTCAGGGTTGTTGATATCGGTGCTGTCATGGTAGAAGGCCGACAAAGCGCCCACCAAGCCAGTCATGATCGCCATCGGGTGCGCATCGCGGCGAAAGCCGCGCAAGAAAAACTGCATTTGCTCATTCACCATGGTGTGGTTGGCCACGCGCTTGGTGAAGTCGGCTTTAGCGGCAACGTCAGGCAGGTTGCCGTAAAGCAGCAAATGGCAAGTTTCTAAAAAGTCGCAGTTGGTGGCAAGTTGTTCGATCGGGTAACCACGGTACAGCAACTCACCCTTGTCGCCGTCGATATAGGTAATAGCCGATTGGCAAGAAGCCGTTGACAAGAATCCGGGGTCATAGGTAAACATGCCGGTCTGCGCGTAGAGCTTGCGAATGTCCACCACGTCGGGGCCGATATTGCCACTGTAAACCGGTAATTCGATAGGGGCGTTGCCATTGCTAAATGACAGGGTGGCTTTGTTGTCGGCTAATTTCATTTCATTACCTTTCAGCGGGTTTCTCTCAACATTTCTAAAACTTCTCGGACGTCTTCTTGGTCAAGCATGGCGTCCACTTGGGTGAGCGATTTACGGGCTAAGTGCAGGTCCAACAGGTCGTTGTCACTGAGGTCCATCAAGATGCCTAAAGCATGGGCTTGGCGAACGGTGATGGATGCACTAAACCGGTTAAAAAATCGCTCTATAAATAAATCATTCTCTAGAAGGCCGCGCCGGCAGCGCCAGCGCAGCTTGCTTAAGGCGCGCTCATCAATGCTTGCGTCACCCAAAGCGTCAGACGAATTCACTGCTTAAACCGCCCGTAAAACCATCATCTCTTTGATCTTGCCAATGGCCTTGGTCGGGTTAAGACCTTTGGGGCAGACATCGACACAGTTCATGATGGTGTGGCATCGGAACAGGCGGTAGGGGTCTTCCAAATTGTCCAAGCGCTCAGCGGTGGCCTCATCGCGGCTGTCAGCGATGAAGCGGTAGGCTTGCAGCAAGCCAGCCGGCCCCACAAACTTATCAGGATTCCACCAAAAACTGGGGCAACTCGTGGAGCAGCTTGCGCACAAAATACATTCATACAGGCCATTGAGCTCTTCGCGCTCTTCGGGGCTTTGCAAACGTTCTTTTTCGGGCGGAACGTTGTCGTTGATCAAATACGGTTTGATGGAGTTGTATTGTTTGAAGAACTGCGTCATGTCGACAATTAGGTCGCGTACCACAGGCAGGCCGGGCAAGGGCTTGAGAACAATCGTGCCCGGCAGGGTGCGCATATTGGTCAAACATGCCAAACCATTTTTGCCGTTGATGTTCATCGCGTCGGAACCACAGACACCTTCGCGGCATGAGCGGCGAAAGGTGATGCTGGGGTCGACCGCTTTGAGCTTCATGAGCGCATCAAGCAGCATGCGCTCGGTTCCATCGAGTTCGACCTCAATGGTTTGCATATAGGGTTTTGCATCCTTGTCAGGATCGTAGCGGTAGATCGAAAAAGTGCGCATGGACATGGTGTGTTCTCGCTTAATTCTGGTTAGAAGGTACGGGTTTTGAGCTCGATGCTCTCAACCGTTAAAGGCTTCATTTGTACGGGTTTGTAAGTCAGGCTGTTGCTAGCGCTGTGCCACAGGGTGTGCTTGTGCCAATCGGTGTCGTTGCGTCCGTTGGGATGGGCAGGCGTATCGCCATAGTCGTCGACGGTATGAGCGCCTCGGCTTTCACGGCGTGCTGCTGCAGAAACGATGGTGGCCTGGGCTGCTTCAATCAAGTTTTCAACTTCCAAGGCTTCAATACGCGCAGTATTGAAGACTTTGGATTTGTCTTTGAGGCCAATTTTTTTGACGCGTTCGCGCAACTGGGCAATCTTTTCAACGCCTTCGTCCATCGACGCTTGGGTTCGAAACACACCAGCGTATTGCTGCATTGCGGCCCGGATGTCATTGGCAACGTCTTGGGCGTATTCACCCTCGGTGCTGTTGTCTAGTCGCGCCAAGCGGGCCAAGGTCGCGTCCGCGGCATTCGCTGGCAAGGCTTTATGTTCTTTGCTGGTTTTGTTGAATTCAACAATATGGTTGCCGGCAGCGCGGCCAAAGACCAGCAAATCCAATAAGGAGTTGGTCCCGAGTCGGTTGGCGCCATGAACGCTGACACACGAGCATTCGCCCACAGCGTACAAACCGTTGACGACCTGGCTCTTGTTCTGGGCATCTTGGATCACCACTTGGCCATGGATGTTGGTGGGGATACCGCCCATTTGGTAGTGGATGGTTGGAACCACAGGAATAGGCTCTTTGGTGATATCCACATTGGCAAAGTTATGGCCAATCTCCAGCACCGAAGGCAACCGCTTCATAATGGTTTCGGCACCAAGGTGGGTCATGTCCAGGTTGATGTAGTCCTTGTTCGGGCCACAACCTCGGCCTTCTTTGATCTCTTGGTCCATGCAGCGTGAGACGTAATCGCGCGGCGCCAGGTCTTTGTAAGCAGGAGCGTAGCGCTCCATGAAACGCTCGCCGTTGGAGTTGCGCAAAATAGCACCCTCGCCACGGCAGCCTTCAGTTAAAAGGACTCCCGCGCCAGCCACGCCAGTGGGGTGGAATTGCCAAAACTCCATGTCTTCCAAAGGAATACCAGCGCGAGCTGCCATGCCCAGGCCGTCACCCGTGTTGATGAAGGCATTGGTCGATGCAGCAAAAATGCGTCCAGCGCCACCGGTTGCCAACAAGGTGGTTTTGGCTTCCAAAATGTGGACGTCACCGGTTTCCATTTCAATTGCAGTGACTCCAACTACATCGCCATCGGCGTCGCGCACCAAATCCATGGCCAACCACTCTACGAAGAAGCTGGTTTTGGCTTGGACGTTTTGTTGGTACAGCGTGTGCAGCATGGCGTGGCCCGTGCGATCGGCTGCGGCACATGCGCGCTCTACGGCTTTTTCGCCGTAGTTGGCAGTGTGACCGCCGAAAGGGCGCTGGTAAATCGTTCCGTCGGGGTTGCGGTCAAACGGCATGCCCATGTGCTCAAGGTCGTACACCACCTTGGGTGCTTCACGGCACATGAACTCAATGGCGTCTTGGTCGCCGAGCCAGTCGGAGCCTTTGACAGTGTCATAAAAATGGTAATGCCAGTTGTCTTCGTTCATGTTTCCCAGTGACGCGCCAATACCGCCTTGGGCCGCCACCGTGTGCGAACGGGTGGGGAAAACTTTAGACAAAACCGCCACGTTAAGGCCTGCGCGCGCCAGTTGCAAGGAAGCGCGCATGCCAGAGCCGCCAGCGCCTACGATAACGACGTCGAATTTACGTTTGGATACTGAGTAAGACATGAATTGAGTGCCTGTATGAGGAGACGCTTAAACGCGCCACAAAACCTGGATAGACCATCCGGCGCATCCAACGAGCCAAATGATGGACAAAACTTGAAGTGTGAGTCGTATTCCCACGGGTTTGATGTAATCCATCCAGATATCACGCATGCCCACCCAGACATGGTAGAGCAGGGCGATGATGATGACAAAGGTCAGAGCCTTCATCCACTGGCTTGTAAAAATACCGGCCCACAGGTCATAACCAATGGGTCCTTTGGAAAAAATGAGGTGGGCTAAAACAATGAGTGTGAACGCTGCCATCAATGCAGCGGTGACACGTTGTGCAAGCCAGTCGCGCAATCCGTAATGGGCGCCTACAACGATGCGCTTAGACCCGTAATTTACTGCCATAGATTTGATCCTTTGATTTTTTGAAATGAAGGAGTGACTGATCTGCTCAGTACAAACCAAACAATTTGGCACCCAACACAAGGGTTAAGCCCACGCTCACACAGAGCGTAAAAATTGCCGAGGATTTACCGAATTCTTTACTCACGGCATGACGCATGTCCATCCACAGATGGCGCAAACCCGCAATCAGGTGGTGCAAAAAGGCCCAAATCAGTGCCAGCGCGACCAGTTTCATGAACCAACCCGGAACAAATCCCAAGCCGACAGAAAATGCCTGCGTGAATTTGGCGAAGGAGATTTCTGAAGAAATCGACGTGTCAAACATCCAAATGATGAAGGGCATCAATACAAACATCAGAGCGCCACTGACGCGGTGCAAGATCGATACGATTCCCGCGACAGGTAAGCGGTAGCTGGGTAAGTCGGTCAGTGCATTGATATTTCGAAATTCAGGCCGTTTGGGGCGAGACGGAGGCAGGGTCGACGACATGGGCAGAGACTTTCTAAGAGGTAACTGACTTGTAACTTTTCATTCAAGCAGAACAAATTCTATTGCACTGCACCAATCTGACAGTGGGCTTGCAACTTAGCCTTTGACTTCGGTCAGAATTAATGGAGTTCATTGCGGTAGTAGTGGGTATCCGTAAGGTAGAGCCCACGGCGCATTTCCATGGGGACGTCGTTGTAGGTGTAGGCAATGCGTTCAACGCTCAACAAGGGAGTGGTTGAAGAGACACCAAGCAGCAAAGCCTGTTCAGAATCTGGCAATACGGCACGAATTTTTTCTTCGGCCCGGACCATGCGAACACCAAACTCAGTTTCAAACAAGGCGTACATGGGGCCATCGTAGTTGCCAAGTCGTTCGGCCGTCAGGCCTTTGAAGGGCGCCGCAGGAAGCCACAGGTCTTCCAAAATAGTAGGTTTTGACGCAAAGGAGAGAACGCGGCGAACTTGCAAAACGGGCTCTGCACTGCGCAAATCCAGTTTTTTGGCAATGTCGGCGCTTGCGCGAGAGCGCTTGCAGTCAATGATTCTTCGCTGTGCAGGGCCTTCGCTATTGGGGTCTCCGTTGTCGGGGAACAATTTCAGAAAGCGGTATTGCACGTGGTGCTCTGCGTGCGTGGCCACGAAAGTCCCTTTGCCTTGTCTGCGCACCAGCAAATTTTCTGTCGCTAGCTCGTCGATGGCTTTTCTAACGGTTCCTTGACTTACCTTGTAGCGAAGCGCCAAATCTTGCTCACTGGGTATGGCTGCGCCCGATTTCCATTCTCCAGACTGCAAGCTTTGGAGCAACAGGACCTTGATTTGTTGGTACAGCGGGCTGAAAGAAGGCGTTGCTGTGACTGCAGTCATTTCAATGGGACTTTCCGACTCTGATGCAAGAGGTTTGCTCGTGAGTGAACTGGTTGAAATGGGCGCAGTGGGCATAAAAAAATGCAGTGAAAAGTAAGGTTCAAGTCAGTCTTGAGTTGGTGGCCAATCATATCTTATATAAGACATAAGACAGCTTGACTTTGGCGAAGCGCTCAGGGTAAACTCTAATGCATTGTGCAGGTCGAATTTTTTTTATGCAGCCCTCGCATTTACCACTTTAACAACACTTCCAGGAGTTTTTTATGAGCAAGAAGCCCGTTCGCGTTGCCGTTACTGGCGCAGCAGGTCAAATCGGATACGCCATTTTGTTTCGCATCGCCTCTGGTGAGATGCTTGGAAAAGACCAACCTGTCGTGTTAAGTTTGTTGGAGGTCCCTGTTGAAAAGGCCCAGCAAGCCTTGCAAGGCGTGATGATGGAGCTGCAAGATTGCGCATTTCCCTTGCTCGTTGGAATGGAAGCGCACAGCGATCCCATGACTGCATTCAAAGATGTGGATTACGCCATGTTGATTGGTTCACGCCCCCGGGGTCCTGGCATGGAGCGCGCTGAATTGTTGGCAGTCAATGGGGAGATTTTCACAGCCCAAGGCAAGGCCCTCAATGCCGTTGCAAGCCGCAACGTCAAAGTGCTAGTAGTAGGCAACCCCGCTAACACGAATGCATACATCGCCATGAAGAGTGCGCCTGATCTGCCACGGAAAAACTTCACCGCCATGCTGCGCTTAGACCACAACCGTGCGCTGAGCCAAATTGCTGAAAAAACCGGTAAGGCAGTCGCTGATATTGAAAAATTAACGGTCTGGGGCAACCACTCTCCCACCATGTATGCCGATTACCGGTTTGCGACGATCAAAGGCGCCAGCGTCAAAGACATGATCAACGACCAAGACTGGAACGCCAACACCTTTTTGCCAACCGTTGGTAAGCGCGGCGCAGCCATCATCGCCGCGCGTGGTGTCTCGTCGGCCGCTTCTGCAGCCAACGCAGCGATTGACCATATGCGCGATTGGGCCTTAGGCACCAATGGCAAATGGGTGACGATGGGTGTCCCATCGGACGGTCAATACGGCATTCCTAAAGACACCATGTTTGGCTTTGCCGTGACCTGTGAAGCCGGTGAATACAAGGTAGTGCAAGATTTGCCTATCGATGATTTCAGCCAAGAGTGCATCAACAAAACACTCAAAGAGTTGCAAGACGAGCAAGCAGGCGTTGCCCACTTGCTGTAACCCGTAACCCGCCGGTGCGTCTTCACAGACGCTCCTTCGGGACAAGCGCCACCATGCCCCATCCCCGCGAAATCCTCCTTGGCGCACAAGCGCAAACGGGTGCTTTGCCGGTGTGTGACCACTACAGCGGCGTAGAAGCCCGTATGCGCAAGAGTTTGCAACTGCAAGCGGAAATGGCTGAAGAGTTTGGGGCTTGCGTCTTCGACGTCACTCTCGATTGCGAAGATGGCGCACCTGTGGGTGGTGAAGCTGAACAAGCCCATTTGGTGTCTGAGCTGCTAAGGCAATCGTCTCCTGGCTCAGACGCTTCGGTTGATCCCCGCCATTTGCGCAGAGGTGCGCGGCTTCACCCGGTGAACCATCCGGCATTTGCACAGGATGTGGCCATCATTGTCGGCGCTTGCGCAGCAAAGCTAAGCTACATCATGGTTCCTAAGGCGGAATCATTCAGTGATGTTGAAACTGCGCTTAAAGCTATCGATGCCCATGCTGGACCGGTGACTTTGCCATTGCATGTTTTGATTGAGTCCCCAGCCGCTGTGCACCACGCTTTTGCGATTGCCGCCCATCCCCGGGTTCAATCGCTGAGTTTTGGACTCATGGATTTCGTCTCTGCCCATGCGGGTGCGATACCGTCTTCGGCTATGGGATTGCGCGCCATCTCGGACAAGCACACCTTGGATCAGTTCAACCATCCTTTGGTAGTGCGGGCCAAGCTAGAAATCGCCAGCGCGTGCCACGCCCATGGCAAAGTACCCTCGCACTGTGTGGTCACCGAGCTGCGTGATACTGTGGCTTTAGAAACTGCAGCGCGTGTTGCAGCTACCGCTTTGGGATTCACCCGCATGTGGAGTATTCACCCCGACCAAATCCGGCCCATTCTTCGGGCCTTTGCACCTGATCCATCAGAGGTTGATTTGGCTGCGCGCATTCTTGAGAAAGCCTCTGCCCAAGAATGGGCCCCCATCGCCATCAATGGCACATTGCATGACCGTGCAAGTTACCGTTATTTTTGGCAGTTGTTAGAGCGCGCACAACACACTGGGGTTGCTGTTCCCAACGAAATTCGTCACTTTTTTAGTCATTGATGAGGAGAAACCTATGTTGAAAGCCTACCGAGACCATGTTGCTGAACGCAGCGCTATGGGAATTCCACCCCTGCCTTTGGATGCCAAGCAAACCGCGGAGCTGATTGAGCTCATCAAGGCACCTCCTGCTGGCGAAGATGCATTTTTAATGGACATGTTGACCCACCGCGTGCCGCCCGGCGTGGACGATGCGGCTAAGGTCAAAGCCTCTTTCTTGGCGGCCGTGGCACACGGTGAATTGAAGGTGGGCTTGATCTCCAAGTCCAAAGCCACTGAATTGCTCGGCACTATGGTGGGCGGCTACAACGTGCACCCCTTGATCGAATTGCTCGACGATGCTGAAGTGGCTGGTGTGGCTGCAACTGCGTTGAAGAAAACGTTGTTGATGTTCGACTTCTTTAATGACGTTTCCGACAAAGCCAAGGCGGGCAACGCCAAAGCCAAAGAAGTCATGCAAAGTTGGGCTGATGGCGAGTGGTTTACCACCCGACCTGAAGTCGAGAAAAAAATCACGGTCACTGTCTTCAAGGTGCCCGGTGAAACCAATACCGACGACTTGTCTCCAGCACCGGACGCTTGGAGCCGCCCGGACATTCCATTGCATTACTTGGCGATGTTGAAAAACACCCGCGAAGGCGCAGCGTTCAAGCCGGAAGAAGACGGCAAACGCGGACCCATGCAGTTCGTTGAAGATTTGAAGAAAAAAGGCCATTTGGTGGCTTATGTGGGCGATGTGGTCGGTACCGGTTCCAGCCGCAAGTCGGCTACTAACAGCGTGATTTGGGCCACCGGCCAAGACATTCCCTTCGTGCCCAATAAGCGCTTTGGCGGCGTCACCTTGGGTGGCAAGATTGCACCCATCTTCTTCAACACCCAAGAAGACTCGGGCGCTTTGCCGATCGAAGTGGACGTGACTAAGTTGGAAATGGGCGACGTCATCGACATCCTGCCCTACGACGGCAAGATTGTGAAAAATGGCGCCACGGTTGTCGAGTTCAAGCTCAAGAGTGATGTGCTGTTTGACGAAGTGCGTGCCGGTGGCCGTATCAACCTGATCATTGGCCGCAGCTTGACTGCCAAGGCCCGTGAGTTTTTAGGCTTGCCTGCATCGACATTGTTCCGTCTGCCTTCGGTGCCGACCGCCACCAAAGCGGGCTTCACGCTGGCTCAAAAAATGGTCGGCCGCGCGGTCGGTTTGCCTGAAGGCCAAGGCGTGCGCCCCGGCACTTACTGCGAACCCAAAATGACCACCGTGGGCTCGCAAGACACCACAGGCCCCATGACACGCGACGAGTTGAAAGACTTGGCGTGCTTGGGCTTCTCGGCTGACATGGTCATGCAATCGTTTTGCCACACCGCGGCTTACCCTAAGTCGGTGGACGTGAAGACGCACCGCGAATTGCCCGCTTTCATCAGCAACCGTGGCGGCGTGGCCTTGCGCCCAGGTGACGGCGTCATCCACTCTTGGCTGAACCGCTTGTTGTTGCCTGACACTGTCGGTACGGGCGGCGATTCACACACCCGTTTTCCCATCGGTATCAGCTTTCCAGCTGGTTCTGGCTTGGTGGCGTTTGGAGCTGCCACCGGTGTGATGCCTTTGGACATGCCCGAGTCCATCCTGGTTCGCTTCAAAGGCGAAATGCAACCTGGCGTGACATTGCGCGACTTGGTGCATGCCATTCCCTTGTACGCCATTAAGACAGGTTTGTTGACCGTGGCCAAGGCTGGCAAGATCAACGAATTCTCTGGCCGCATCCTGGAAATCGAAGGCCTACCCAACCTCAAGGTCGAGCAAGCGTTTGAATTGTCAGATGCCTCTGCCGAACGCTCTGCTGCTGGCTGCACGATCAAGCTCAACAAAGAGCCGGTGCAGGAATACCTGAAGTCCAACGTGGTGCTGATGAAGAACATGATTGCCGATGGCTACGCTGACGCACGCACGCTGGCGCGCCGTATCGAGAAAGTAGAAGCGTGGTTGGCTGCACCAAACCTACTTGAAGCAGACAAAAATGCGGAATACGCCCACGTCATTGATATTGATTTGGCCGACATCAAAGAGCCGATTTTGTGTTGCCCCAACGACCCCGATGACGCTAAATTTCTCTCTCAGGTGGCCGGTACCAAAATTGACGAAGCGTTCATCGGTTCGTGCATGACCAACATCGGGCACTTCCGCGCAGCGGCCAAGTTGCTTGGCGGTAGTCGTGATATTCCTGTCAAACTTTGGGTAGCACCCCCCACAAAAATGGATGAAAGCGAGCTAATCAAGGAAGGCCATTACGCCAACTTTGGCGCTGCCGGTGCGCGCACCGAAATGCCTGGGTGTTCGTTGTGTATGGGCAACCAAGCGCAAGTGCGCGAAGGTGCCACCGTGGTCTCCACCAGCACGCGTAACTTCCCTAACCGCCTGGGCAAGAACACCAATGTGTATCTGGCCTCAGCCGAGTTGGCCGCGATCGCGTCCAAGCTGGGCCACATCCCCACAGTGGCCGAATACCACGAGGCCATGGGTGTCGTTAACAAAGATGGTGCTGCGATTTACAAATACCTGAACTTCAACCAGATTGACGAGTATGTGGATATCGCTAAGGGCGTGACGGCTTAACCTTGCAGTTGTCAAATCCATCCCTGCAAAGCGCAAGCCTTGCAGGGATTTTTTAATGATAAATCGCAACTTTTTTTGACTGCTGAGTTCAATTAAAAATTCGATTTAAAAAATCAAAAGCTAAAGCCTCTGCGGCCTCTTGGGCTTGTTTATCTTGCCCAACTGTGTATCCAAATTGTTGGCATTTTTCATTTGTGTTTCCTGTCTCTCGCCAAACAAGTCCGCCGTTAGGCTTTATATGCATGCGGCAATTTTTGCGATTGGGCGATGTTGCATCGAATCGTTTGCTGAAATTAAATTCCCAAGCATGTGCAGCAGATTCAAAAATATGTAACTCGATTTTTGCTCCTGCTTTAATTCGAGATGCGATATCTTTTTTTGCATCCTCAAGATCAATAAGTTCATCTACTCCTCCAAGAATCGCTAACAAGGGTGCTTTGGTTGGGTGGGGATCAAGGAATGTAATTTGCCATCCTGGATAAAAGCTGATGTGCCCTGCAAAATTGTTTTTTGTTTCTGAGAGCAGATTTTTCATTGATACATCGGTAAGGTAATAACCTGTGTAGCCACCCATTGAAAATCCCATTGTGGCAATTCGACTGGAGTCAATGTCAGATCGTTCCGATAAGTATTTAAGCGCTGAATACGCATCAGAAACTTGCGCAAGTGCAGAAACGGAATTTATTCTGGTCAGACTAGAGCTGGAGTTGTTTTTTCTTGAGTCATAAGTTTCAACGACAAGTGCTGCAATACCTTTATTGGCAAGCTTTTTAGCGTAATCAATCTCACGTTCTTCCTGAACATTACCACTCCCGTGTAAAAGGATTACTGCCGCAAATTGCTTGCCATTCAAACTGGTTTTAGGAAGAAAAAGTTTTGCTTGCAGATTGACGGTGTTTTCCCACCCCCAAGCCCTTCCATTTGCCAAGGGTGACTCTGTAAACCTGACATCTCTGCCTTGAAAGAGAACATTTTCGAACCCAAATGCTGAACGCAGAAACAGTGCGAAAAGGATGGTTAAAAATAATTTCATGATCGGCTTATGAACGACTTTGGTTAAGCTTTCACATGAATCAATCAGTTATAGCGTCATTTCAAAATAGCGCTGAA
The DNA here is from genome assembly GCA_021737875.1 of Sulfuritalea sp. Classification (GTDB taxonomy): domain Bacteria; phylum Pseudomonadota; class Gammaproteobacteria; order Burkholderiales; family Burkholderiaceae_C; genus Allorhodoferax. The sequence goes on from JAIPDD010000027.1 coordinate 18,010, forward strand.
AGCTAAAGGCCAGGGTGGCCATGAGCGCAGTGGTTCCAATGAGCAGGGAGCTCCCCAGTCCCATCACGGTGAGCCAGTTTGTTTCGCCTGATTCGTCTGCTGCATCGGCCAAAGGGTTGAATTTTTGATTCCACCGCTGCGCGTCGCTTACTCCATAAACAATCGCAGCGAGTGCACAGCCAGCAATACAGAAACCCAAGAATGGAATCAAAATCCAGCTGAGGTGGTCGTCTAATCCAAAGGCTTTGGCACGCATAACTCCGTACGCTCCTGCTGCACTGGGCCCGAGGGCAAGCCAACTCCACATGTCAAATCGTCCTTTGAGGTAGATCCTTTGCAAGCCTATGGGGCCAGTCAAGAGCGTGAGCCAAACCGCAATTGTTTTATTTTTCATACCGCTCATTGTGACGCAGCGGTGCTGCTTCCCTGGCCGATGGGGCATTCCATGAGGACGACGTCAAGCCAGCGATCAAATTTCCAGCCGCAATCGGTAAGAACTCCCACAGAAGTAAAGCCCAAGGCGCGATGAACGCCAATTGAACCCGCGTTATCGGAGTCTCCAATCACAGCAATGAGTTTGCGCACACCAGCGCGTTGGGCCTGGCCCATCAACTCAGCAAGAAGCAGCCGTCCCCATCCTTGTCCCGTGGCCTGTGGTGACAGGTAGATGGAGTCTTCAGCAGAAAAACGGTAGGCTGGTCGGGGCTTAAACCAATTGCAGTAGGCAAACCCGAGAACGTGCGCGTTTTCTTCGATGACCAGGTAGGGCAGGCCCTTCGATAGAACGTCAGCTTTGCGGCTTTGCATGTCGGTTTCAGTGGGAGCATCGATTTCAAAGGTGCCTGTTCCGTGGAGTACGTGGTGTTGGTAAATGGCGGTGACGGCAGGTATATCGGCGTCTGTACAAGGTCGGATGGTTGGCATGGCTTTAGAAAAGATATAATAGTGGGCTATTCTGAGTGTCACTGGCCGGGTGGTCAGTTGCGTGTCTCAACTCTGAATTCTATGGTTGAAATTTATTTCAATCACCCAAAGGAACAATCATGGTCGTCATTCGACTCGCTCGTGGTGGTGCTAAAGCCCGCCCGTTTTTTAATATTGTGGTTACGGACAAGCGCACACGTCGCGATGGCCGCTTCATTGAACGCATTGGTTTTTATAACCCCATTGCTACTGCCAATGAAGAAAGTATCCGTATTGCGCAGGACCGCCTGACTTACTGGAGAGGCGTAGGTGCGCAAGCGTCTCCTACGGTTGAACGTTTGGTTAATCAAGCAGCCAAAAAAGCAGCTTGATTTTCATGTGCAGGCTGGCCCTTCGCGCTGATGGGCCAAGCCGCCACACCCTTTTGACCCATTGATTAGCATGATTGCTGGCCTTGAACCTGCCGAGCTCCCTAAGGATGCGATTGAGGTGGGTAGGGTCGCAGAGGCATGGGGTATCAAAGGATGGTTTAAGGTCTTGCCCTACAGCGGTGATCCTGAGGCCTTATTCACCTCCAAATTGTGGTTTATGTTGCCCACCGAAAAAGGTTTAAAAACCTTCGATGGCGTGGCGCAACTCAGCGTCAAAGAAATTAAATCGCATTCGGGTTCCTTGGTCGCCTGTGCATCTGGCGTGCTTGATCGAACGGCTGCCGAAGCGCTGCGTGGCGCTCGAATTTTTATTTCTCGTTCCAATTTTCCCGCTTCTGCCACCGATGAGTTTTACTGGGTTGACTTGATTGGCCTGGCGGTCTTTAACCGTGAAAGCGAGCCCATGGGCGTCGTTCGCGAACTGATGTCAACAGGGCCGCAAACGGTTTTGGTGCTGGATTATTTGGAAGATGGAAAAACACTGGAGCGAATGATTCCATTTGTCTCGGTTTACGTCGATTCTGTAGATTTGCAGGCCCGCCGGATTGTGGTGGACTGGCAAGCCGATTATTAAAGCGCTAAGAAGATGCGTTTTGACGTCATTACTCTTTTTCCCGAATTATTTGGTCCGTTTTTAACGACTGGCATCACGCGGCGAGCCTTTGAGTCTGGCCAGGTGGATGTGCGCCTTTCGAATCCGCGTGATGTCGCTTTGGGTAATTACCGGCGCATCGATGACCGTCCTTTTGGAGGTGGCCCGGGCATGGTCATGATGGCGGAGCCGTTGGAAAAAACCCTGGTAGAAATTCAATCGCAAAGGCAAGACCAAGCGCCTGTCGTTTTGTTCTCACCCATTGGCAAACGCTTAAACCATGCCGATATCGCCACGTGGGCCCTAAGCCAAGGCGCTATTTTGGTGTGTGGTCGCTATGAGGGCGTTGACCAGCGTTTTATCGATAGTCATGTAGATATTCAAATCAGCGTGGGTGATTTTGTGCTGTCAGGTGGTGAGTTGCCTGCGATGGTGCTGCTTGACGCCGTGGCAAGACTTCAAGCCGGCGTCTTGTCTGACCAGGAAAGCCACCAGCTCGATAGCTTCAACCTGGAGCTCGATGGATTGTTGGACTGCCCGCATTACACACGCCCCGAAGTTTGGTCGCAGCAGCCCGTGCCTGCAGTCCTGATGTCAGGCCACCACGAACAGATTGAACGTTGGCGCCGAGAGCAGCGCTTGGCCTTAACTGCGGCGCATCGGCCTGATTTAATCGAAATTGCACGCCAATCGGGCAAGCTGAGCCTCCAAGACGAACAGTTTTTGCGTCAATCGGCAGTTGCAAGGTTATAATCGAAGGCTAACTGATCCTCTGCTCGGTCAAATTGAAACAGCAATGGTGCTGTATTTGAGTTGTACCCTTTTGGTACTGGCGCTGGCATGATCTTGAAAGAAGCTATGAATCTCATTCAAATCTTAGAGCAAGAAGAAATT
>JAIPDD010000028.1 GCA_021737875.1 Sulfuritalea sp.
GCGAAAAGTTCAAAGGTGTTCGCTTGCACATTGACCCTGGAACCTTGCGCGTGGCCTCCAACAACGCCGGGCAAGAAGAAGCGGTTGATGAGCTCGACATTGACTACGGCGGCGACAGCATTGAAATTGGCTTTAACGTCACCTACCTGATCGACGCCTTGGCCAATATGGGCCAAGAGATGGTCACCCTGGAGCTCTCTGGCGGTAACAGCTCTGCGCTGCTAACCATTCCTGATAACGCCACGTTCAAGTACGTGGTGATGCCAATGCGCATTTGATTTTTGCCCCTGTATTTTTTCTGTATTTGACACCGTACCTGCGACCACCTGAGAGAAGTTATCCATGACCGAAGAAAACCAGCACGCTCCCTTGCCCCATGACGGTGAGGAAGGCGTGCACACCGGCGAAGGTACCGCCGACAGCTCCAATTTTCAACCCACCATCGACACCAACCAGGCCGGCGCAACCGAGGCCTATGGCGAAGGCTCGATCCAAATCTTGGAAGGCCTGGAGGCGGTGCGAAAGCGCCCTGGCATGTACATCGGTGATACATCGGACGGAACCGGTCTGCACCACCTGGTGTTTGAGGTGGTAGACAACTCGATTGATGAATCCTTGGCCGGCCACTGCGATGATATTTTGGTCACCATCCACTCTGACAACTCCATCAGCGTGGTCGACAACGGCCGCGGCATTCCGACGGGTGTCAAGATGGATGACAAGCACGAGCCCAAGCGCAGTGCGGCTGAAATTGCGCTGACCGAATTGCACGCAGGCGGCAAGTTCAACCAAAACAGCTACAAAGTCTCGGGCGGTTTGCACGGCGTGGGCGTGAGCTGCGTGAACGCTTTGTCCAAAATGCTGCGCCTGACGATTCGCCGTGACGGCAAAGTGCACGTCATGGAGTTCAGCAAAGGCTTTGTCCAAAACCGCATTGTTGAGAAGCAAGACGGCGTAGAAGTTTCGCCCATGAAGGTCACGGGAGACACCGAAAAGCGCGGAACCGAAGTGCACTTTTTGCCCGACACCGACATCTTCAAAGAGAACAACGATTTCCATTATGAAATCTTGAGCAAGCGTTTGCGCGAACTGAGCTTTTTGAACAACGGCGTGCGCATTCGTCTGAAAGACGAACGCACCGGTAAAGAAGACGACTTTTCTGGGGCTGGCGGCGTCAAAGGCTTTGTGAACTTCATCAACAAAGGCAAGACGGTGTTGAACCCCAACATCTTCCACGCCATGGGCGACCGCCAAAGCGACCAAAACACCAATATCGGTGTGGAAGTGGCGATGCAGTGGAACAGCGGCTACAACGAACAGGTTTTGTGCTTTACCAACAACATCCCCCAGCGCGATGGCGGCACCCACTTAACGGGTTTGCGCGCAGCCATGACGCGCGTCATCAATAAATACATTGACGAATCTGAATTGGCCAAAAAAGCCAAGGTAGAAGTCACCGGCGACGACATGCGCGAAGGCTTGACCTGCGTGCTCTCGGTCAAAGTACCCGAGCCCAAATTCAGCAGCCAGACCAAAGACAAACTGGTGAGCTCCGAAGTGCGCGGCCCGGTAGAAGACATTGTGAGCAAATTGCTTGCAGACTATTTGCAAGAGCGCCCCGCCGACGCCAAGATCATCGTAGGCAAAATCATTGAAGCCGCCCGTGCCCGTGAAGCGGCCCGCAAAGCCCGTGATATGACGAGGCGCAAAGGTGTTTTAGACGGAATGGGTTTGCCAGGCAAACTGGCTGACTGCCAAGAAAAAGACCCAGCGATGTGTGAAATCTACATCGTCGAGGGTGACTCCGCTGGCGGCTCGGCCAAGCAAGGCCGCGACCGCAAATTCCAAGCGATTCTTCCTTTGCGCGGCAAAATTTTGAACGTAGAAAAAGCCCGTTACGAAAAGCTGCTCACCAGCAACGAAATTTTGACGCTGATTACGGCGCTCGGAACCGGTATTGGTAAAGCCGGTGGCACCACGGGCAACGATGACTTTAACGTCGCCAAGCTGCGCTACCACCGCATCATCATCATGACCGACGCCGACGTCGACGGTGCCCACATCCGCACCCTGCTTTTGACATTCTTTTACCGCCAAATGCCAGAGTTGGTGGAGCGCGGTCACATCTACATTGCCCAGCCGCCGCTGTACAAAGTCAAAGCTGGCAAAGAAGAGTTGTATTTGAAAGACGCTGCTGCGCTAGACAGTTTCTTGATGCGCATCGCCTTGATCAATGCATCGGTATTTACCGGCGGCCCCAACGGCGTCACGCTGCAAGGCGACACTTTGGGTGAACTCGCGCGCAAGCACCAAGTAGCCCAGGGCGTGATTGCACGCTTGCAAAACTTCATGGACGCCGAGGCCTTGCGCTCGGTGGCTGACGGCGTTGCTTTGAATCTCGATACCGTGGCGGAGGCTGAAGTCTCAGCGGCTGCCTTGCAAGCCAAATTGCCAGACGCCGAAGTGGCGGGGGAATTCGATGTGCGTACTGATAAACCCATTTTGCGTATCAGCCGGCGCCACCACGGCAACGTCAAGAGCAGCGTGTTGACGCAAGACTTTGTCCACGGCGCAGACTACGCCGCATTGGCCGAAGCCGCCAACACCTTCAAAGGACTGCTTGGCGAAGGCGCCCGCGTGATGCGCGGCGAAGGCGAACGCGCCAAAGAAGAAAAAGTCACGGACTTCCGCGAAGCCATGGCGTGGCTGATCGGCCAGGCCGAGAACGCCACGGCGCGCCAGCGTTACAAAGGCTTGGGCGAGATGAACCCCTCGCAGCTTTGGGAAACCACCATGGACCCCACCGTTCGCCGTTTACTCAAGGTGCAAATTGACGACGCCATCGAAGCCGATCGCGTGTTCACCATGCTCATGGGAGACGAGGTCGAACCGCGTCGCGAGTTTATTGAAGCCAATGCGCTGCGGGCGGGAAATATTGATATTTGAGTGCGTGGGGTTTGTGATGGCTGCGTTTACCGCAAAGAAGCAAGGCCTTCACGAAAAAATTGTCGGAACCCTCGTCGTTAAATCACGCGCCCCATCGTAAAAGGGTGGTTTGGAGGCGCTCCAAAAACAGTGCCTCGCCATGATGGACCTTTTGGCTCCAATCGTCTCCGGATGACTCATTCGCATCATCGGTAATGTACTTATAGGCCTGCCAAGGCACCTTGCATGCGTATGCTGCCGCTGCGATGGCAAACAACTCCATGTCAACCACGTCAATGTTGTGCGCTAGCAGCCAAGGGTCTGGTGCAGTCACAAAACTATCGCCCGTACCGCAAACATAACTGCCTCGGCCGGAGTGGTAGGTTTGAGGGCGGGAGCAAAAAGGCGTTTGTCCGCGGGGCGAGAGTGGTTCTGTGACCATGTCTCTTTGCACCACTTGCGCGATCTCGATCATTCCCGATAGCTGCGGATTGATTTTCCCAACGGTGCCGTAGTTGATCACAAGCGTGGGCTGAAAGTCTTGGATGGCTTTCAAGGTACATAAAGCCGCATTGATCTTTCCTACGCCGCAATACGCCCAATCCACACCCGCTGGAATTTGGTGTTTGTCTAATTCGCTTTCTAGCGCGGTGATGATGAGAATTTTGGGTTTCATTGATTGAGATCTCAGGATACGTCTTCCAGAAATATCAAATTTTGGTGGCTGCATCAAACAGCTCGTAGAGTTCATTTTTCCAATTGCCATCATGTTCAACCGCTGTATGGACGAGGACCGTCCGAGTTGGCATGTCGATCATGACGCGCTGTCCATGGTGTCCATTGAAGGAAAGCCTAGAGCCGTCCGGTTTGATATGCCACATATGCGCTTTGTAGCCAACTCCTGGACTGACCACGTCAAACTTGACTTGCTTGTCTAATTCGCCCCAGCGGGTGAATTCATGAATCCACTGCTCGCTCACCACTTGATTGCCTTTGGCCTTTCCCTTGTTGGCTATGAGAGTTCCTAGGCGTGCCCAATCGCGAAGTGTTGCAGCAAATCCAATGCAATTGAATTCATTTTTTTCTGAATCCGTGGTCCACGTTGCGGCTGACTGAGCACCCATCGGAATCCATAAGGCGTTTTGTGCGAACGAAGAGAGGGAAGCGCCTGTAACTTTACGTATGACCATGCCAAGGGTGAGCGGACACAACTCGTTGTAGTTGAACGTCCTTCCCTGTTCTTCCTTGCGTTGATTCCAAGCGGCAACCGTTTTTGAAATATTTGCAGTATTTGATATGTATGCAGTAGGATAAATGATGGCGTTATCCCGCTCATGAAGTATCTGAGCACCACTAGACATATTGCTAAGATTCCGAAGTGAGATAGCTCCGTGCAAAGTACCTTGAAGTTCAGGCAAATACATCTCTGGCGTATCGTCGTAAGAGCGAATTAACTTCTTATCAATACAAATTCCCAAGAGCAATGAAGTCACACTTTTTGCCATTGACCAACTTGTTAACCGCATAGCCGCTGTTCGTTGGTGCCTGTACTCTTCAAAAAGAATGTTTGAATCACGGCAAATGATTAAGCCGGTAGCGGGCCAACTGTCTAGGTATTGACCTATGGTCTTTTTTGAAAGCCTCCAAGAAAATTGAAAGTCCTTCATCAGAGTTTCAGCCAATTGAAGTGGCGTATCCGAAGGCGCCAGCGTGTGGTGGGGGAACATGGTTTCAAAACCGCCCGAGTAGTTGCCAACGCGGTACTCAGGAAGTTTAGAAAACTGGCCAGCCCATCCAGTCGGGTACCCTAAATAGCTACCCCATTTGTCGGCTGACCATGCATCAAAATGCGCAGAAGAGGCGCCGATTGCAAGCCCGTAGTTTAAAAAGTCACGCCGGTGCATAGACTGCCCCCAAAAGTGCTAAGTTGCGTTCACAAAACTGCCACTCTTGCCCCCATGCTTTTCCCGCAAGGTAATTCCGTTCATCGTCATGCCGCGGTCTACGGCTTTGCATATGTCGTAAATGGTGAGCAAGGCGACTTGAACGGCGGTAAGGGCTTCCATCTCTTCGCCAGTGGGGCCGACGGTTTCTACGGTGGCGGCGCAGCTTTCAAAAGAACAAAATACATTCGTTTGTCCCAAATTTCTGCTTGCTAGTGGGACAGGATTGGGACAAGAATTTGTACCCATAGGGATGATATCAGTCTGAAAGACTCCACGATATTTTTCAAGTATTTGGTGTTTCTGCCAATTAGCCAGACCCCACCGTACCCCCTTGTCATTTAATCGCTGACTGACGGGGGGTCTATAAATTTTTAATAACCAGCATGACTCTACAGTCAGAATATGTCCTCAAAATAATTTATGCAGCCTTCCCAAAGGGGATGCCGGATTTGGCGCAAGGATTGAGTATCGTAGTGGGCACATTAATTCGCCATGAGAAGTGGGTTTAGGATGAAGAAATGAAACTAGTTACAGCCGCCATCATTCGCGACGGAGAAAATATTCTTGTAGTCAGGCGAGGACAGGGAGAGAAGCTGGCGGGGTTTTGGGAATTTCCGGGTGGGAAGGTTGAACACCCTGAGACACTGCAAGAATGTCTGGAGCGCGAGCTTTTTGAGGAACTGGACATCGCAACCAAAGTTACCAATATCGTCGCAGTTTCAGACTACAAATACGATAACGGGGCAATCAAGCTAGTTGCGTTGGAGGCAGAAATCTTGCACGGGGAAATCACTCTTAGCGTCCATGATAAGTTGCGCTGGTTAACGCCTACTGAGATATTGGAACTCAAGTTGGCTCCTGCTGACATACCCATCGCACAAGCACTTCTAGAAAACCAAGAATGACATTCAACCCACAGCTTTTCCAAAGTTAGGCAATCAACAACGACCAGCTTCATTCGCAGAAAATCCAACACGACTCTTTATTTTTGAACACCAATGAAACGCTCAAACCTGCTTCTATTTCTGCTTGCGCTTGGATTATCAGGTTCTGTAACTTCGGAGGTGCTTCCCGTGGAGCCAACGTCGAGAAGTTTGATTGGAGCGCGCCCTACGATGACTTTTCTAACCGAGGCAACAAATGCCGAGGTGACGCTGGTTGTTGTGATGGGTTATCCCGGTCACTTCGGGCTGAGGACTGGCGACAGCGAGGTAAGAAATCAGACGGCGCGAATGCTCCTCGCCATACCGTACCGCCAGCGTGTGAAGGCAAACGTGGTCATACTTGACAGTCCATCGCCCCTTCAAGGAATTCCTGCTCGCTCGAGCGCTGACCACCTTGAGCGCATCCATAGCGTTGTCAATTTCTACTCCAATAAGCTCAATAAGCCTGTCTGGATATTCGGGCATAGCGACGGTTCTATAAGCGTTTCGGAATATTTGAACCGCTCGATTGAAAACCGAAATTCTGTTGCGGGCATCATTTTGAGCGCGGGGCGAAGCGAAACGCGAATCACCGATGACTGGGCACTCCCGGCCTTAGTGCTTCACCATGACCGTGATGGCTGTGAAGTCACCCCCTATGAGGGCGCTCAGCGCTACTACTCCGCCATAAAGACTCGAAACAGTTCTTTAACAGAATTGGCTACGGTACAAGGCGGTGTGAGCAGTGGTTCGCCATGTTCGACTGGTTTTCACATGTATGAGCGCGCCAACGGCGAAGCATTGACGCATATAGAAAACTTTCTTTACAAAAATATTAAACATTAAGCGACTGGAGTGCCAGCCAGAGGCAAGTCTAATAATTCGATGCGTTCAGGGCAATACTGTAAAAATTATTAATAGGTGAAATAAATGCCATTTAAAAAATATGCTTTAAGGAAAATTTTAATAGCGACTTTTGCTGGTGTGGTTGCTTTTTCATCCGCGTTTGCTCAGGATGTTGAGCTTAGCTGGGATAACGGGCAGGCTTATATGCCTGGTGCATTTCTCTCCAAGACACTCAAGTCTTTAACCATAGAAAAGAAACTCCCCGTCCTTATTTATCTGCACGGATGCACTGGCATCCATCCCCCGCACGACGTAGCTTGGGCAAAAAAAATTGCAGAGCAAGGATTTTTGGTAATACTACCGGACAGTATGGCCCGACCAAATAGGCGGTCCAATTGTGATCCGCGTTTGAAGGGTGGCACCAATCAGTTCCCTCAAGCCTACGCATACAGGCAGCAAGAAATAGCTTATGCGCTAATGCAGATACAAAAAAACAATTGGGCTGAAAATAATAATGTGTTCCTGATGGGCCATAGTGAGGGGGGCATTGCCACGGCTCTTTCAGAGCATGATGGTTTCAGTGCCAGGGTTATCTCGGGGTGGACGTGTACGGCAAAAAATAACCCAAAATTTACTGGTATTTACTCGTCAAAAAATACACCAGTATTAGCAGTTGCATCCATTGATGATGACTGGCGCAAAGGTAAACCAAATGAAGGCCGTTGCATTGATTCTGCCCCTGACCACAAGATTACCCAGGTTGATCTATCGGGAAATGAACACGGAACATACGACAGCCAAGTTGCCCGTGATGCTGTGATCAAGTTTCTGAAGGAAAATCTCCATCAATAATTTGGTAGTGTAAAAAACGAACTGAAAGTTGAACAAATCGACCTCCCATCGGTTGGCCCCATTCAGTACAAACCACTATCAATCTGGGACTTACAGCCCGTTCACAAAACTCCCACTCTTGCCCCCATGCTTTTCGCGCAAGGTAATTGCGTTCATTGTCATGCCGCGGTCTACGGCTTTGCACATGTCGTAAATGGTGAGCAAGGCGACTTGAACAGCGGTGAGCGCTTCCATCTCTACGCCGGTGGGGCCAACGGTTTCTACGGTGGCGGTGCAGCGCACGCCGTCAAAGCCTGCGCTTTCACGGGCAAGGACGGTGAGCTCGACTCCCACATGGGTTAGCGCCAAGGGATGGCACAAAGGAATCAGGTCGCTGGTTTTTTTGGCGGCCATGATGGCGGCAATACGGGCAATGCCCAAGACATCGCCTTTTTTGGCGCTGCCGCTTTCAATCAGGGCGCGGGTGGCGGGCAGCATTTCAATGTGTCCGGTGGCAATGGCGGTGCGTTTGGTGCTGGCTTTGTCGGCCACATCGACCATATGGGCCATGCCTTGGTTATCAAAGTGGGTGAGTGTGCTCATAGAAATTTCATCCGGTTTACAAAGTCTTCACGGTTCGAGTGCATCATACGGGGTATGAATGTTTGCAAAGCTTGGCTGGTGGCTGTGATGGTGGCTGCTGGCAGTACCTCATTTGCGCTGCCTAACTTAGGCGATGGCGCAGAAATGTCGCCTGCGCAAGAGCGCCGCTTGGGCGACAGCATTGTCCGCAGCTTGTACCGCGATGCGGATTATTTGGACGATCTGGTGGTGATGGATTACGTCCAAAGTATTTGGCAGCCTTTGCTGCTATCAGCGAAAAAGCGTGGTGACTTACCCCAAGACTTGGCTGACGCATTTGCCTGGGAAATACTGCTGGGGCGGGATCGATCCGTCAATGCCTTTGCGTTGCCCGGCGCGTACTTTGGCTTGCATTTGGGGCTGGTTGGCGCGGTCAGTAGCCGCGACGAGTTGGCGTCGGTCTTAGCCCATGAGCTCAGCCATGTGACACAGCGCCATATTGCCCGCAATATCGCCCAACAAAACGCCCAAGCGCCGTGGGTGATGGGCGCGATGATTTTGGGTATCTTGGCGGCGAGCAAAAGCGCTAACAACGGCCAAGCGGCCAATGCCATGATCACTGGCGGCCAGGCGCTGGCAGTCCAAAGCCAACTGAATTTTTCGCGCGACATGGAGCGCGAGGCCGACCGCGTGGGCTTTGGTGTGATGACCGAAGCCGGCTTTGCAGCCCAAGGGTTTGTCGGCATGTTTGAAAAACTGCAGCAGTCCAATCGCCTCAATGACAGTGGCGGTTTTGCCTATTTGCGCAGCCACCCGCTGACCACCGAGCGTATTTCAGATATGCAAAGCCGCATGCCTTTGTCGGGAGCAGCCAATGCCAGCGGTTTGGCCACGGGTGCCGCTGCGCTGGCATGGTCTGCGCAAGACCTGGAGCCCGCTTTGATGGGCGCCCGCGCCCGCGTGTTGTCCAACGGCGGGGTCGATGCCTTGCGCGTTTGGCAGAGCGATCTAAAGCCTGCGGTACTGAGCGCGAAACCTCCCGCACAACAAGCTGCCGCCTTGTACGGCGGTGCCTTTGCCGCCTTGAAACAGCGCGATTACGCGCAAGCCCAAACCCTGTGCGAGCAACTGCGTGTGCGTGTTCAAGGCAACGCTGCCGCTGCGCGCTTGGCGCAGCTATTGGATGCAGAAATTGCGCTCACGCAAGGCGATGCAACCCGGGCCTTGGCGGTGTTGCAAAGTGACGCGTCCTTAACAAGCCGCGCTGGGCAGTTGTTGCGCGCGCAAGCCCAAACCCTGGCAGCGCAGCCCGCGGGTATTGAGCAAGCGGCGCAAGCCTTACGTGCGTGGGTGATTGACCATCCGCGCGATGCCAAGGGCTGGAGTTTGCTCGCAGCCGCCTACACCGCGCAAGGGCGCAATGTGGCCGCCGTTCGCGCCCTTGCGCAGGTCGATCTTTTGCAGCTCGATTACGCCGCTGCCTTGGCGCGTTTGCGGGCGGCGCAAGATTTGGTACGAAGCGGAAATTGGGGCCCCATGGGACCGGACCACATCGAAGCTGCGATTGTCGATACCCGCACCCGCGAGGTCTTGCAGCTAACGCGCGAACAGGCGGTCGAGCGCTGAGTTGATGACGATACCGAGCAGGGTGTAAATCAAAGAGCCGACCAGCGCGGCGCTAAACCCCACCACCTCAAACCCGTCCAGAACCCCAGCGGCAGACCAAAACATGAGCGCGTTGATGACAAACAAAAACAAGCCCAGCGACAACACTGTGACCGGAAAGGTCAAGACCACCAACACCGGGCGCAGCAGCGAATTGAACAAGCCCAAAACGAATGCGGCTATCAGGGCTGAGCTGAAGTTATTGACCTGCACGCCGCTGTACAGGTGCGCCACTGCAAGGAGTGCGGCCGCTGAGAGCAGCCATTTCAGTAAAAGCTTCATGTGTCCCAGCATAGCACCGCCCTAGGGTTAACCCTAGGGCGATTGGGTTTGGGCTAGTCTTGGCTTGGGCTTTTGCGCTGGCTCCACCAACCGGCTGCCAACACGCCAGCAATAGTGACGCCGTAAACGCCCCAGCGCGCGGCTTGTTGTGCGGCATCTATGGGGCCCCGGCTGCTGCCAAAGTAGTCCACTAAGAAGGGTTCAGAGACAATCATTTTGGCGGCAGTCAAGGCCAGCACGGCAGCGCCAAGTTGAATGATGATGGGGTAACGCTCTACCAATTTAAGTACGACCGAGCTGCCAAAAACGACAATCGGAATACTAATCAAGAGGCCGATGATGACCAGATCAAAAGCGCCATGGGCTGCGCCTGCGACGCCCAGCACGTTGTCTACGCCCATCAAAGCATCCGCAACCACAATCGTTTTCATCGCACCGACAAACGTGGTGGCACCGGGGCCGTGGTCGGCTTCACCGCTTTGCTCGGCCAAGAGTTGGTAGGCCACCCAGACCAGCCCCAGACCGCCAACGAGCATCAGCCCAGGGATTTGCAAGAGCCAAACCACGCCGACCGTCATTGCAGAACGAACTGCGATAGCGCCCACCGTTCCCCAGATGATGGCTTTGCGTTTGAGTTTGTCAGGCAGGTTGCGCGCTGCAAGCGCAATCACAATGGCGTTGTCGCCCGCGAGCACCAAGTCGATCATCACAATAGCCAGCAATGCAGACCACCAGGCGTTTGAAAACAGTTCCATATGTCGAAATACCAGTAATTAAGAGGCCAATCCTCTTATGCATTCTAAACTTTAAAGAATGCGCCGAAAGCCTTGACTTTCAAAGGGAAATGGGCGGCTATGATCGCTGCTCTTTTAAAAGGTTTTCATGGCGGGCATTCACATTACCGATATCGAGTCGGCCATCAATTACTGGCGCGTTCAAATCCCCTCCCCCGATGGCGTGGCCCTGCCCGCACCCACACGGGCGTTGGCTGAGGTGTACGCGTTGATGGTCTTTCACCGCGAAACCCAAGCCGATGAATTGAGCATGCCAACGAAAGCCCATGAGGCCTGGCTAGAGTGGTATTCCAGCACGCCCGATACCCCGTGCATCGCCATTTGCTCCACCAGCCAAGGTGACGAAGAATGCAAAGGCTGCGGCCGCAACTTTTGGGAAGTACAGCATTGGCCGCAAATGACCCCCGCTGAAAAGCGCGGGACATGGCGGCGCATTACTCTGGAGTTTAAGTCCTGGCGCTTTAACAAATACGCAGAACGCGCCGCCGACGGGCGGGTACCGTTGGAGCAGTGATGGCAACACAACGTTGGAAACCCAGCGCCACGGTCGCCGCCATCATTGAACGCGATGGCCAGTTCTTGCTCATAGAAGAACACACGCCCGAAGGCGTGCGTTTGAACAACCCAGCAGGCCACCTCGATCCCAGTGAATCTCCGGCCCAAGCCTGTGTTCGCGAGACGCTAGAAGAAACCGCTTATGCGTTTACCCCGACGGCCTTGGTGGGTGTGTATTTATCGCGCTTTGAACGCGCAGCCAGCGCTGCCCACCCACACGGCGAAGACATCACCTATTTGCGCTTTGCGTTCTGCGGAACCCTGGGCGCGTGGGATGCCCAGCGGCCGCTAGACCGTGGAATTATTCGCACCCTGTGGATGAGCCCAGACGAAGTGCGGGCCAGCAGGCAGCGCCATCGCAGTGCGGCGGTGGTGCAGTGCATGGAAGATTATTTGGCGGGGCGGCGCTACCCCTTGGAGCTTTTAACCACCGACCCCAGCGTGTACAAGCCGCGTACCTAAAATCGCCCTATGAAACAACAGGGGCAAAAAAAACGGGTGGTGGTTGGCTTGAGCGGCGGGGTGGACTCTGCGGTGACGGCCTACTTGCTCAAACAACAAGGCCATGAAGTCATTGGCATCTTCATGAAAAACTGGGAAGACGATGACCGCCCGGCAGACGCCAGCGGCGAAGACACAGACCCCGGCTACTGCACCTCCAACATCGATTTTGTGGATGCCGCTGCGGTTGCCGATGTGTTGGGCATAGAGATAGAGCACGTCAACTTTGCCAGCGACTACAAAGACCGCGTGTTTGCAGAGTTCGTTCGCGAATACCAAGCCGGGCGCACGCCCAACCCCGATATTTTGTGCAACGCCGAAATCAAATTCAAAGCGTTTTTAGACCACGCCATGCGCCTAGGCGCTGAAAAAATTGCCACCGGCCACTACGCCCGCGTGCGCCATAACACCAGCACCGAGCGCTATGAGTTGCTCAAGGGGCTCGATGCCTCCAAAGACCAAAGTTATTTTCTGCACCGGCTAAACCAAGCGCAACTCTCGCACACCTGGTTTCCAGTGGGCGAGTTGCACAAGACCGAAGTGCGCCGCATTGCCGACGAGATTGGTTTGCCCAACGCCAAAAAGAAAGACTCCACCGGAATTTGTTTTATCGGCGAGCGCCCGTTTCGGGAATTCCTTAACCGCTACATTGCCATGGAGCCCGGCCCCATTAAGAACCCCAAAGGCCAAACGATTGGCCAACACGTAGGCCTGTCTTTTTACACATTGGGACAACGCCAAGGTTTGGGCATTGGCGGCCTCAAAGCCAAAGGGGCGCAAAAGGGCGGGGGCGAACATACGCCGTGGTTTGTGGCGCGCAAAGACTTGCAAACCAACACCTTGTGGGTGGTGCAAGGCCACGACCATCCGTGGCTGCTCTCCCGCACCCTGAGCGCGCTTGACGCCAGTTGGGTATCAGGCAACGCGCCCGAGCCCAGCGCCAGCTTGGGCGCCAAAACCCGCTACCGCCAAGAAGACGCTGCCACGCAGTTGCACAAGGAAAGCGCTTCAGGCTTCACCTTGCAATTTCCTGATCCGCAGTGGGCGGTCACGCCGGGGCAGTCGGCCGTTGTCTACGATGGGGACGTGTGTTTGGGCGGCGGTGTGATCGAAGCTGCTCAGCAAGTTGAGGCAGCTCTGTAACTTCAACGCGGCTGGGGCCAGGTGTTCCGTGTGAGAATGGCTTGGCTTAGCTATACCAAGAACCAGGAGACTTCCACATGTCCCAACGCGCCACCAAAATCGTCGCCACTTTGGGCCCCGCTTCCAGCGACCCCGCACTGTTAGAGGAAATGATCCGCGCTGGCGTGAATGTGGTTCGCTTGAACTTTAGCCATGGCAAAGCACAAGACCATATCGACCGCGCCACCTTGGTTCGCGAAGCTGCCAAACGCGCTGGCCGTGAAGTGGCCATCATGGCCGATCTGCAGGGCCCCAAAATCCGCGTTGGCAAATTTGCTGAAGGCAAGGTTTTTTTGGAGCATGGCCAAAAATTCATTTTGGACGCCACCCGCGTCGAGTTGGGCGACATCAACGCTGTAGGCTTGGACTACAAAGCCCTGCCCAACGAAGTCAAGGCCGGCGACGTGTTGTTGCTTAACGATGGTTTGATCGTCATCACGGTTGATTCCGTCAAAGGCCAACAAGTGCACACCACCGTCAAACTCGGCGGCGAGTTATCCAACAACAAAGGCATCAACAAGCAAGGCGGCGGCCTCACTGCGCCCGCCTTAACGGCCAAAGACATGGACGACATTCGAACCGCCATGAGTTTTCAAGCGGATTACGTGGCGGTGAGTTTTCCTAAAAACGCCACCGACATGGAAATGGCGCGCCAGTTGTGCAACGTGGCCGCAGCCCAGTACAACCACAAGCCCGGCCTGATTGCCAAAATTGAGCGGGCCGAGGCCATTCCTAAGCTGCTTGAGATTTTGTTGGCCAGTGACGGCATCATGGTTGCGCGTGGCGACCTGGCCGTTGAAGTCGGCAACGCAGCGGTTCCGGCTTTGCAAAAACGCATGATCAAACTCGCCCGCGAGTACGACAAGGTGGTGATCACAGCAACGCAGATGATGGAATCCATGATTACCAATCCGGTGCCTACCCGCGCCGAAGTCAGCGACGTAGCCAACGCCGTGCTCGATGGAACCGACGCGGTGATGCTCTCGGCAGAAACAGCCGCGGGCAAGTACCCGCTAGAGACCATCAAAGAGATGGCGCAAATTTGCCTGGCCGCTGAAGAGGGCGGCGACCCCAAACTCGACGCAGACTTTATCGGTAAAACCTTCACCCGCATTGACCAAAGCATTGCCATGGGCGCCTTGTTTACCGCCTACCACTTGGGCGCCAAAGCGATTGTGGCCATGACCGACAGCGGCTCTACCGCTTTGTGGATGAGCCGCCATTTGAGCCAAGTGCCGATTTACGCGCTCACCCCCAAGATTGAAACCCAGCGCAAGATGACGCTGTACCGCAACGTGCGCCCGCTTTTGATGAGCACCAGTACAGACCGCGACACCGCGCTGCGCGACGCCGAGCAACACCTCAAAGACCGCGGCATTGTGCAAAAAGGCGATGTGTATGCCATTACCTGCGGCGAGCCTATGGGCGCGCCCGGGGGCACCAATATGATGAAAATTTGCCAGGTGGATTGATGGGGCGGGGTGGGTAAAATCCCGCCATCGGTAAAAAGTTACCAAGCGGTTACCAACTTCCCCGGAGATTAGAAAATGGCCCTCGTTTCAATGCGCGAGTTGCTGGACCACGCAGCCATCCACGGCTACGGCATCCCAGCCTTTAACGTCAACAACCTAGAGCAAGTGCAGGCCATCATGGAGGCCGCCAACGAAGTCGGCGCGCCAGTCATCATGCAAGCCAGCGCCGGCGCCCGCAAATACGCAGGCGAAGGTTTTTTAAAGCACCTGATCCAAGCCGCGGTGGAAAGCTACCCGCACATTCCGGTGGTGATGCACCAAGACCACGGCCAAAGCCCCGCCGTTTGCGAAGGCGCGATCAAACTGGGCTTTAGCTCGGTGATGATGGACGGCAGCTTAGAGGCCGACGGCAAAACCATTGCCAGCTACGACTACAACGTGGAAGTTACCCGCAAAGTGGTCGACATGGCCCACGCGCTGGGCGTGACGGTGGAAGGCGAGCTCGGCTGCTTGGGCTCCTTGGAAACTATGCAAGGCGACAAAGAAGACGGCCACGGAACGGACGCCGTCATGACGCGCGAGCAGCTGCTCACCGACCCCGAGCAAGCCGCAGACTTCGTCAAACGCACCCAGCTCGATGCCTTGGCCATTGCCATTGGCACCAGCCACGGCGCGTACAAATTCACCCGCAAACCCACGGGCGATATTTTGGCGATTGACCGCATCAAAGAAATCAACCGCCGCTTGCCCAATACCCATTTGGTGATGCATGGCTCGAGCAGCGTGCCGCAAGACCTCCTGGCCACCATCAATGCTTTTGGCGGCAAGATGAAGCAAACCTATGGTGTGCCTGTTGAAGAAATTCAAAAGGCCATTCAGTTTGGCGTGCGCAAAATCAACATCGACACCGACATCCGCATGGCCATGACGGCCGCAGTGCGCAAGTTCCTCGTTGAAAACCCCGAAAAGTTTGATGCCCGCGAATGGCTCAAGCCCGCCCGCGAAGCCGCCAAACTGCTGTGCAAAACCCGCTACATCGAGTTTGGCTGCGAAGGCCAAGCCGCCAAAATCAAGGGCGACAGCTTGACGGTTGTGGCAGCGCGGTACGGCCGAGGCGAATTGGCGCAAGCCGTTCTCTAATCGTCCTCACACCGCGCGCTTGCCGCCCTTAAAATTGGGGCTATGACCCCAAACAGCGCGCTCCACACTTCTACCCTTCAATCCCTCACCTTGCTCGCTCGCGGCAAGGTGCGCGACAACTACGCCGTAGGAGACGACCGCATCCTGATGGTCGCCAGTGACCGCTTAAGCGCCTTTGACGTCATCATGGGCGAGCCCATCCCTGGCAAAGGGGTGCTGCTCACCCAAATGGCGCTTTTTTGGTTTGACAAACTCGGCCCCAAGGGGCTCAATATTTGCCCCATTCACCTCACCGGCGAGGCCCCGGAGAGCGCGGTATCGCCGCAGGAAGTGGCGCAAATCACGGGGCGCTCCATGTTGGTCAAACGCCTCACGCCCTTGCCCGTTGAAGCAGTGGTTCGGGGCTACTTGGCTGGCAGCGGTTGGAAAGAGTACCAAGACAACGGCGCGGTGTGCGGCGTGGCTTTGCCTGCGGGCTTAAAAAATGCCTCCAAGCTGCCCGCGCCCATTTACACCCCAGCAGCCAAAGCCGCGGTGGGCGACCATGACGAAAACATCACCTTTGAACAAACGGTAGAAATGATTGGCCTGGATTTGGCCACCCGCATCCGCGACATCAGCATCCAACTCTACCAAGCCGCAGCCGATTTCGCCTTGAGCAAAGGCATCATCATTGCGGATACCAAATTTGAATTTGGGCTGGACGCGCAGGGCACCTTGACGCTGATGGACGAAGTGCTCACACCCGACTCCTCGCGCTTTTGGCCGCAAGAAAGTTACCAAGAAGATACCAATCCGCCTAGTTACGACAAACAGTTTGTTCGGGATTGGTTGGAGGGCGCCATGGTCGACGGCAAGCCTTGGAGTAAAACGCCCCCCGCGCCGCGCGTACCCGATGCCGTGATCCAAAAAACGGCCGCCAAATACCAAGAGGCTTTGCAGCGGCTGACCTAAGCCCAGGGCGGGCTTTACTTCACGACATTGCGCAGGCGCTGGTCGGTGTCTTGCAGCATCGCTTTTTCAAAATCGATGCCAATTTGTCGAATCGAGCGCATGAACAAGCGGATTGGAACACCTAACTGGTATGGGAAAACCAGTTGCGCGCCAAAGATCGGAACCGTGGTGCCCGCGCGTGCCTGCACGGTAATGGACATGGGGGTTTTGTTGGCTTTGTCCGCAATCGCTTGCACCGTTTCTAGCGTGACGCGTTCTTTGGCGTAGGCTTGGATAAAAATAGTCAGCGTTAATTTTTCAGGGTTTTGCCGAATCCAAAAAGGGTAGGTGACCCCGGTAAACGCGTACAAATCACCATTGGGCTCCAAGCGCGTGTCTACGCGTTGCCTGCGCAGGTAATTTGCCAGCGCCTCGCCCACCAAATCCAAAGGCTTCCAAACGGCAATCACCGTGTCATTGGCCTGGCAGCGGGTTTCTTCGATGATCTCCATCATGTCGGCCGACAAGCGCGGAATGTCATCGTCAGGAAAATTCGCTTCTTTCAAAATGCGGCGCAAGTTGAAGACAATTTCATCAAACAGCCGCATCCGAATCTGAATGTCCGTGGTCGCCGTTTGCGATACATCGCCGGCGTCGTAGCGGTCAGGGCGGTGCAAGATGTAAGGGCTGTAGAGCATCTGGTCTTTGATCAGCCGCTCTAGCCGCACATTGAGAAAATAATGCCGAATCTCACGGCTTTCTGAGACTGCGTCAAACAAAGAAGTGAGAACTTGCTTCATCAACTTCTCGTTACCCGATTTTTCAAATAATGCCAACATAGTCTGACCATAATACGGCTAATTTCGGGCGAAATCTATGGGTGTTTATCCGAATTCAGTCGCAGTTTGCGTTGGCCTGCCGGCCCGTCGTAATCAGTTCAACACCATGCTCAGCTTGCGCCGGTAGGCGGCAATGAGCAAGGCCTGCGGATCGGTCTCAGTGACCACCTTGCCAGCGATCTCAATCCCACCAGCGGTTTTGCCAGCGTCTTGTGCGCCAGCTTTGGGTTTGGGCGGGTTGAGCAACTCCAAGATGGCGACAAAGGTTTTGCGCGGCACGGCGTCGCCCCAGGCTTTGTCGCGCATGATGATTTCCAAGAGCTCGTCCATGGATTCAGTCCATTGGCCGTTGACCATCAGCACCCGGGCCTTGCCCAAGCGGGCATCAAAGTCGCGCTTGTTGGCGGCAATCAGGGCGTCAAACTGGTCTACACCCCATTGGCCACGGGGGTCGGTGGTAACGAAGGTAATGGCATTGAGAAACTGCCCGAGCGCTTCAAAGCGCAGCTGGCGTGGAATCGCCGCTAATGCGGGGGCCAAGGCGGCTTCTGCGTCATCCAACGCGTTGGTTTCGATCAAGAGTTTGACGTAGTCGTAGCGGGCGTCGTCGTTGCTGGGGTCTATCGTCAAGGTTTCTAGGAGCTTGTTGAGCGCGGACTGCGGGTCGCCTGCGGCGAGCAGGGCTTGGGCGTCTTGAGCTTCTTCTTGGGGGCTCAGGCCATCGGCGTTGGGCAGGTGTTTGTCCAAAAAGGATTTGATCTGCCCTTCGGGAACAGCGCCCATAAAACCGTCCACCGGTTTGCCATTTACCATCAAGACACAAGTGGGAATACTGCGAATACCAAAGGCTTTGGAGAGTTGTTGCTCTTGGTCTGAATCAATTTTGACCAGCTTGAAGCGCCCAGCGTAATCTTCTTCCACCTTTTCTAACAGCGGCCCTAAGACTTTGCAAGGGCCGCACCAGGGCGCCCAAAAATCCACCAGCACGGGCGTGGTGTGGGAGGCGGTGACCACTTCGGCTTCGAAGTTTTCAAGGGTAACGTTGATCATGAAAGAGTACTCAAGGTGTAAAAGTAAAATGCGAGTTGTAATACCAGCGGCACGGTTGCCGTTTCATCCACAAGCGCGGGACACAGCGCTGAATTCAACACTATGACCCCACTTCAAATCGGCGTCGTCATGGGTTCCAGTTCGGACTGGGACACCATGCAACACGCAGTAGAGATTCTCCAACAGTTTGGCATTGGTTTTGAAGCCCGGGTGGTTTCAGCCCACCGCATGCCAGACGCCATGTTCGACTACGCCGAGTCAGCAGCAGCGCGCGGACTGCGTGCGATCATCGCAGGTGCGGGCGGCGCAGCCCATTTGCCTGGCATGCTGGCGGCCAAAACCACGGTGCCCGTACTGGGCGTTCCCGTAGCCAGCAAACATTTGCAAGGCGTTGACTCCTTGCACAGCATCGTTCAAATGCCCAAAGGCATTCCGGTGGCAACCTTTGCCATTGGCGCAGCCGGAGCCGCCAATGCCGCTTTGTTCGCAGTGGCCATGCTGGCCGCAGACAACCCGGCTTTGCTCGCCCAGCTAGAGGCTTTTAGGAAAGCCCAAACTGACGCGGCCAGTGCCATGGTCTTGCCTATTTCTGGTGTGGCCGCGCCATGAGCGCCGCCGGTGGCAACCCTTTAAGCACCCGCCTGCCTGGCAGCATGGAAAACGGGCAGGTGATGACCTTGGGCGTCATGGGCGGAGGCCAGCTCGGGCGCATGTTTGTGCATGCGGCCCAGGCCATGGGCTACTTCACTGCGGTCTTAGACCCCGATCCTGCCAGCCCAGCGGGATTGGTGAGTCACCACCATATTCAAACCGACTATTTAGACGAGCAAGGTTTGGCGCAAATGTTGCAACGCTGCGCCGCCATTACCACCGAGTTTGAAAACGTGCCCGCGGGCGCTTTGTACACCCTGGGTTCGCACCGTTTTGTCGCTCCTGCTGCCAATGCGGTGGCCATTGCCCAAGACCGTGCTTTAGAAAAAGCGCATTTTGCAAGCTGCGGCGTTGCGTGTGCGCCCTACGCGCTGATTGAAACCGCTGCGCAATTGGCGGCTGTGGCGGACGATCTGTTGCCAGGAATTTTAAAAACCACGCGCATGGGCTACGACGGCAAGGGCCAAGTGCGCGTTGCCAACCGCGCCGAGTTGGCCAGCGCCTGGGATGCGCTTTCCAACGTTCCTTGCGTGTTAGAAAAAATGCTGCCCTTGGCGATGGAGTGCTCCGTCATCGTGGCCCGCGGAGCCACGGGCGAGATGGTGAATTTTCCTATCCAACACAACCTGCATCGCGATGGAATTTTGGCCGTTACCCAAGTCTTTGACGGCGTGGTGCCACAAGCCGTGGCAGAGCAAGCCGTGGCTGGTGCCCGGGCGATTGCGCAGGGCTTGGGCTATGTGGGCGTGTTGTGTGTGGAGTTTTTTGTCTTGCAAGACGGCCGCTTGATCGTCAATGAAATTGCGCCGCGTCCCCACAACAGCGGGCACTACACGCTCAACGCCTGCGACCAGTCGCAGTTTGATTTGCAGGTGCGCACCCTCGCCGGTTTGCCCTTGACGCAGCCGCGCCAACACAGCGCCGCCATCATGCTCAATTTGCTGGGGGATATTTGGGTGAACCCCGCGACGCCAGACTGGGCGGGCGTGTTGGCTTTGCCCGGAACCCATTTGCATTTGTACGGCAAGTTGTCGGCGCGCCCGGGACGCAAGATGGGCCACCTCACCATCACTGCGGCCACCGCGGCGCAAGCGCGTTCGACGGCTTTGGCCTGCGCCGCCTTGTTGGGTATCGCTGCGTTTTAGGAGCCTTGGGTGATTCTTTCTCGCACGGATCCGGCATCGGTGGCTGCATGCGTACAAGCCATTCGCGCCGGTGGCTTGATTGGCTTGCCCACCGAGACGGTGTATGGCTTGGGCGCAGATGCGTCGAACGATGCCGCTGTCGCCAAAATTTTCCAAGCCAAAGGCCGTCCGCACAACCACCCTTTGATTGTTCACGTATCGGATCAAGACGGCGGCCTCTCAGGCGCCGACCATTTCGCAATCCACATTCCTGCATTTGCGCGTTTGCTGATGCTGGCGTTTTGGCCCGGCCCGCTGACGCTGATCGTGCCTCGGCGCGAAGGCGTGGGCCGCGCGAGCGCGGGTGGGCAACAGACCATTGGCCTGCGCTGCCCTGACCACGTCGACGCCCAAGCGGTTCTGCATGGTTTGCGCCGAGCGCCTGGCCCCATGGTGTGGGGCGTGGCTGCGCCTAGCGCCAACCAGTTCGGCCGCGTCAGCCCAACCACAGCGGCCCATGTTGAAAGCGAGATGGGTAAGGACTTACGGATTTTGGATGG
>JAIPDD010000029.1 GCA_021737875.1 Sulfuritalea sp.
AAAGCCTTGCAACCGGCGGACTACCTGATCAAAATTTTGAACGCACGCGTGTACGACGTGGCGCAGGAGACGGCCTTGGAGACGGCCCAGCTTTTGAGCAAGCGGCTGCACAACACGGTGCTCTTAAAGCGCGAAGACCAGCAAGCCGTTCGCAGCTTCAAGCTGCGCGGCGCCTACAACAAGATGGCGCACTTAAGCCCGTCCCAGCTCAGGCAAGGCGTGATTTGCGCCTCGGCAGGTAACCATGCCCAAGGCGTGGCCTTGAGCGCGAGCCGCTTGGGAGCGCGGGCGGTGATTGTGATGCCAACGACCACGCCGCAGGTCAAGGTAGACGCGGTGCGCGGGTTTGGCGGCGAGGTAGTTTTGTTTGGTGATAGCTACACCGACGCCTACAACCACGCCCTGACCTTAGAGAAAAAACAGGGGCTCACCTTTGTGCACCCTTTTGACGACCCCGACGTGATCGCGGGCCAAGGCACGATTGCGATGGAAATCTTGAGCCAACACGCAGGGCCGCTGGACGCGGTGTTTGTGGCTATCGGCGGGGGCGGCTTGGTCAGCGGCGTGGCCAATTACATCAAAGCGGTTCGCCCCGAGGTGAAAGTGATCGGGGTGCAGATGAATGACTCCGACGCGATGATGCAGTCGGTGAGCGCCGGCAAGCGGCTCACACTGGCCGATGTGGGTTTGTTCTCCGACGGTACTGCCGTCAAACTGGTTGGCGAAGAAACGTTTCGCATTGCCCGCGGCTTGGTCGATGAATTTATGACGGTAGACACTGACGCAGTGTGCGCTGCGATCAAAGATGTGTTTGTCGATACGCGCTCGATTGTGGAACCTTCAGGCGCGCTGGCGGTTGCGGCGATCAAACAGTATGTCGCTACCCACAAAACCAAAGGGCAGACTTACGCTGCGATTTTGTGTGGTGCCAATATGAACTTTGACCGCTTGCGTTTTGTCGCGGAGCGGGCCGAGGTGGGCGAAGAACGCGAGGCCTTGTTTGCGGTCACGATTCCGGAGGAGCGCGGCAGCTTTAAACGCTTTTGCGAACTCATTGGCGCCTTGCCCGGAGGCCCGCGCAATGTGACCGAGTTCAACTACCGCATGAGCGATTCAGCCCAAGCGCACGTCTTTGTCGGGCTGACCACGCAAGGCAAAGGCGAGTCGGAAAAAATCGCCAAAAACTTCAGCAAGAACCGCTTTCCTACGCTGGACCTGACCCACGACGAGTTGGCCAAAGAGCATATCCGCCACATGGTGGGCGGCCACAGCGCTTTGGCACAAGACGAGCGGATTTTGCGCTTTGTGTTCCCCGAGCGGCCTGGTGCATTGATGAAGTTTTTAAGCCTGATGCGACCGGGCTGGAACATCAGCCTGTTTCACTACCGCAACCAAGGCGCAGACTACGGCCGCATCTTGGTGGGCTTGCAAGTGCCTAAAGCCGACAACAAAGCCTTTGCCCAATTTTTAGAAGCGCTGGACTACCCCTACGTTGAAGAAACGCAGAACCCGGTGTACCGCCTGTTTTTACAACAGTAAGCAGGCCTAATTTATGGGCATGACCTTAGACGGCAAGTTGGTGGTGGCGATTTCTTCGCGCGCCCTGTTTGATTTTGAAGAAGAAAACGAAATCTTTGAACAAGGCGATGACCGCGCCTACATGCGCTTGCAACTCGAGCGCATTGACACGCCTGCCAAACCGGGCGTGGCCTTTTCTTTGGTTAAAAAACTCCTGGCCTTTAACGAAACGCCTTCGCAAAGGGTGGAGGTGGTGATACTTTCGCGCAACGACCCGGTGAGCGGCCTGCGGGTCATGAAATCAGCGGCCCACTACGCGCTGCCGATTATTCGCTGCAGTTTTACCCGCGGTGAAGCGCCGTGGAAGTATTTACAACCCCTGCGAGCGAACTTGTTTTTAAGCACCCACTTAAGCGATGTGCGCAGCGCCTTGGACGCGGGTGTTCCAGCCGCGCAGGTCTACCCGCTGTCGGCCCACGCTAGCAGTGCGCACCCTTTTGAAGTTCGCATCGCCTTTGACGGCGACGCTGTTTTGTTTAGCGACGAGGCTGAGCGGGTGTTTCAAGCCCAAGGCCTGAACGCGTTTCAACAACACGAGTCCGACAAAGCAGCGCAACCTTTGCCCGACGGTCCGTTCAAGCCCTTGCTGGTGGCCTTGCACGGCCTGCAACAGGCCGCGCAACCACATATGCGCATTCGCACCGCGCTGGTGACCGCCCGCAGCGCTCCCGCCCATGAGCGCGCGATTCGTACGCTCATGGACTGGAACATCGAGGTGGATGAAGCGATGTTCTTAGGCGGCTTAGACAAAGGCGAATTCTTGCGCGAGTTTGAGCCTGACTTTTTCTTTGACGACCAAACCGGCCATATCGAATCTGCGGCGCGCCATGTGCCCTCCGGCCACGTCGCCAGCGGCGTTCGCAACTGATATGTTTCAAAAACTTCAGGCGTTCAGTTTTTTTATTGGGCGGGTCTGGGCACTGGCCAAACCCTACTTCGCCTCCAACGAGAAATGGAAAGCCCGCGGCTTGCTGCTGGCTATCGTTGCGTTAAACCTGGCTTTAGTCTACATGGCGGTTTTGTTCAACGACTGGAACAAATTGTTTTACGACGCCTTGCAAGAAAAAAACGCAGACGTTTTTTGGACCCAGTTGGGGCGTTTTAGCTACTTGGCTTTTGCTTTTATTGTGATTGCGGTGTACCGCTTTTACCTCACACAGTTGTTAGAAATGCGCTGGCGGGCGTGGATGACCGCCCACTACCTGCAACGCTGGCTCACCGGCCACGCGTTTTACCGCATGGAGTTGGCGCGGTTTAGTTCGCCAGAGGCAACATCGTCCATGCCAGACAACCCCGATCAGCGCATCGCCGAAGACATCAACCAGTTCACAGCCTTGTCGATCAGCTTGTCCATGGGTTTGCTGAACTCGGTGGTGACACTGGCAAGTTTTGTTGGAATTTTGTGGGGCCTCTCGGGGGGCTTTGCGGTGAGCGTAGCGGGCTCAGAGTTCAATATCCCGGGCTTTATGGTGTGGATGGCCCTGCTGTACTGCGCAGCGGGCAGTGCCATCAGCCACTGGATTGGGCGCCCGCAAATTGCACTGAATTTTGTTCAGCAAAAGGTTGAAGCCGACTTTCGTCACCACCTGGTTCGGATGCGCGAATACAGCGAATCCATTGCGCTTGACAAAGGCGAGGGCGTTGAGGAGCAACAACTGGGCAGCCGCTTTGACCGCGTTTTAGCCAATTACCTGCAGCTTCTCAAAGCGCAAAAAAACCTGGTGTGGTTTACCAGCTTCTTTGGCCAAGCGGCGGTGGTGTTTCCCTTTGTGGTGGCGGCGCCGCGGTTTTTCAGTGGCGCGATTCAACTGGGCGAGCTGATGCAAATTTCTTCGGCTTTTGGCCAAGTGCAAGGCGCATTGAGTTGGTTTGTTGATAACTACAGCAGCTTGGCAACGTGGCGAGCAACCACCGACCGCTTGACCAGCTTTGACGGCGCACTCGGCGCGAAGGATCCCCAAAGCGCGACGGTTCAGAGTGCGCCTTTGGATAGCACCGCTCTGGATGCGGGGCCGCTTACCGTGTCCCTGCCCAACGGTGTTGCGCTTTTGGCCCATGCTGCGCTTCACGCCCACGCCGGTGAACGGGTCCTGCTGCAAGGGCCGTCTGGCTCGGGCAAGTCCACGCTGTTTCGCACGCTGGCGGGCATTTGGCCGTTCAGCCGTGGCGCGGTTCAATTGCCGGCAGATGCGATGTTTATTCCGCAGCGGCCTTACTTTCCCAACGGTGCGCTGCGCGACGCGCTGGCCTACCCTGAGCAGCCCGAGCGCTACACCGATACGCAACTCGCTCAGGCTTTAGAACGCGCCTTGCTGCATTCGCTTGCCACAGACTTAGACCGCAGCGACGCATGGGGACAAAAACTCTCTGGCGGCGAACAACAGCGTTTGGCCATGGCGCGGGTTTTCTTAAAACAACCGCAGTGGGTTTTTGCTGACGAAGCGACCAGCGCCTTAGACACCGCCACCGAAGCCACGCTCTACCAGCGCCTCGTTGACATGGTCGCCGCCCGAGGCGGCGCCTTGGTCTCCATCGCCCACCGGCCTGGGGTTGCCAGCTTTCACACCAAAGCCTGGATATTCACCGAACAAGCGGCTGGCGGCGACGCGCGGTTTACTTTGGAAGAGAAACGCTTGTAGTTTCTCGCAGCGCATTAAAGGCCTCAAAGCCCTTGGCTCGCAAAGCGCAGGCCGGGCAGGTGCCGCAGCCGTAACCCCACGCGTGGCGCTGCGTGCGCTCTCCTAAGTAGCAGGTGTGGGTGTGCTCCACAATCAAGTCCACCAAAGCCGCTCCGCCTTGCGCCACGCCCGACTGCTCGCCCAAGGTGTGCGCCAGCGTCCATGTTGCAGATTTGTCTATCCACATCAGCGGGGTTTCAATCAAAAAGCGTTTGTCCATTCCTAAGGACAAAGCGATTTGCATGGCCTTCATGGTGTCATCGCGGCAATCGGGGTAGCCGGAAAAATCGGTTTCACACACACCCGTAACGAGCACGTCTAATCCGCGGCGGTAGGCCAAGGCTGCCGCCAAAGTTAAAAACAACAAATTGCGCCCGGGCACAAAGCTATTGGGCAGGCCGTTGGCCTGCATCGCCATGGCGGTATCACGCGTGAGCGAGGTTTCGCTCACTTCGCCCAAGACCGCTACGTCGAGCAAATGGTCATCCCCTAGGCGCTGGCTCCATTGTGGAAATTGGTTTTGCAAGGCCTCCAACACATGCAGGCGTTGGCTGAGCTCCACATGGTGGCGCTGGCGGTAATCGAAGGCGACGGTTTCCACGTGCGCGTATTTTGACAAGGCGTAGGCCAAACAGGTGGTGGAATCTTGGCCGCCAGAAAATAAAACAAGGGCAGAGGTGTGCATAGCCTGTGATCTTAGAGCAAGGCGCATACGGGTCTTCAAGCGACTGCGCATAATGGCGCCATGACACCCAAACCCTCTTTTGCGCTTTCGATGTTGGACTTGGTCGCGGTACGCGAAGGGGCCAGCGTGGCGCAAGCCTTGGCCACGGCCTTGCAAACCGCCCAACACGCCGAGCGCTTGGGGTTTTCACGCTATTGGGTTGCCGAACACCACAATATGCAAGGCATTGCCAGTTCAGCCACCGCCGTCTTGGTGGGCTATTTGGCTGGAGGCACCGAGCGCATTCGCGTCGGCTCGGGCGGCATCATGCTTCCTAACCACGCCCCGCTGGTGGTTGCCGAGGCCTTTGGCACCTTGGCGGAGCTTTACCCCGACCGCATTGACCTTGGTTTGGGCCGCGCCCCGGGCACGGACCGCGACACCATGCGGGCACTGCGGCGGGACCGCCCAGAAACCGAAGAAGACTTCCCCCGCGATGTTGCCGAGTTACAGCGCTTGCTCGCACCCGCCACGGTTGGGCAACGCATGGTCGCCATGCCCGGCGCGGGAACGCAGGTTCCGATCTGGTTATTGGGTTCGAGTTTGTTTTCAGCGCAACTCGCAGCCCAGCGTGGGCTGCCCTTTGCCTTTGCGTCTCACTTTGCGCCGCGCTTGTTACACCAAGCCGTTGACCTGTACCGCCGCCTCTTCCAAGCCTCCGAACAATTGGCGCAACCGTATGTGGTGATAGGCGTTCCGCTAGTGGCTGCGCCCACCGATGCCGAAGCCGAGTTTTTAGCCAGCAGCGTCTACCAACGGGTCTTGGGTATTTTGCGCGGCGACCGCCGCCGTTTGCAAGCGCCGGTTGAGGGTTTTATGGCGCAGTGCAGCGCCCAAGAGCGTGCGGCCATTGCCGACTTTCTAGGCGCTGCCGTCGTCGGAGGCCCCGACACCGTTAAAGCCCAGCTCCATGACCTTGCGCAAGCGACAGGCGCGGATGAGTTGATGCTGGTGTGCGATGTTTTTGAGGTGCCGCATCGGCTGCGGGCATTGGAAATTGCGGCGCAGGCAGCATCCATTTAGAATAAATTTGTTTCTTTATCTTGGAATTTTTAATTGTTATCACCTAGGTAGGCTCTTCCATGAAAAAGTGTATCGCTAAGCTATGGCTCTCCATCTTCTTTTTGGCTCTTCTTCACGCTCCCCATGGTTTTGCCCAAACCATTCCAGCGCACGCACAAGGGTTGAAAGAAGAACTCATCTCAGTTGACCTCGCAGGCAACAAAAAACAAGTCGGTGTGTACTCCACCAAAATTGGCTCTGACCATCCCACCAAACTCGCCGTCATCTTGCCTGGCCATCCCTCGGTGGTAAGACCGGTTGTGGAGAACGGCGTGATGACCGGATCGAAGTTATCTGGAAACTTTTTGATCCGAGCACGGCGGTTCGTGGTCGATGAAAGCGTGGCAAGTCTGGTTGTGGATTGCCAATCTGAAAGTGGCGATTACTGCTCCAGCAGCTACCAAGCATCGAAACAACGGCAAGAAGACGTTGACGCCTTAATTGGTGAAGTTAAAAAGCGCATTCCATCCATTAAAGAGATCTGGCTGGTGGGTACAAGCATGGGAACGATCTCATCGTCTTTCATGCCAATCCACAACCCCACGGGCTATGCGGGTGCGATTCATACGGCTGCCATTACCGATCCTTACGCAAGAGGTTCTTACCGCGAGCTAGGTGGATTTGATTACAAAAAGGCAGTCATCCCCCAATTTTTTATTCACCACGTGAACGATCCCTGCGCTTTAACCACCTACCCCAGCGCAAAGTCGATCACTGACAAATACAACATCCCCCTCGTTACGGTGACAGGGGGTTCAGGCTTTCAAGGCGGTGCGTGTGAAGCCTTAACGGAGCACGGGTTTAGGGGCAAAGAAAAAGAAGTGATGAACGCCGTGACGGCCATCATCCGAACGGGAAAAGCGGCACAGCTGGAAGTCAATTGAAGCACTGATCCACTCTGCAAGTAGGTTTGCTGGGGTTACCCTCTTGTCGGCGTATCCACCGTAGGGTAGTGAAGTGACCTTACAGGAATAGAACTTCCAAGTCTATGATGGTCAAAAATTTACTGAAGTAAATTTATTTCAAGTAACTTCTATCTTCGGTGCTCCGGCCGGAACGCGAAATTTCGCCAAAGTTTCAATGTCGGAGGTTTTTTGGCGATGGTCTTTGACAACACGAATTGAAACAAGTAACTCGCTTTTATTGACTTCCATAATTGTGTAGCCCATTCTCTGCCCTTCAGAGAAAACGAAGTGTGGGTTACGTTTTTGGCGTACCGAGGTGTTTCTTCCCTCGTAGCTGGATATGCTTGCGCCACAGAACTCGACTCCTAATGCTTTGCTTGTAGGTGAACCATAATTTTCTTTGACGTATCCCACCCAACTCTCATGGACATCACCACCCAGAATGACTGGATTAGGAACTTTGTGTTTTATGAATTGTTTGGTGATTCTTGTTCTTGTAACTGGATAGCCATCCCATCCGTCATTCGAAATTTTTGGCCCTTCAGGGTAACTTAGAAGGATCTGACCGAACCGTGTTGTTTGTCCAATGAGGTTCCAAGTATGGTCTTTTCCGCTTTCTAATTGTTTTTCAAGCCATTGTTCTTGCTGTAGTCCAAGCATACTTCGGCTTTCATCTAAGAGCAGTTCACACGACTTGGGGTCAAGAACGCCAGAACCAGTTTTCCCATTTGGTGTACATGCCTGTGGACTTCGATATTGACGCGTATCAAGCATTGAGAGGCTTAACAAATTTCCAAATTTATAGTTTTCATAGATTCGCATCTCAGCCCCTTTGTCCAACCCAGCAACGCCCTCAATTAACACCGAAGCTTTCAGTGGCATATGTTCGTAGTAGGCTTGGTAGGCGGCGGCTCTTCTTTTTAAAAAATTAGTTGATGGCCCCATTGACCCCTCTTGGACTCCCGCATAGTCGTTTTGAACTTCATGGTCATCCCAAGTCACCAGCCAAGGGCAACAAGCATGCACTTCTTGAAGTTCCTTTTCTTGCTTATAGGTGGCGTAGCGTTTTCTATAGTCGGAAATAGTGAGGCACCAACTCCCCTCAACAGATCGAAATCCTGTTTTTCCTGGCGCGTATTCGTAGATGTAATCGCCTAGAAAAAGCATTAAATCAGGCTTCTCTGCTACGACATGAGGATAAGAGTTGAAATAACCCAACTCGTAGTGCTGGCAAGATGCGAAAGCAATCTTTAATGGATCATTGACGGCGCCGGGAGCAGCGAACGTTCTAGTTTTACCAGTTGCACTTGTGAATTCTCCCACTTTAAATCGATAGAAAAACCATTGATTGGTTGGAAGACTACTTAGCTCGACATGTATCGAGTGTGCTAAATCAGGACTTGCTTGAGATATGCCCGCCTGAACAATCTGAGTAAAAGCTTCATCTTTTGAAATTTCCCATTTC
Source organism: Sulfuritalea sp. (assembly GCA_021737875.1). Taxonomy (GTDB): domain Bacteria; phylum Pseudomonadota; class Gammaproteobacteria; order Burkholderiales; family Burkholderiaceae_C; genus Allorhodoferax. Next base: position 8,413 of record JAIPDD010000029.1, read on the forward strand.
ACAGGAATTATTTCATTGGGAATGTTTGAGCTAAATACACCTGGGTCATGTAAACGGGTCCACAGAACAACGGAGTCATGTGTCGCCGAGCCACTTGCCACACCTAGAGTGAATGGGTTTTTATTAAATTTAAGTTGAGCCCAAACGCTGGATGTAGCTGGTAACAAAGCCGTGGCAATTGTTAACTTTTTTAAAAACTCTCGTTTATAAATGTCAAAGCTCATAACTGTCCAATCTCTATGTTTATGCGGCTTACTTTTCTCATTATGACTAACAACTATAGATGCTTAGAGGAAAAATTATTCCCCACAATTAATGTCGTAAACAACTTTATTTCTTGTTCATCACAAACTCCTTGCGCTTGGCCAATGTCGGCCAGGCTATACCCTCGAAGTCTGTCTCTATCTCTGATGTTCAAATTGGCAAAGCCACTTCCGCGCTGCGCGCATTGACCAGCAGCGCTTCTCGCAAGCGTGCGCGGTCGCCCGAGTAATTATGTTGAACAGTGGTTGTTCGCTGCGCGCAGGCCCAGTCTGATGCCGCCAAAAGCGGGGCATCGGTAGCCTCTGGAAGATGGCGGCCACGAATCAGGTCGGCCATCCGTTCTGCCAACACCAAAGTGGGGGCATTCAAATCTCCCGCGGTGGCCTGCGGCATCACGGAAGCATCAATCACCCGCAACGCCTCGACCCCGCGCACCCGGCCATCTGGGTGTGTCACTGCGGCGTCATCGACTCCCATGCGGCAGGTGCCACTGGGGTGGTAGGCACTTTCCACTTTCCTTTTGATAAACGCATTGAGTTGTTCATCGCTCAGCACGTCCGCTCCTGGCGCAATCTCTTTACCACGGTAGGGCGCCATCGCCGCCTGCGCAAAGATTTCACGGGTTAGCCGGATGCAAGCGCGGAACTCCAGCCAGTCGTCCTGATGCGTCATGTAATTGAAGCGCACTCGCGGCAGGCTTTCAGGGCGACTGTCCCTAAGCCGCACCCAGCCCCGGCTTTTGGACCGCTTGGAACCCACATGAACCTGGTAGCCGTGGCCACTCGCCAGTGATTTGCCGTCATAGGAAACGGTCAGAGGCAGAAAATGGAACTGAATGTCGGGATAGACAATGCCCGCGCGGCTTCGAATATGGCCGCCGCTTTCAAAATGGTTGGTGGCACCCAAACCGCGATGGGTGAGCAGCCATTCGGCGCCAATCTTGGCTTTGCCCAGCAATCCAACGTCCTTATACAAACTAATCGGCTGCGTGCATTCCTGTTGGATGTAGAGCTCCAGATGGTCCATCAAATTTTCACCAACACCCGGGCTGTGCTGCAGCACTTCAATTCCGTGATCGCGCAATTCTTGTTGCGGTCCGATGCCTGAGCGCTTCAGGATCGCAGGCGACATGATGGAACCGGCAGACAAAATAACTTCTTGCCTGGCGTGCGCGCGACAAGGTTGCCCCTTGACTGAAAACAGCACACCGCTTGCACGGCGGCCCGACATTTGCACCTTGTCCACCAACGCCCCAGTCACCACCCGGACATTGCCACGCGCAATAGCGGGACGCAAATAGGCGACTGCGGCGCTGCAGCGCCTGCCACCGCCAACGTTCATCTCCATTGGACCAAAGCCTTCGTGCTGGCGCTGGTTCATATTGGGGCTTTGGGCATAGCCTGCTTGCACGCCAGCTTGCACGAAGGCTTGGTAAAGCGGATTTTTCTCCCGACCCCGAGTGACTTTCATGGGGCCATCGGTCCCTCGCAGCGGCCCACCACCTTGCACTGCTTCGAGTCGTTGAAAATAGGGCAACACGTTGGACCATCGCCATCCCTCTGCGCCCAAGGCCTCCCACAACTCATAGTCCATTGGGTTGCCACGCACCCAGCACATACCGTTGATGGAGGACGATCCTCCCAAGCCTTTTCCGCGGGGCAAGTTCATCACGCGCCCATCCAACCCGGGCTCTGGCTCGGTGGACATGCCCCAGTTGAAGCGGGCAGTGTTCATCGGAATAGACAAGGCCGACGGCATTGAAATGATCGTCGCCCGATCACTGCCACCGGCCTCCAAAACCAGAATGCGAATGTTTACATCTTCACCGAGCCGATGGGCCAATACACAACCCGCCGACCCCGCGCCGATGATGATGTAGTCGTAGCCCCCCTCATCGCGTACAGCGGTATCCCCATTTGTTGAAGTCATTCGACAATCACATACAGCTTCACCATGTCCACCGGCTGCCGCCAGACACCCTTAAATCCCTTTGGCACCAAAAAGGCATCGCCTTCCCGGAAAGTTTCACTGATTTCATCATTTTCTAGCGTCACCTCACCTTTCAAAATGACCATGAATTCATCGGTCGGATAGCTGTCATACTTTTCGGTATAGGCCGTTGATCGCCAAATCCCGGCGCGCAGTTTTGCTTCGGGTCGCTGAAAATAGGCAAAGTCCTGCCCAAGAGGTAATCCCGCCAAAAGTTCTGCGTGTTCCAGGGGAAGATCGGCCAAATTCGGCCAACCTTCAGGCCCAGATTTTGAAAAGCGGATTGGTAAAGTCATAAAAACTGCCTTTTCTGTGGGTCAAAAACGCGGCAAAGCGATGCTCTGCCCTGAACCAAACTATATCCAGCCAAGGCAGACAAGAACAAGTGATAAGATTTACTTCAGCGTAACTTCAAGTTAACAAAGGATTGACTCCGATGCGGAAATGGCGATCACTTACAGCGTTGCGCGCATACGAAGCTACAGCGCGCTCTGGCAGTGTCTCCATAGCAGCCACTGAATTAAATGTCACGCGTCCGGCAATCAGCAAACAAATTGCGCTGCTTGAGCAAGACATGGGCTGCGCGCTGTTTGAGCGAACCGGCAACAGAATTCGCTTGACGGACGCGGGGCAAGAGCTTTACCAGGGACTCAAGCAGGCCTTCGACTTGATTTCCTCAACCGCTGAAAGCGTCGCACGCCGCTCTTCCCAGGGACAGCGCGTGCGCGTGTTGGTGTGCAGGGATTTCGCCTCCGGCTGGCTGGCAGCCCAGGTGGGAGAATTTTTGGTCGCCAACCCAGGCCTTTCGGTCGAAATAACAGCCGAGAAAAATGGCAATTTTCGGCAAGCGGAGGACTTTGATTTCCGCATCTTTTATGGGATGCACGGCCAGCATCGCAACGGTTCGCTGACAGAAAGTGAATTGTGCCGCTGGATTGATATTCCGGTTTGCACGCAAGCGTTTGCAGATCGCTATCTTCGCCCCGGCCAGTGCGTCGCTGACGCACCGTATCTGGTCGACAAAAATTATGATATCTGGGACGAATGGTGTCGGCATGCGGGTTTTGATCCCGGTGGCGAACGCCTGCACCGCACTGTGATCAATGAAACTACGATGTGCGTTTCGGTAGCTGCCTCCGGTGGCGGGCTGACCATAGGCGACAGTTTCCTGACCCTGCCACTGGTCCGGCTCGGCGAACTTACGGTGCCGTTCAATACGGGGGTGGTGAGTGCGCAGACCTATTCTTTGTTTTCGTCTGACAGCGTCGCTAGATCAGCTGCGGCACATCGTTTTGAGCAGTGGCTGCGCGCTTGCGTTTTAAAGTACCAATCTACCGTCCTACAACAGCTGGCACAACGAGGCGTTCGCGTCGTTGAAAGGCAACCGCTGTGACCGTAAAGGGAATAGGGCTTGCCCCTTAAGTCACACTATTCCACCGTCACCGACTTCGCTAAATTCCTCGGCTTGTCCACATCCGTCCCCCGGGCGCAGGCCGTGTGGTAGGCCAGCAATTGCAAAGGAACCACGTGCAGAATCGGCGACAGAGGGCCGTAGTTTTCGGGCATGCGAATGACATTCATTCCTTCGCTGGATTCTATTTTGGTGTCGCTGTCGGCCAATACGTACAACACGCCACCCCGCGCGCGGACTTCGTGCATATTGCTTTTTAACTTTTCCAACAACACGTCGTTAGGTGCGACCGTCACAACAGGCATGGCACTGGTCACCAAGGCCAAGGGGCCGTGCTTGAGTTCGCCCGCTGCGTAGGCTTCAGCGTGAATATAGGTAATTTCTTTGAGCTTGAGCGCGCCTTCCAAGGCGATGGGGTAGTGGGTTCCTCGGCCTAAAAACAGTGCATTTTCTTTGGAGGCGAATTCTTGCGCCCACGCGATCAGCTGAGGCTCTAAAGCCAACACCGCTTGCAAGGCAGCGGGCAAGTGGCGCATGGCTTTGATGTGCTTTGCCTCTTCCTCTTCACTCAAGTGGCCTTTGGTTTGCGCCAATGCCAAGGTGAGCAAGAACAAGGCGGCGAGCTGGGTGGTAAACGCTTTGGTGGAAGCCACGCCTATCTCTGCGCCAGCGCGGGTAACGTAGGCCAGTTTGCATTCACGCACCATGGCGGAGGTCGCGACGTTGCAGATGGTAAGCGTGTGCGCCATACCGAGGCTTTGCGCGTGGCGCAGGGCGGCCAAGGTGTCTGCGGTTTCACCTGACTGGCTCAGCGTAACGACCAAGGTGCGTGGGTTGGGGACGGGTTCGCGGTAGCGGTACTCGCTGGCAATTTCAACTTGGCAGGGCACTTTGGCGATCGCCTCGATCCAGTACTTGGCCACGCAGCCGCTGTAGTAGCTGGTGCCGCAGGCGAGTATGAGTACGTTGTCGATGACTTTGAAGACCGAGTACGCACCGTCACCAAACAATTCGGGCGTGATGCCCTCAACGCCTTCGAGCGTGTCAGCAATCGCACGCGGCTGCTCGAAGATTTCTTTTTGCATGTAGTGGCGGTAGGGCCCCAACTCTGCCGCGCCACTGTGCGCTTGCACGGTTTTGACTTCGCGTGTGACAGCTTTGTGGTTGCGGTCTTGCACCCAGTATTTGCCGATTTGAATGTCCACCACGTCGCCCTCTTCGAGGTAGACGATCTGGTCGGTCACGCCAGCCAAGGCCATGGCGTCGCTGGCAAGAAAGGTCTCACTGTGTTCTTTGCCCACGCCCAAAATGAGCGGCGAGCCAGCCCGGGCGCCAATGACGCGGTGCGGTTCGTCTTTTTGGAACACGGCAATCGCAAAGGCGCCGTGCAATTGAACAATCGCCGCTTTGACCGCTTCAAACACATCACCGTTGTACAGGCTGTCCACCAAGTGGGCAATCACTTCGGTGTCGGTTTGGCTTAAAAACTCGTAGCCCTTGGCTTGCAGCGCTGCACGCAGTTCGTCGTGGTTTTCGATGATGCCGTTGTGCACGAGGGCTACGCGGCCTGACTTGGCATGGCCTGCGTCTGCGCCCGTTCCGTGGCTAAAGTGCGGGTGCGCGTTGTGCACCGCAGGCGCGCCGTGGGTGGCCCAGCGGGTGTGCGCAATGCCGGTGCCGCCTTCAATGTGGTCGAGCTTGACTTGGTCTATCAGCTCCGACACGCGCGCCGTGCTGCGGGCGCGCTGCAATCCCCCCTGCTTCGCACCCAAACTGGCCGAGTGCACGGCCACGCCGCAGGAGTCGTAACCGCGGTATTCCAGCCTTTGCAAACCTTGCACGAGGATGGGGACGATATTGCGGGTAGAAACAGCGCCGACGATGCCACACATAAAAAGCACTCCTAAAGGGGGTTGCTTGGATATTAAGCATGCCTTAAAGAAATTTCTTCTTTATTTTTCAATGAAATTGAAGGAAAATTCCATCAATCAATAATTTTGGAATTTAATTTCAATTACATCCATTTATGAAGCAAGAATTTCTAGACGAAACCGATCTCAAACTACTCAACGCCTTGCAGCATGACGCAACACTGAGCAACGTGGCCTTGGCCGAGCGCTTCAAAATATCGCCGCCTACGTGCCTGCGCCGCGTCAAACGCCTCTCAGACGAAGGCTGGATTGAAAGGCAAATCGCGGTGCTCAACGCGGACAAACTAGGCGCTGCTTTAGGCCATGGCCTAACCGCTTTGGTGGAAGTGACGCTGGACACGCAAGGGGCCGAGCACCTTGACGCCTTCGAACAACGTGCGGTGGCTGACGACGCCGTACAGCAATGTTGGCGTGTGTCGCCGGGACCTGACTTTGTGTTGGTGGTGCAAGCGGCGGACATGCCCGACTACCTGGCGATCACCCAACGCCTGCTCACGCAAGACGCCAATGTGCGCAATGTGAAGGCATTTTTTGCCACCAAGCGGGCAAAGTTCACCAGCACCTGGCCAGTGCTTCGCAATTAAGCCTTCGGCTTTTTTGCAGGCCGTTGGTAGTTAGCAATACTCACCTGCTTGCCCCGCGCCACGCTCAACGCGCCCGCTTCGGTGCTCTTGGTAATCGTCGAACCCGCGCCCACTGTGCCGCCTGCGCCTATGGTGATGGGGGCGACCAACACACAGTTGCTGCCAATGTGGACATCGGCCTCAATCACGGTGCGGTGTTTGTTGGCGCCGTCGTAGTTGGCGGTGATGGAACCTGCACCGTAGTTGACGCGCTCGCCCACGGTGGCGTCGCCCAAATAAGCGAGGTGGTTGGCTTTTGCACCTTTGGCCAGTGTGGAATTTTTCACCTCCACAAAATTGCCGATGTGCACGTCCACTCCGAGCTGCGCACCGGGGCGCAATCGGGCAAAGGGGCCAACGCGGGCGTCCGTACCCACAGTCACGCCGAGTTTTTCGCCATCGATGTGCGTGAAAGAATGGATCACTGCGCCCGCTGCTATCGTGCAATTGGCAATCACGCAGTTCGCGCCAATCTTCACGCCTTCGCCCAAGGACACGCGGCCTTCAAAGATGCAATTGACATCGATCTCTACATCCGCAGCGCACTCCAACACCCCGCGCACATCCAAGCGCGCCGGGTCTTTGAGCCTTACACCTTGCTCCATCAACGCCAAGGCCACGCGATGCTGGTAAGCGCGCTCGAGTTCGGCCAATTGCACAGGGCTGTTAATTCCTGCAACCTGCACCGCGTCTGTGATGGTGTGGGCCAAGACGCGCACACCGTCTTGAACGGCAAATTTCACGATGTCGGTCAGGTAATACTCCCCTTGGGCATTTTTATTGTCAAGCCGCGCCAGCCAGCCTTTGAGCAAACGCGCAGGGACTGCCATGATGCCGCTGTAAATTTCGGTCAAAGCCCGTTGCGCGGGAGTCGCGTCTTTGTGCTCCACAATGGCGCAAACAGCGTCGCCATGGCGCTCAATGCGGCCGTAGCCCGTAGGGTCGGGCATATCCAGGGTAAGAAGCGCTAAATTTTTCCCTGCGCACAGTGCGATCAAGGCTTCTAAGCTGTCGGCTTGGGTCAGGGGCACATCCCCTGAGAGCACCACCACCACGCCGTCATCTGCCAACACAGGAACGGCTTGTTGGACAGCGTGCCCCGTACCTAGCTGCGGTTCTTGGCGTACAAACTTCAAAGCCAAGGCAGACGGATGCGACAAAGCCGCCTCCACTTGCGCGGCCCCATGGCCGGTAATGACCACCGCGCTGCGGGCATGGAGTTGCGCTGCGGTGGCTAATACGTGCTGGACCAAGGGCTTGTGCGCCAGTTGCTGCAACACTTTGGGCAGCTGGCTCTTCATGCGTGTGCCTTTACCCGCCGCCATAATGACCACATCAACCTCGGGCCTAGGCACAGTCGTGGTACTTTGGTGGTTTTCTATATGGTTTGAGCTCAAGGTATGCCTCTTTTGAAATCTTGGCTGGCACGCTTTCGCTTACAAGCAAAGGGACGCCAAATAACTGCCATTATCAGCGCCCGGCCCCGGGCTTGGCTGTGGGGTGTGGGCTTGGCGCTGGCATTGAGCGGATGCTCAGCGCTGCGCCTGAGCTACAACAATGCGCCGACCCTGCTTTATTGGTGGCTTGACGGCTATGCGGATTTTGACAAATCCCAAGGCGCACAAACCCGCGCTGAGCTCAGCAAGCTATTGGACTGGCACCGAAAGGAAGAACTGCCCCGCATTGCCGATTTACTTGGCTCGGCGCAGTTGCTGGCGGGTGGGCCTGTAAGCGGGGCGCAGGTATGTGCTTTGTATGAAAAAGCGCTGACGCGCATGGATACGCTCAGCGAGCGCGTCTTGCCAAGCGCAGCCGCCATCGTGCCGTCGCTGACCACCGCACAACTCGACCATATGGCGCAGACTTTCGAAAAAAAGACCCGCAAGTGGCGCGAGGATTACCAGCGCGTAGACAAATTCACGGAGCGCACTGAAGATTTTTACGGTACTTTGAGTCCATCCCAATTACAACAACTTCAAGCGGCGCTGCATCAAACCAAAGAGGAGGAAACCCTGTATTTTGCGGAGGTTTCACGGCGCCAAAAGTTGGGGCTCACGACGCTTGCCGGACTCCAAAAAGCAGACCCTGCAAGTGCACTGCTCGCGCTCAAAGCCTGGAGCAGCCAATGGCAGCATTCCAGTGACCCGGTGTACCAAGACTACAAAATCCGCAGCACCACACAAACCTGCCAAGCCGTAGCCCAATTGCACAACAGTGCCAGCCCCAAACAACGCAAGAAACTCTTGGCAACTTTGCAGGGCTACCAACAAGAAGCGCTGCTCTTACACCGAGAGACGCTTTAACTTGCCCACACCTTAGCGCTCAGCCCGAACCGAAGACTCGACAGGCCAAGCGACTCCGTGGTCAGTGAGGATGGCATCTAAGGGAATGTCATGCGCCTCAGGCTCAAAGTCGGGCACATACCCCACCCCAAACCCCAAGCCCACGGTAAATGGTTTGGGCTCATGGCTGGCTAGCATGCGGTCATAAAAACCGCCGCCATAGCCCAAGCGGTAGCCCCCCGCGCTGTAACCAACACAGGGAACAAACAACAAACTCGGCGAGACCATCTCGGTGTCTTTGGGCTTGGGAATGCCATAGGCGTCTTCTTCCATCGGACACCCGGGGTACCAGGTGTGGAAGGTCATGGTTTTGTGTAATTTATTGATGACGGGCAAAGCGATGCGGCGGCGCTGGGGTTCTTCGTTCAACTCCCCGTCTTCTTTCCACCGGTGCAAGGCAGGCAAGGGGTCAAACTCCCCTTTGATAGGCCAATACGCGCCAATGGTGGTGTCGCTTCGGCCCACTAACCAAATGCGCATCACGCGCAACAACAACTCCGCCCGGTGCAATCGGTCTGGCAAATGAAGTCTTTGCTCCAGCAAAGCTTTACGCAATACCTTTTTTTCCAGTCCTTTGGAGTCCATAGATTTGTCCATAATCACCCTATGCAGTTATTCAGAACCATTTTGACAGCACTTGCTCTTGGCAGTGCCCTTTTTTCAGCAAACTCCACGCTGGCCATTGCGCAAAACGCAGACTCCGCCCGCAGTGACGAGGCGATAGTTGACATCGCCCAAGCTTACAAACAACGCGACCGCAAGCGCATGGCAGCGCTCTTAGGCCAGGTTCGTGGCTCGTCGCTTGAGCCGTGGGCGGTGTATTGGGAGTTGTCTTCGCGCTTAGACACCGCAAGCAAAACCGAGATCCAAACGGCGCTGGGGAAGATAGAAGGCACTTACCAAGAAGACCGACTCCGCGCGGAGTGGCTTTTGCAGCTGGGACGTAACCGCGACTGGGCTACCTATGACCAAGAATACAGCATGTACCGCATGGGCGACGAGCGGGCTTTGCAATGCTATGCCTTGTGGAGTGACTATGCGAAAAATGGTACCGATGTGGCCAAAACGGTGCAAGACCTGTGGCTGACTTTGCGCGAGGGCGATGAGGCCTGCGCGGGCATTGCCGAACAATTGATTGAACACAAAAAATTACCTGCCGAAACGGCTTGGGTTCGCGCCCGATTAGGCATGGAAAACGACCGCTTACGGGTCGCCACCCAAGCGGTTGCCATGTTGGATTCGGGCTGGGTCAAAACGGTCAACGCGATTTATCTCAATCCAGGCAAATACCTCAGTGAGAAGCTCACCGCCCTGCGCCCCCAAACCCGGGAGTTGGTCTCACTGGCAATCATCCGCCAAGCCTATTTAGACCCGGCAGAAGCTGCGATAGAGGTCGAAAAACTGCGTTGGCGCGCCCAACTAACGGCTGAGGAGCGAAGCTGGATTTGGGGCGTGATCGGCAAACAAGCGGCAAGAAAACACGCTAACAATGCGCCTGAATTGTTTGCCAAAGGCCAATTTAACTTGATGCACGAAGACCACCTCGCTTGGGCTGCGCGGGCGGCTTTGCGCGCGGGGCGCTGGCAACAAGTGCAAGAGGCGATCAATGCCATGCCCACCTCCTTGCGAAACGAAAACGTTTGGGTTTACTGGAACGCGCGCGCCGTTTTGGCACAACGCCCCAGCGAGTCATTGCGAACCCAGGCCTTGGCGCAACTGCAAAGCATCGCCGGAATCAAAGGTTTTTACGAACAACTGGCCTTGGAAGAGCTAGGCCAACGCAGCAGCTTTCCTCCGCGCCCAGCGCCGCCCACCCTGGAAGAAAAAGAATTGGCCCGTACCAACCCAGGCCTGCAACGCGCGCTGTATGCCATTCGTTTGGGCCTGCGTGCCGAAGGGGTGCGCGAATGGAACTACAGCATCAGCTTGCATACCAAGGGCGGCATGGACGACAGGGCTTTGCTCGCTGCGGCCGATGTCGCTTGCCGCGCCGAAGTGTGGGACCGCTGTATCAATACCAGCGACCGAACAAAAACCGTGGTCGACCTGGACCAACGCTTCCCGATGCCGTACAAAAATTCTGTTGTCACAAGAGCACAAAGCATTGGGCTCGATCCGGCCTATGTCTATGGTTTGATTCGCCAAGAGAGCCGTTTCATCATGGATGCCAAGTCCGGCGTGGGCGCCTCCGGTTTGATGCAGGTGATGCCGGCCACCGCAAAATGGACCGCGAAAAAAATCGGCCTCACCGACTTCACATCCCACAAAATCACCGACCGCGATACCAATATTGCCATTGGAACGGGCTACCTCAAATTGGTTTTGGACAGCTTCAGTGGCTCCATGCCGCTGGCAGCAGCGGCCTATAACGCAGGCCCAAGCCGCTCACGTTTGTGGCGCGGACAAAGTGGCAGCCCCACCATGGAGGCAGCGATTTGGGCCGAGAATATTCCTTTTCATGAAACCCGCGATTACGTTAAAAAAGTAATCTCCAACACCACGCTGTACGCTGCCTTGTTGACCGGACAACCCCAATCCGTGAAAGCGCGCCTAGGCAGCATTGGCCCGGTCGATGCCATGACACCCGAAGACGGATTGGATTTACCTTAAGCACCTCAAAATCCTATGCTCAAACTCTACATTGGCAATAAAAATTATTCATCCTGGTCGATGCGGCCGTGGGTCTTGCTCACGCAAGCGCAGATTCCATTTGAAGAAGTGTTTGTGCGCTTTGATGGCTTCACGCCCGAGTCCGATTTCAAACAAAAACTGCAATCCATTACGCCTGCTGGGAAAGTGCCTGTGCTGCAAGACGGTGAACTGGCAGTTTGGGATACCTTGGCGATTGCAGAATATGTGGCCGAACAATTTCCCGAGAAAAAACTCTGGCCCCAACATCCCCACCAACGCGCACTGGCGCGCAGTCTGTGTGCAGAAATGCACGCCGGGTTCATGGGCTTGCGGGCGAACTGCCCCATGAACATCGAGGCTTCATTGGCCCAGCAAGGTGAATTAATTTGGCGTGATAAACCGGCCGTACGCACGGATGTGGCGCGCATTGTTGCGATGTGGACGCAGCTGCTTGAGGCGCACGATGAGCCCATGTTGTTTGGCGCGTTTTCTGTGATCGACGCGTACTACGCTCCGGTTTGCATGCGTTTAAAAACGTATGCTTTGCCCATACCTGCAGCCATCACCGCCTACATCGCACGCGTCTCTGCCTTGCCAGGCGTCAAAGCATGGATCGACGCGGCCTTGAAAGAAAACGACTTTTTAGACTTTGAAGAACCCTACCGCTTCAAGCCGTAGGCCAAGCGCAACTTCTATTTCCATGCAAACCTACCTTGTTGGCGGCGCGGTTCGTGACTTGTTGATGGGTTTGCCCGTGCGCGACCGAGACTTTGTGGTGGTTGGCGCAAATGCGCAATCCCTGCTTGATCGGGGTTTTATTCCTGTGGGGCGCGACTTCCCTGTGTTCCTTCATCCGCACACCAAAGAAGAATATGCCCTGGCCCGTACCGAGAGAAAAACCGCGCCCGGTTACCGTGGGTTTTCAGTCCATGCAGCAAGCAGCGTTACTTTAGAGGAAGACCTTTCAAGGCGCGATTTGACGATCAACTCCATTGCGGTGGCCTTCAACGAAAGCAAGCCAGCGATAGATCTGGCCAATTGCGTAGATCCTTTTGG
>JAIPDD010000030.1 GCA_021737875.1 Sulfuritalea sp.
CGGGCGCGGCGCTTGGGGTCAATCAAAGCGGCCGTGAGGTCGCCGCTGCCTACGTCCTCCGTCAGCGCCCGCGCCACATCGGCGTGCGCCAAGGCGGCAATGGCTGCAGGAGAAAAATCAAAATGCGTCATAGGGGCGCTAGCATAGCGGCTGTGGGCTGGCGTTTTTTGTGCTTTTTTCGATACCCTTGAACCCAGCCAGTAAAATCTCCCGCAACAAGGATTCTCTATGTCACTCTTTCGCCGCCCTGATTACCATTCCGAAGCCAGCCTCTTTATCGACCAACTCAAGGCGGCCAAGCCCTCCTTAGAGGCCGAACAACGGGCTGGGCGGGCGCTTTTGTGGGACAAAACCATTGACGCCCAAGCCCAAAAAGGCTTTAAAAGCGGCAAAGAGGCCCAGCAACCCTACGTGTACCAAACCCATTCAGACTAAGGTTTCCGTGGAAAACAGCGTTGTGTCGCAAGACATGCCTCTTGTGGTGGACCACGTTGCAGTCGCGCGGCTGTATGGCGAACCTTTGTTTGCCATGCCCAACGATCTGTACATCCCGCCCGACGCGCTGGAGGTTTTCTTAGAAGCTTTCGAAGGGCCGCTGGATTTTTTGCTTTACCTGATTCGCAAGCAAAACTTCAATATTCTGGATATCCCGATGCTCAGCGTGACCAAGCAGTACTTGGTCTATGTCGATGAAATTCGCAAGCGCAATCTGGAGTTGGCCGCGGAGTATTTGCTCATGGCGGCCATGCTCATCGAGATTAAATCGCGCATGCTGCTTCCGCCCAAAAAGAGCGCCGACGGCGAAGAAGTGCAAGATCCGCGGGCCGAACTGGTGCGCCGCTTGCTTGAATATGAGCAAATCAAATTAGCGTCCACGCGGCTGAATGCGATTCCGCAGTTTGGGCGCGATTTCCTCAAAGCCACCGTATTTATCGAGCAAAGCTTGCAGCCGCGCTTTCCCGATGTAGCGGTGGTTGACCTCAAGGAGGCGTGGGCGTCTATCTTGCAACGCGCCAAACTCATCCAACACCACAAAATCAGCCGCGAAGAACTCTCGGTGCGCGAGCACATGAGCATGGTGCTGAAAAAACTCCAAGGCCAACGCTTTGTCGGCTTTGAAGATTTGTTTGACCCCGCCAGCGGCGTACCCGTCTTGGTTGTGACCTTTATCGCCTTGCTGGAGCTCGCCAAAGAAACACTGGTAGAAATTACCCAGGCCGAAGCTTTTGCCCCCATTTATGTGCGTTTGGCCTATGCTCCGAGCTAATTGCCACCTTTAGGAAAGAAGCGTCCCACCATGGCCACTGTTCACCCTAGCCCCGCTGACCTTGCCGCTGCCCAACTCGCAGGAACGCCTTACGGCACGCTGCCACCGGCGTCCCCACTGGCCAACCGCAAGCCCATTAGCCTGCCCCGGCTTTTAGAGATGCACAGCCGCGGTGAAAAAATAACCGTCATGACCGCCTACGACGCGACCTTTGCCGCCGTGGCTGACGCCGCGGGGGTGGAATGCATTTTGATTGGCGACTCTTTGGGCATGGTGTGCCAAGGCTTGCACAGCACCGTCGGCGTGACGCTCGATGACATGCGCTACCACACCCAAAGCGTTGCGCGTGGAATCCACCGGGCCCAGGGAACGGCGTGGGTGATTGCGGATTTGCCTTTTGGAACCTACCAAGAATCCAAAGAACAAGCCCTGCGAAGTGCCTCCGTGCTGACCCAAGCCGGCGCCCATATGATTAAGCTCGAAGGCGGTGGTTGGACCACCGAGACCGTGCGCTTCTTGGTCGAACGTGGGATCCCGGTATGCGCCCACCTGGGGCTCACGCCACAAACCGTGCACGCCCTGGGCGGCTACCGCGTTCAAGGCAAGACCGACGCCAGTGCCGTACTGCTTAAAAAACAAGCCCATGAACTTCAAGACGCTGGCGCGTCGATGCTGGTGCTTGAAATGGTTCCCGCAGAACTTTCGCGCGAACTCACCCAAGAACTCACGCATTGCCCCACCATCGGCATAGGCGCTGGCAACGGAACGGCGGGGCAGGTCTTGGTATTGCATGACCTCTTAGGCGTGAATTTAGGCAAGATGCCCAAGTTTGTTCGCAACTTCATGGACGACTCCCACTCCATCCGCGGCGCTATGGAAGCCTATGTGGCCGCAGTTAAAAACGGCAGCTTCCCGGTGGATGCTACGCACGCTTGGTAAACACAGGAACCCTTGGTAAGCTTTTCCCCATCCATGCAACTCGTTCACACCCTTGCCGACCTAGAAAACGCACTCGCTCCCTTTCGCCACCCCGCCGTGGTGCCGACGATGGGCAACTTGCATGACGGCCACTTGGCTTTGGTACAACAGGCCAAGCATTTGGGCGACATTACGGTGGCCACCATTTTTGTCAACCGTTTGCAGTTTGGGCCCCATGACGACTTTGACACCTACCCCCGCACCTTAGCGGCTGACTGCGACAAGCTCCAAGCCGCCGGGTGCGACCTGGTTTTTGCGCCGTCAGAAAAAGAATTATTTCCCCAAGCCCAGCGATTTACGGTCGCCCCCCCTGACCCACTCGCGCAGATTCTTGAAGGTGAATTTCGCCCGGGGTTTTTCAAAGGCGTGTGCACGGTCGTGTTGAAGTTGCTGTCGTGCACCCATGCCCGCACTGCCGTTTTCGGGAAAAAAGACTACCAACAACTAATGGTGATTCGCCAAATGGTGCGTCAATTTAATTTGCCGGTGAATGTCTTGGGCGGCGAGACCCTGCGCAGCCCCGAGGGCTTGGCACTTTCCTCGCGCAACAGTTATTTAAGCCCAGCAGAGCGCTTACAAGCCCCACAGTTGCATGCAGCGCTGGAAAAGCTAGCCCAAGCGGTACGCAGTGGCAACACCGATTTCGCCAGCCTAGAAGAAAACGCTATGCAAAACCTGCGTAGCCAAGGCTGGCTGCCGGACTATGTTGTCGCACGCCGCCAAAGTGATTTACAACAACCCCAAGCCGGTGACGCGCTGGTGGTCTTAGCTGCCGCACGCTTGGGTACAACGCGCTTGATTGACAACCTGGAAATCTAGCGTTTTGAATGAAAGAAAAAACCTAGATGGGCTGGCCAGTGCGCTCATGCTGCTGCTCTGCGTTATTTGGAGCTTGCAGCAAATTGCCATCAAAGCTGTCGGCGATCAGATGGCGCCCATGCTTCAAATCGCCCTGCGCTCGGGCGTGGCTTTGGTCTTGGTTGCGGGGCTGATGGTGTGGCGCAAAGAAGGCTTTGACTGGCGGGCGTGGAAAGCCGGCGCTGTGATTGCCGCCTTGTTTGCCTTGGAATATTTACTGGTCGCCCAAGCCTTGCGCTTTACCAGCGCCGGACACACCTTGGTGTTTCTCTACACCTCGCCGGTCTTTGCCGCGATGGGCTTGCACCTCCAACTCCCCAGTGAGCGGCTCACGTGCATCCAATGGGCAGGTGTGGCACTGGCCTTTAGCGGTGTAGCCTATGCGTTTTTAGGGGGCGATGCGCCTGTTCCCAACGCCGAAAACCACAGCCCTGTAGTCCTCTCTTTATGGGGTGATTTTTTGGCCTTGCTTGCCGGAGCCGCTTGGGGTGCCACCACCGTGGCGATTCGCACCACCCAACTTTCGGTGACCGCCCCCAACCAAACCATTTTGTACCAACTCTGCGGCGCGTTTTTCTTTCTGCTGCCTATTGCTGTTCTCACAGGCCAAACCCACTTTGAGCCCACGCCGCTGGTGTGGCTTAGCTTGGCCTACCAAACCTTCATCATGTCGTTTGTGAGCTTGTTGGTGTGGTTTTGGCTCTTGCGCCACTACCTCGCTTCGCGCTTAGGTGTATTGACTTTTCTTACCCCTGTCATCGGCGTCATACTTGGCGCAGTCTTGCTCGGCGAACCGCTGGAAGTCCAATTTATTGTAGGCGCTGCGGTGGTCTTACTTGGAATTACCACGGTAAGTCTGCATGCGTCCCTTGGGGTTTGGATGCAACGCTTGATTCGCCCTACCCCGCATGAGCCGAAAATCTAAAATCAAATCTTTTTGACATTTTTGATAGGCAACCCATGTTGAAAGTCGTCACTCTCTACGCTGGCTTACTCGGCCTTTTTTATGTCTATTTGAGCGTCAGAACCATTGGCTTCAGGCGCAAAGCCCAAATTTCTATTGGTGATGGCGGGGATCAGGGGATGCTCCGCGCTATCCGCATGCACGCAAACTTTGCTGAATACACGCCATTGGCATTGGTGCTACTGGTTCTGATGGAATTACAAAACAGCCCGTCTGGGTTGCTGCACGCCCTAGGGTGCTTGCTGGTCCTTGCGCGGGTTGCACATGCCTACGGCATCAGCTCGGTCCAAGCACCCGGAAAATTTCGCGTAGGCGGTATGGCAGGAACCTTTACCACCTTGGTGGTCTCATCGCTTTGGCTGGTGAGTGGGTATTTAGGCTTGGTTTGATAAAGCAAAGGCACTGACCGTTTTCGCAATCAAGCCATAAGTTACAAAAACCGATCCAGTATTTTTTTACTCGCCGCATCCAAAGCGAACTGATCGCGAACCAAATACTGAATGCCATGGGTATCGGCAATCAACAGGCTGTGGTCGATTCCCACGCGGCGAATGTCTTCATCGCCACGCAATACAAATTCCGTCTCGCCCCGGTCGGTTTGTACTGACCAGGTGCACGGTGTTGAGAAACTGCTGACCGAGACGATGCGCTCAATCACTGGCATAAATTCCCGCTGTTCCAAAGCTGCACGAATCATCTGCTGTGCCTCTTGCGTTGCGTCACTGAGGTGGCTAAGCCAGCCGACTTCATGCCCGTCCAGGCTGACCATCGATATGCCTTCGTCAGGGGCTTGGATGGGGAAAGTGCGAACCGGCACCACCCCTTCAAAACGTTCGCCTTGGGCATTGCTCAAAATCAGTTTGCCAAAGGCGTTGCGCTCGAGTGTGAAGTTCATGCTTCGCTCCTTGGTACAGCGTCAATGCCTTGCTCGGCATTGCGCGCTTGGGCTTGGTAGAGCTTGAAGTAAGCGCCTTCTGCGGCCATCAAAACGTCATGCGAACCCTCCTCGACCACCCGTCCGCGGTCTAATACCACCAAGCGGTCGGCGCGGTGCAAGGTCGAGAGTCGGTGGGCGATGGCGATGGTGGTGCGGCCTTGAACTAAATTCTCTAAGGCTTTTTGAATTTCTTTTTCGGTTTCCGAATCCACCGACGAGGTCGCTTCATCCAAAATCAAAATACGCGGATCAATCAGCAAAGCCCGGGCAATCGAGATGCGCTGGCGCTCGCCGCCCGATAAGCCCTGGCCGCGCTCACCGACCATGGAGTCATAGCCCTGGGGAAGTCGCAAAATAAATTCATGCGCATGGGCGGCTCGCGCAGCGGCCATGATCTCGGCGCGGCTGGCGTGGGGCTTGCCGTAGGCGATGTTGTCGGCAATGGTTCCGAAAAACAAAAAAGGCTCTTGCAAGACCAAACCGATGTTTTGCCGGTAGTCTGAAATGGCGTAGGAGCGAATATCCACCCCATCGACCCGGATGGAGCCTTCAGACACGTCGTAAAAGCGGCAAATTAAATTCACCAAGGTGCTTTTTCCAGAACCGCTGTGGCCGACCAAACCAATCATTTCTCCGGGGGCAATATTGAGGTTGATACCCCGGTTGACTTCCCGATTGCCGTAGCGAAATCCTACGTCGCGAATCTCAATACGGCCTTGCACTTTGCCCATGGGAACGGGTTGCGCTGGTTCTGGGACGCTGGAGACATGGTCCAAGATGTCAAAAATACGCTTGGCTGCGGAGGCGGACTTTTGCGTCACCGAGACGATGCGGCTCATCGAATCGAGCCGGCCGTAAAACCGCCCGATATAGGCAATCGCAGCGAGCAACATACCAACCGTGATTTGATCATTGGCGACCTGCCAAATCCCAAACCCCCAAACCACCAAGAGACCAATTTCCGTGAGCAAAGACACGCTGGGCGAAAACAGCGACCAGATTCTGTTGATCCGGTCATTGACGAGCAAGTTATGTTGGTTGGCATCGCGAAAACGCTTGGCCTCGCGCTGCTCTTGGGCAAAGGCTTTGACCACGCGAATCCCGGGAATGGTGTCAGCCAAGACGTTGGTGACTTCGCCCCACACGCGGTCAATTTTTTCAAAACCGGTTTGCAAACGGTAACGTACAAAGTGAATCATCCAACCAATAAAAGGTAGCGGAACCAAGGTGATCAAGGCCAGCCAAGGGTTCATTGAAAAAAGTATCACAGCCGTCATCACAATCATCACCACATCGCTGGCGAAGTCGGTGAGGTGCAAAGACAAATACACCGCAATACGGTCACTTTCGCTGCCCACGCGCGAGAGCAAATCACCCGTGCGTTTTCCACCGAAATATTCCAGCGACAAGCGCAGCAAATGCTCGTACGTGGTGGTGCGCAAGTCGGCCGCAATGCGCTCCGAGGCCAGCGCCAAGATATAGGATTTCGCCCAACTCAAACCCCAAGCCAAAAGGCCAGAACCTAAGAGGCCAGAGAGGTACCACGCGATGGTGGTGGGTTCAATATGCTGGCCGTTTTGAAAGGGAATCAGCACTTCATCGACCAAAGGAATGGTCAGGTAGGGCGGAACTTGGCTGGCTGCAGTCCCCAAGAGCATAAGCACAAAGCCGGCCAATAACTGACCTCGGTAAGGTTGGGCAAAGCGCCACAGGCGAAATAGCGTCCAGGTCGACGGCGGGGTGTGAATCACTTTGGTGCACACCGGACACTCTTCTGCATCCGCTTCTAAAGGGGCCTTGCAACTCGGGCACACCGCGTTCAGCATGGGGGCTAAAGCGTGGCCACTGTGGGCGCTTTCGTTGTGGGCGTGAAATTGATCCACCAAGCGCAGAGCGTGTAAATTTTGACCCAAGGTAAAGCGCCAGTTGTAAAGCAGGCCGCTGGCATCGAGCAATTCCAAATGCCCCACCCCGGCGTGGTCATGGTGCTGCAAGACCAAACCGCTGCGGTAGTCCCAGCTGCGCCACTGCGCGTCATCGGGCGAAAAACTCAATAAACGCTGGTTGGTGGCTAGAACCAGGCCTTTGACAAAGTGCAAACGCGTGTCCAAGTCAACCTCTAAGGCGGCCCACACGTTCTCATGGGCTTGGAGCTGCGACTGTGCCTGGGCTTGCCAATGCGGGGGCAAATCTCCAGAAAAAGACAAGGCAACAGGGACTTCGATGGTCATGGGTATCCGTAATTTTTATATCAATGCAGCTGAAAGACACACCGTGAATTGTCAGGCCAACGCCAGTCTTGCAGCCGATACTATGCCTGAGTCGGGCGACCGCTTAAGGGCAAACCCGCGCTTGAGCGAGAATACACAACGCACTAAGACCAACCCTGGTGGACTGCCGAGTCCATCTCTCTTCATGACGAGCCAGAAAAACATTGCAATTTTGCGGGTAACTTACCTGCGCGGTCCCAATATTTGGACCTACCGTCCTGTCATTGAGGCTTGGGTTGATATTGGTACTTTAGAAGATTTCCCTTCCAACACCCTGACTGGTTTTTACGAACGCCTCACCACGTGGCTGCCAGGGTTGATAGAGCACAAATGCAGTCCGGGCGTTCGCGGTGGGTTTTTAGAGCGCTTGCGCGAAGGTACGTGGGCCGCCCATATTTTGGAGCACGTCGCTCTAGAGCTTCAAAATTTAGCGGGCATGCAAACCAGTTTCGGTAAAGCCCGCCAAACCTCGCAACGTGGTGTCTACAAAGTGGCCTTTCGCACCCGCCAAGAACAGGTCGGGCGGGCGGCGCTTCAAGCCGGACGCGATTTACTCCTTGCAGCGATCAATGGAACGCCTTTTGATCTCCAAGCGACCCAAACGCATTTGGCTGACATGGTGGATTCTTTGTGTTTGGGCCCCAGCACCGCGCACATTGTGGACGCCGCCACGGACCGACAGATTCCCCATATTCGCCTGACCGAAGGCAACTTGGTGCAGCTCGGTTATGGCAGCGCACAGCGGCGAATTTGGACCGCCGAGACGGACCAAACCAGCGCGATTGCCGAAGAAATTGCCAGCGACAAAGACCTCACCAAATCCTTGCTCAAGGCCTGCGGCGTCCCAGTTCCTGAGGGTGAGCTGGTCAAAAGCGCACAGGCCGCTTGGGAGGCCGCACAAAGCGTAGGCTTTCCCGTTGCGCTGAAACCTTACGACGGAAACCACGGGCGCGGGGTCTCGCTGGACCTGTACAAAGAAACCGAAATCAAAGCGGCTTACGAGTTAGCCCACCGCAAGGGCGGGGGCAGCGTGATTGTTGAAAAGTTCATTGCAGGTGACGAACACCGCCTGTTGGTCGTAGGCAAACGGGTCATCGCTGCGGCCAAAGGCGACAGCTTGCATGTAATTGGCGACGGAATCTCCACTATTGACGTCTTGGCAGACCAACAAATCAACTGCGATCCGCGCCGGGGCCGGGGTGAAGACTCTCCTTTGAACCAAATTTTGCCTAGCAACAGCGCTGAAGTTTTGCTCGAGCTCGAGCGGGTCGGCCTCACGCCTGAAAGTATTCCCGCCAAAGACCAAAAGGTATTGATTCAGCGCAACGGCAATGTCGCCTTAGACGTCACGGAGCAACTGCACCCAAGCATTGCTGTGGCCGCCGCGTTGGCAGCCCGTGTTGTTGGCTTGGATATTGCCGGGGTGGACATGGTCTTGGAAGACTGCACGAAGCCGCTCAAAGCCCAGCAAGGCGCGGTGATTGAAGTCAACGCCAGCCCTGGTTTGCTATCGCACATCAAACCATCGAACGGCAAGGGCCAGCCGGTGGGCACAGCCATCATGGCGCATTTATTTGAGCCCCACACCACAGCTCGCATCCCGATTGTGGGCGTCACTGGAACCCAGCACACCGGCCGCATTTCTCGCTTGGTGGCTTGGTTGGTTCATATCAGCGGCAAGCATGTCGGCTTAGCATGCAGCGAGGGCTTGTACTTGGACGGCCGACGCGTTGATGCGCGCGACAGTACCCATTGGGAAGCCGGACAACGGATTTTGATGAACCGCTCGGTCCAAGCGGCTGTCTTTGAAAACCCAAGCACAACGATTCTTGGCGAAGGCCTGGCCTATGACAAGTGCGATGTGGGGGTGGTGACCGATGTCACCTGGCAAGAGGACTTGCAAGCCTTCGATATTCTTGACGCGGAACAAACCTTTAAAGTTGCTCGAACCCAAGTCGACGTGATCTTGCCGACTGGCACGGCCGTCTTAAACGCCCAAGATTCGCAAGTAGTAGAGCTGGCCGATTTATGCGATGGCAAAGTGATTTTCTATGCCTTATCTGAATCGCACCCGACTTTGCTAGCCCACCGCCAAGCAGGCGAACGCGCTGTTTTTGTGAAAAACGGCGCCATTATTTTGGCCCAAGGCCTGCAAGAAGTGACGCTGCTTTCTCTCACGAGCCTCAAGCCCAGCAAAGCCGCGCAACCCGAGATGGTGATGGCAGCCGTGGCTGCAGCGTGGGCACTGGGTATCCCTGCCGAGCTGATCGCCGCGGGGCTTCGCACATTTGAATCCAACCCCCAAAAAACGCCTTATTGACTATGGAAGTTACCCGTACCAGAGCCCTGCGCGGACCCAATTTGTGGAGCCACCACACCGCGATTCAGGCGATCGTCTCTTGCGAGCCCGATGAGTGCGCGATTGGTAAATTGGCCGGTTTTGAGACTCGCTTGCGCGCCCGCTTTCCAGAAATCAGCCCGTTTCAGCCGATTGGCCACGATGACTCGGTTCCCTTGGCAAGCGTCTTGGAGTTGGCAGCTTTGGGTTTGCAAGCGCAGGCCGGTTGTCCCGTGACTTTTAGCTGCACCAAACCGACCTTAGACGCCGGGGTGTACCAAGTGGTGGTGGAGTACAGCGAAGAAGCGGTTGGCAGGCTGGCCTTTACGCTGGCACAAGACTTGTGCCTGGCTGCGCTCAACGATACGCCGTTTGATGTTCCTGCGGCCCTTGCGCAATTGAGCGAGCTTGACGAAGACGTTCGCCTTGGGCCCAGTACAGGCTCTGTCGTGAATGCCGCGATAGCGCGCAATATTCCGTTTAGCCGCATGACCGAAGGCTCGATGGTGCGCTTTGGTTGGGGCAGCAAACAACGGCGCATTCAAGCCGCAGAGATTGACGCCACCAGCGCCATCGCTGAGGCCATCGGACAAGACAAAGAGCTCACCAAAAAACTGCTTAGCGCAGCAGGTGTCCCTGTGCCGATGGGGCGCGCAGTCAGTGACGCTGACGATGCCTTGAAAGCCGCGCTCGAGATTGGCTGGCCGGTGGTGGTGAAACCGCTGGACGGCAACCAAGGCAAAGGCGTGACTGTCAATATTGTGAGCGAAGCCCAGTTGCGCGCGGCCTATGCCGTTGCCATCGAATTTCGCGATCGCATTTTGGTTGAACGCTATATGCCGGGCAACGATTTCCGTTTGCTCGTGGTGGGCGACAAATTGGTCGCAGCCGCACGGCGCGACCCGCCTAAGGTCTTGGGCGATGGTATTCACACCGTGGCGCAATTGGTTGAGCACGTCAACCAAGACCCCAAACGCGGTGAAGGCCATTCGACCTCGCTTACCAAAATCCGCTTCGATGAAATTGCCCACGCGTGTTTGGCCGGACAAGGCTTTAGCGCCGAATCGATCCCTGCCAAAGGCGAACGGGTCAATTTACGCAACAACGCCAATTTATCTACCGGTGGTTCTGCCACAGACGTGACCGATGACGTTCACCCCGATGTGGCCGCTCGCGCTGTAGCTGCTGCGCATATGGTGGGCTTGCATATTTGCGGGGTCGACATGGTTTGCGACAGCATCTTGCGCCCGATTGAAGAACAAGGCGGCGGCGTGGTGGAAGTCAATGCCGCGCCCGGACTTCGGATGCACCTGAGCCCCTCCTTTGGCAAAGGCCGCGCTGTGGGGGAAGCCATTGTGTCGATGCTATTTAAAAATGGGCAAGACGGCCGTATCCCCATCGTTGCGGTCACGGGAACCAACGGAAAAACCACGACCGTGCGTTTGATCACTCACTTGTTGACGCACCAAGGCTTGTGCGTTGGCATGACCAATACCGATGGGGTGTACGTGGGCGGCGCGTGTATTGATACGGGTGACTGCAGTGGCCCCAAGAGTGCGAAAAATGTGTTGCACCATCCCGACGTGGAGGCTGCAGTGCTTGAAACTGCACGCGGCGGGGTATTGCGCGAAGGCTTGGCGTTTGACCGCTGTGATGTGGCCGTTGTCACCAATGTGGGCAGTGGTGATCACCTCGGCCTGAACTACATCACCACGGTCGATGAACTGGCCGTACTCAAGCGCGTGATTGTTCAAAACGTGAGCACCAAAGGAACGGCTGTTTTGAATGCAGCCGATCCGATTGTTGCCAGCATGGCTGCCAAGTGCAAAGGCGCGGTCACGTTTTTTGCCTTGGACAAATTCAACCCGGTGATGGCCACGCACCGCGCCCAAGGCCATGCGGTGGTGTATGTTGAAAACGGGAATTTGGTGGCTGCCAAAGGCGATGTGAAGCACACGATCGCACTGAAAGATATTCCTTTGACTTTGAATGGCACGGTCGGGTTCCAGGTAGAAAACACCATGGCCAGCGTGGCAGCGGTGTGGGCCTTGGGCATGGATTGGGACACCATTCGCGCCGGCTTGGCCCATTTCTCCAACGACAGCAACAACGCCCAAGGCCGCTTTAATTTGTTTACCTACCGCGGCGCCTCCGTGATTGCTGACTACGGCCACAACCCCGATGCCATGGTCGCTTTGGTTCAGGCGGTGCAAGCCATGCCGGCAAGCCGGCGCAGCGTAGTGATCAGCGGCCCCGGTGACCGGCGTGACCAAGATATTCGCCAAATCACCGAAATTTTGGGCGACGCCTTTGAAGAAGTGGTGATGTACGAAGACCAATGCCAGCGCGGGCGCTCCAACGGTGAAGTGATGGCGCTGTTGCGTGAAGGTTTGGCCCATGCCAAAAAAGCCACCCAGCGCTCTGAAATTTATGGCGAGTTTTTAGCTATCGACACTGCGATGGATGCACTTGAACCAGGCGAGCTGTGTTTGATTTTGGTGGACCAAGTAGAAGAGGCGATGGCCTACATTGCCGCCAAGGTTCAAGCCGCTACAGTTCCTGGGTAGGCCCCCGGCCCATCAGGGCAGCCACCGCCTGCGCGGGCTGCAACTTGCCGTCCAGCAGCGCCACCACGCTTTGGGCAATCGGCATCTCAACCCCCAAGCCCTGCGCCCGTTGCACAACTGTGCGCGCGCTGTACACCCCTTCGGCCACATGCCCTAAGGCTTGCACCGCTTGCTCTAGGGTGTGTCCTTCTGCAAGGGCCAGTCCAATACGCCGGTTGCGGGACAAATCACCCGTGGCCGTTAAAACCAAATCACCCAAACCACTCAGGCCCATAAAGGTTTCTGGCTTGGCGCCTAAGGCCAAACCCAGCCGCGTCATCTCAGCCAGACCGCGGGTAATGAGCGCGGCGCGGGCATTGAGCCCCAACTGCAAACCATCGCACAAGCCGGTGGCAATCGCCAAGACGTTTTTAACCGCACCACCGACTTCTACACCCACGATGTCGTCACTGGCATACACCCGCAGCGATTGGCTGTGAAAAGCGTCCACCAGCGCCTTGCGAACCGCGTCGTGGGCGCTGGCCGCAACCAAAGCGGTGGGCTGGCCTTTCGCTACCTCTTGGGCAAAACTGGGGCCGCTGAGTACGCCAGCGTAAAGCGTGGGCGCAACAGAAGCTTGCACCTCATGGCCCATAAGGCCCCAGGCCTGGTCGGTCTGCGGAGTTTCAAAGCCTTTGCACAACCACGCCACGGGAACCTGGAGTGGCTGAAGTTGCGCCAATGCAAAGCGCAGCCCCGCCATCGGTGTGGCGACCACCACCAAATCTTGCGCAGCGCACAGGGGCACGAGCTCCGCCCAGGACGCATTCAAAATACCCAAATGGCTGGGCAACACTACACCCGGTAAATAACGATGGTTTTCACGCTGGAGTTGCATCGCAGCCACCTGGGCGCTGTCACGGGCCCAGAGCGTGACGAGGTGCCCCTGGGGATGGCTACAAGCACTCACTGCCAGCGCACTGCCCCAGGCGCCGGCACCCAGAATCAGAATTTTCATGGTGCCTTAGCGCCAGCGCAGGGGTGGTTTATTGCAAGCTGCTAGGCGCAGCGTCTGCGCCAGCGGGGTTTTGCTGCTGCTCGTACATCGCTTGGAAATTGATTTCCGACAAATGCACAGGAGGAAAACCACCGCGCTGAATTAAATCGGCCACATTGCCGCGCAAGTAGGGGTAAACGATTTGCGGGCAGGCAATGCCCATGACCTGACCCATTTGTTCGGGGGCTAGATTGCGAATTTCAAAAATACCGGCTTGCTTAGCTTCTACCAAAAACACAGTGCGGTCTTGAATTTTGGTCTGAACCGTGGCCGTCACACACACCTCGTAAATGCCTTCTGCCACCGGGTTGGCCTCTACGCCGAGCTGAATATCGACAGAAGGTTGCTCTTGCTCGAGCAAAATAGCAGGAGAGTTCGGTTGCTCAAGCGAGGCCTCTTTGAGGTAAACGCGTTGAATTTGGAATACAGGTTCTTGGTCAGCCATGGCAATTTCTTTCAAGGTAAAACAAAGCCCACCCGGTCACACAGGGTGGGCTCGACTGGGGATTATGTCAGGGCAACAAGCCTAGCGAATGACGCTCAGGCCTGCGCCAACAAGGGCACCAAGCCGCCCCGGCTGTCCAAGTCCATCAGGTCATCGCAACCACCCACGTGCGTATTACCAATGAAAATCTGGGGCACGGTGCGCCGCCCCGTGATTTCCATCATGTGCGTGCGCTGGTCAGGGTTAGCATCAATACGGATTTCTTCAATGTGTTCTACGCCCTTGGATTTGAGGATGCGCTTGGCTTGAACGCAGTAAGGACACACGGCGGTGGTGTACATCTTGACGGTTTGCATACGATAAATGGTTGGTTGTGGGAAGTCTGATAACAAAAGGGGAAATTTACGCTTTTTCAACCGGCATATTGGCAGTTTTCCAAGCCAACAGGCCGCCGCCCAAAGAATGGGCTTTCTCGAAACCGAGTTTTTGGGCCGTAGCCACCGCCCTAGACGAACGAATTCCCGATTGACATACGAGAATCAAAGGCAGGCTTTTGTTTTTAACAGCGCCAGCGAGCTTGGTTTCGAGTTGGGCCAGCGGAATGTTTTTAGCGCCCACGATATGGCCTGCTGAAAATTCTGCCGGCTCGCAGACATCAACGACCACCGCTTTTTCACGGTTCATCAACTGCACGGCCTCGGCCGCGCTCAGGCCACGGCTTGCAGCGCCTTGGATGACGGGGCCCAACAGCAAGGCCCCAGAAACCACGGCCAGGCTGATTAGCATCCAGTTATCGATAATAAATTTCACTTTGTTCCTTGATAGTTGCTAGAGGTCTAGACCATGCATTTTAGAATGCTGTACCGAACTGCTGCTTTGACCCCTGTATCTTGCCCCTTGGTTTAGCCCTTGATTCACCCACTATGTACAAACTTGTTTTGATTCGCCATGGCGAATCCACCTGGAATTTAGAAAATCGCTTTACCGGATGGACCGATGTGGACCTGACCCCCACCGGGGTAGACCAAGCCAAAAATGCGGGGAGGCTCCTCAAAGCCCAGGGTTATGACTTCGATGTGGCCTACACCAGCATGCTCAAGCGGGCAACCCGCACGCTGTGGCATTGCCTGGATGAAATGGACCGCACCTGGCTGCCAGTGGTCCACGCTTGGCGGCTCAATGAGCGGCATTACGGTGCCCTGCAAGGACTCAACAAAGCCGACATGGCCAAGCAATACGGCGAGGAACAGGTTTTGGTCTGGCGACGCAGTTACGACACCCCACCGCCCGCGCTCACAGCGCAAGACCCGCGCAGCGAGCGCAGCGACGCACGCTACGCCAAGCTCAAGCCAGAACAAATTCCTTTGACCGAATGCCTCAAAGACACCGTGGCGCGGGTAATGCCGTTTTGGAATGAATCGATCGCACCCGGCCTGTTGGCGGGCAAACGCATGGTCATCGCAGCGCATGGAAACTCCATCCGTGCGTTGGTGAAATACTTAGACGGCATCTCCGACGATGCCATTGTGGGCGTCAACATTCCCAACGGCATTCCACTGGTTTATGAGCTCGACTCAGAACTCAAGCCCATAAAGCACTACTATCTAGGGAACGCAGAAGCTGTAGCCTTGGCTGCCGCTGCGGTTGCCTCTCAAGGTAAAGCACCAAAGCACGACTAGAAACAACAAGGCAACAGAGAACTTTTTATGGGTCAAAAAATAAAGATCGCAGGCTGGGTCGCCTTGGGTATTGTGGCCGGGGCACTCACCACCGTATCGCTTCAAACCGGCGCGCGCAGTGCAATGGCGCCTTTGCCGCTCGAAGAGCTGCAACAGCTCTCGGCTGTGTTTGGCCTGATCAAAAGTGATTACGTCGAGCCAGTTGATGACAAAAAACTCATCACCGACGCGATCTCCGGCATGGTCTCCAGTCTGGATCCGCATTCGGCTTACTTTGATAAAAAAGCGTTCAAAGAATTCCGCGAAGGCACCTCTGGGAAATTTGTCGGTGTGGGTATTGAAATCACCCAAGAAGACGGTCTCGTCAAAGTCATGTCGCCCATTGAAGGCTCACCCGCCTTTCGCGCGGGTTTGAAAACCAATGACCTGATCACGAAAATTGACGAGACCGCGGTCAAGGGCTTAAGCCTAAACGAAGCGGTCAAACGTATGCGCGGAGAACCCGGTACCAAGGTACTTTTAACGATTTTTCGCAAAGAAGAGGGGCGCACCTTTCCGGTCACCATCATCCGCGAGGAAATCAAGCAACTCTCGGTTCGGGGCAAATTGGTGGAACCTGGCTACGGCTGGGTTCGGGTGAGCCAGTTCCAAGAGCGCACGGTCGATGACTTCGTGAAGAAGGTCAATGAAATTTACAAGCAAGACCCAAAAATCAAAGGCCTGGTGCTTGACCTGCGCAATGATCCGGGTGGCCTCTTGAATGCAGCCGTGGCTATCTCTGCGGCATTTTTGCCTGAGAACGTGACCGTGGTCTCTACCAACGGACAAACCGCCGACAGCAAACAAGTTCTCAAGGCTATGCCCCAAGACTACCAAGGCCGCGCAGGCGCAGACCCCTTGAAGTCATTGCCCGCTGGGTTGAAAAAAGTACCGGTCGTGGTATTGGTTAACGAAGGCTCCGCATCGGCCAGCGAAATTGTGGCCGGCGCTTTGCAAGACCACAAGCGCGCCACCATCATGGGCAGCCAAACCTTTGGCAAAGGCTCGGTTCAAACCTTCCGCCCCTTGGGCCCTGATACCGGTTTGAAAATCACGACCTCGCGCTATTACACGCCCAGCGGAAAGTCCATCCAAGCCAAAGGCATCGTACCCGATGTGATGGTGGACGAAACCGCCGAGGGCAGCCCTTTTGCCGCGCTGCGTACGCGTGAAGTCGATTTGGAGAAACATTTGGGCAGCGGCCAAGGCGAGGAAAAGAAAGACGACGTTCGTGAGAAAGCCCGCGAAGAAGCCCTGAAACGGCTCGAAGAAGAGTCGCGCAAACCTGTGGCCGAGCGCAAGGCGCCTGAGTTTGGTTCCGACAAAGATTTTCAGTTGATGCAGGCCATCCGACAACTCAAAGGCCAATCGGTGTTGGTCAGCAAAACCTTGGTAGAGCGCAAGCCCGAAACCAAGGACGAGTGAGGCAAAGATGACTGAGCGCAGCATGCAAGACGAGGAGCTGCTGCGCTATTCGCGTCATATTTTGTTGGACGACATTGGCATTGAAGGCCAAACCCGCATTCTGCAAGGCCATGCGCTCATCATTGGCGCTGGCGGTTTGGGTTCCCCCGCAGCGATGTACCTGGCTTGCGCAGGCATAGGTCAAATCACTTTGGTGGATGACGACAGCGTAGAACTCACCAACTTGCAACGCCAAATTGCCCACACCACGGCCAACGTGGGCCAAGCCAAAGTAGTGTCTGCCAAAGAAACCTTGCTCGCGCTGAACCCCCATGTGCAAGTCAACGCGCTTGCCGTGCGCGCTGATGCAGCACTCCTTGACACCTTGGTGGCGCAGGCCGATGTGGTTTTAGACTGTTGCGACAATTTTGCAACCCGCCAAGCGGTCAACGCGGCGTGCGTCACCCACCGCAAACCCTTGGTCTCGGGCGCGGCGATTCAGATGGACGGCCAGATCACGGTGTACGACCCGCGCGATGCGTCCTCACCCTGCTACGCCTGCGTTTTCCCCCCGGACCATACGCCGGAAGAAACCCGTTGCGCCACCATGGGCGTTTTCGCGCCTTTGGTCGGCATCATTGGTGCTATGCAAGCTGCCGAAGCATTGAAAATCCTCGCCTCGATCGGCCAAGCCCTGACCGGGCGGCTGTTGATGCTCGATGGACGCAGCATGGAATGGACCCAGGTGCGCATGCCGCGCAAAGCAAGTTGTTTGGTGTGTGGCTAACTAACCCGCCAGCCCCACAAACACATTCTGCACATCGTCGTTGGCGTCTATCGCTGCGAGAAAGGCCTCTACTTCCTCTAAGTGTTCGGGGCTGAGGTTGGCGGGATCCACCGGGTTTTTAGGTTTGTAGCCTAGCTTTGCTGAGAGCACCGTGAACCCATGCGCAGGCAAAGCGCGGCTGACCAAATCTAAGTCTGCGGGGTCGGTCAGAAAAAGCGTAGCGCCTTCTTCTGCAGGTTCAAAGTCTTGGGCACCTGCTTCGATGGCGGCGAGCTCGGGGTCGTTGCCTTTGTCCGTAGGCTCGGCTTCAATCATGCCCACATGGTCAAAGTCCCAAGCCACGGAACCCGAGGTTCCAAGTTGGCCTTTTCGAAACAAGACCCGCATCTCAGGCGCTGTGCGGTTGACGTTGTCGGTCAGGCACTCCACCATCACCGCAACTTGGTGGGGCGCAAAGCCTTCATAAATCACGTGTTCAAAACTGACCGATTCTCCGGTCAGCCCCGCGCCCTTTTTGATGGCACGGTCCAAGGTGTCTTTGGGCATGGAGATTTTTCGGGCCTGCTCCACCACCAAACGCAAGCGCGCGTTCGAGGCGGGGTCTGCGCCATTGCGGGCGGCAATCATGATATCTTTGGCTAATTTTCCAAAGGCCCGGCCTTTGGCGTTGGCAGCCAATTCTTTGCCTTTTGCTTTCCACTGCGCACCCATGTTTTTTCCTTGTTTTTTGCGCTCCCCTAGCGCTTGTCAATTGGGGGATGAAGGGAGTTATACACCCAGAACAGGGGGCGATTTTCCCCTACGCGCCAATAATCCACCCTTCAAGCGCATCGATGCTTGGCGGCAAGCCATACAAAGCCGGTCCTTGCTTTTGGGCCCAGGCCGCTTGCATGAGGCAGAGCACTGCGTCTAGCGCGTCGCCCGAGGCATCTTCTACCAATGCGTCGCGCTGGGCGTGGCTGAGTTTTAAACGCAAACCGAGGCCACACTGCCCCAGCTCCAAAGCATTGACCAGGTCTTTACGCGCAATCAAGCGCTCAGGCGTTTGCTTGGCTTTGTCGTCATTTTTGTAACTGCGTGCGCCCAAAACTTTTCGCGCCAACATTCCCGGATAAGCCTCAAAGGCGATTCGGCTTGCATTCGGTTGGGGTGACTGCAAGCCGGGAAAATACGCACCGACTTGCCGCAATAAGGGCACACCGGCATGGAGCATGTAGGCTACTGGCGGGTTGACCCATTTCATCGACGGGCTCGAGCCTGCGGGCCCATCGGTGGCGCGGTGGGCGAACTTAGAACCCACCGGGCGGGCGTTGCAAAAGGCGGAAAATTGGGCCCGAATGTCAGCGCGGGAAAGCGATGCGTAGTGGTCCATGCAGGCTTCCCAGTCCGTGGGCCAGCCCAGGGTTTCAACCAATTCACGCGGCAAGCCGAAGGGCAAATCAAACCCGCCAAGCCATTCCTCTTTCTCTTCCAATGCCCTTACAAAATCCGAGAGACTTGCGATGCGCTCAAGGCCTTGCACTTGCACCCGCTGGCCATCGGAGACGCCCCATGCCAGCACGATGTTTTTGCGTTTGCTGGGGCTGCTCGAGAAATCGCAACCCAGCAAAGGCTTCATAGTTTCAGCCGCAATTAGGCGCGTCCGATGATGGAGGCCGTTGCCATCAGTTCTTCAAGCAGTGCCAAGGAAACTTTGCCTGAAACACTGTAGGGGTCTAGCTCGGGTTTTTCTGCATATTTGAGCAAAATGCTGGCGTTGATTTTGGACATATTGACTTGGCCCATGGTCCAACCGCTGAAACGCCGCTCAGAGATTTCTTCGTAATGCAATAGCACCACGTCTTTGTGGCGCGGGTCGCGCTGGATGTGGCTGTAAAGCTCGCTCACGGCGTTTCTACCGCCTTCAATGGCTTGCAGAAAAATGCCGCCGCCGTAGCACAAGATGCCTGTGATGCCGGAGCTCGGGTTGCCCTGGCGGGATTGAAGCAAGATGTCGTCAATGGCCGCAGAAGCAGGGTCAATCGCGCGGCTGGCGTAAAGCAGTCGAACCAACATAGGGTCAGCCTTTCTTAGGAATGAGGGACAAAAATTCGCGGCGCAAGTTGGGGTCTTTCAAAAAGACGCCACGCATGACTGAGTTGATCATCTTGCTGTCCATGTCTTTCACACC